>JBJKSM010000186.1:0-52704 GCA_046704045.1 Thermodesulfovibrionales bacterium | reverse complement strand
TTACCGTCACAAGGGATGACTTTGTCTCAGCGGTGGAGGGCGTCATCGAAAATCTCCGTAAAAAAACTTCGGACGTGAAGCGGATGTTTGACAGGGCGGGGCGGGTCGCGGGGCACGACGGCTTGCCGGAAACGTCGTTCCTCTCCGGGATACAGCGCGCCCTTTCCTCTGTTACCTCTACTCTTGCCACCCTTTCGGAAAACGCAGTGGTTACAAGGGAGCTCTCAGGTGCGGTTGCGCATGCCGGCAGGGATATAAGGGAGATGTCGGGGTTCGCGCATGAGATCGAAGAAATAGGCGACGATATTGGCCTGATCGCATTCAACGCACAGGTGAAGGCCGGCGTCATAGGAAGCGAGGGAAGGGCGTTGGACGTGATTGCGGAGGCGATCCAGAGGGTCTCCGCCGAAACGCGGACGCACACTGCAAAGATCTCCGGCCTGCTCATGTCGATGGAGGCGCATATGGCGGACCTGTCGGGCGCTGGCTCGCCGGGGACGGAAGGCGACGCAGCAGCCGGGGACATATCGGAGGATCTGGGACGACTCGTGCATTCCGTCAGAGAGGTGAACGGGCAGATCGTTGCGACCTGCGACGGGGTCAAGGAATCCGTGCATTCCGTCCTGGACGAGATAAGAGAAGTGATCGACGGGATAACCGTCCACACCCTGGTGGACGCAGCGGTCGGCGGTATGCTGACGGCTCTCGAAAAAATCTCCGTGACGGCAGGGGAGTCATCTCGCGGTCCCGTCACAGGGACGGGGCGGGGCGGGCTGCCGCCATCGGGGGGCGCGCCCGGTGCGGGAAGGGGAAGGGTTCTGACGCCCCTTGAGGGGGCCGCGGCGAAAGATATTGAAGAATTCGGGGAAAATGTGGAGTTTTTCTGACGGCGGAAAAAGGAGGGGAAAAGACATGCACTATTTTGAAATGCACGAGACGGACACAGGGGGAGAACTGGCGATGGGCGGGGCGTTGACGATAGAAAATGCGTCGGCAATCAGAAACGGTCTTTTGGCGGCATTCGGGAAGGCCGACCATATCGTCGCGGCCATCGACAAAACTTTCGTTGCCGACCTGGCCTTTCTTCAGATCATGTGTTCTGCGTGTCATACGGCGGCCGCCGCCGGCAAGAGGTTTTCGCTGAAGGGAGGGCTTCCGGGAAAGCTCGTTCAAACCGCTGCTGCTGCGGGCTATCTCCGGAAGAAGGGATGCTCCCGGTGCAAAAGCTGCTTATGGATAACTGAGGAGGAAGAATGAGCAAGACTATTATGACGGTGGACGACTCGGCAAGCGTCAGACAGATGGTGAGTTTTACGCTCAGGCAGCACGGGTACGAGATCGTCGAGGCGGCAAACGGCAGCGAGGCACTGAGGAAGATCGAGAAAAAGCAGGTCCACATGCTGATCACCGATGTTAACATGCCGGAACTCGACGGCATCGGTCTCATCAGGGAGATCAGGAGGAACCCCTCCTTCAGGTTCATCCCGATCATCGTACTCACGACCGAGTCGGACAGTGCCAGGAAACGGGAGGGAAAGGAGGCCGGCGCAACCGGCTGGATCGTAAAGCCCTTCAAACCGGACCAGCTGGTCGCGGTGGTGAGAAAGGTGCTCGGATGAGCGGCGAGTATGACGCGCTGGGCGAGGCATTCAGGATCGAAGCGGAAGAACTCCTCTCCGAGCTTGAGAACTCTCTGCTCGAACTTGAAAAGGACCCGAGGGACATGGAAGCCGTTTCCTCCGTCTTCCGTACATTTCACACCCTCAAGGGCTCGGGAGCGATGTGCGGCTTCGATGAAGTCTCGCGTTTCACTCACCGGATAGAAACGGTCTACGACCTCGTCCGGGACGGGAAGATCGCCGTGGACAAGGGTCTTATCGACCTTACACTCTCGGCCGCAGACCTCCTGCGGTCGATGGTCCGCTCCCGGGGGCAGGACGCGAAGGCGATCGGCGACAGGGGGCTCGGTCTGCTCGCATCGTTCCGGAGGCTGGCGCCCGGACATCTCTTACCCGAACCGCCGGAGGCCGGACACGGCGGAAAGGCGATCTTCGCGCCGGATGTCGCAGGCAGACAGGTGACCTACAGGATCGGGTTCAGGCCTTCGCCCTCCATCTTTCTCAACGGAACGAACCCCCTGCTCCTTCTGGATGAGCTGCGCGGTCTCGGAGAATGTTCCGTGGCCGCCCTTACCGACGGTATTCCCGCTCTTCATGACCTCGATCCCGAGTCGTGCTACACCTCGTGGGAGGTGGTCCTTACCACCGACCGGGGGATCGACGCCGTCAGGGACATTTTCATCTTCGTCGAGGACAACTGCGATGTGACCATTGATGTCATGGATGACGGCGGGGACCCTGCAGACAGGGCGCCGGTAAAACCGTCCGGTGTGGAGGCCACCCCGGACGGGCAGGAGGCGGGCCGGGAGATCGGGCGCGCCCGCAGAAACAGGGAGTCGATGTCCAGTCTGCGCGTGTCGTCCCGCAAACTGGACAAACTCGTGAACCTCGTGGGTGAACTGGTTACCGTTCAGGCGCGTCTCAGCCGGATCTCTTTCGTCAGAAACGACCCGGAGCTGATATCGATAGCCGAGGAGGTCGAGCGCCTCGTGGCGGATCTCAGGGGCAATGCGATGGACATACGCATGATGCCGATCGGCGCCATCTTCGGCGTCTTCAAGCGCCTTGTGCGCGACCTGTCGGAGGAACTGGGCAAGGAAGTCGAGCTCGTCGCCGAAGGAGGGGAGACGGAACTGGACAAGACGGTCCTCGAAAAACTGAACGACCCGCTCGTCCATCTCATCAGAAACAGCATAGATCACGGCATAGAGTCGCCGGGGGCGCGGGAGAGGGCGGGTAAGCCGGGGAAGGGTGCCGTCCGCCTCGCTGCGGCGCACTCGGGCGACCACGTAATGATAAGGATTACCGACGACGGAGCCGGCCTCGACACCGGCGCCATCATCGGAAGGGCGGTAGAAAAAGGTCTGGTCGGCCCTGACGACCGGCTCACGGAGAAAGAGATATTTTCCCTGATATTCGCCCCGGGTTTTACCACCGCGCGTGATGTGACGAGCATATCCGGCAGGGGCGTGGGCATGGACGTTGTAAAGCGGACGGTTGAGTCCCTCAGCGGATCGATACATGTAGAGAGCAGAAGGGGCGTGGATACGGCAATAACACTCGTCCTGCCGCTTACGCTGGCGATCATAGAGGGTCTCCTGGTCAGGGTGGGGGAGGAACGTTTTGTGCTGCCGCTGCTGTCGGTGGAGGAGTGCGTCGAGTTGACCCGAGGGGATGCGGAAAGGCGGGGCGGCAGACATATCGCGAACATCAGGGGGCAGGCGGTTCCGTACATACGCCTCCGCGAGCAGTTTGCTATAGGCGGCGAGCCGCCCGCTGTCGAACAGATCGTGGTAGTGCGGGAGTACGGACGCACCGCGGGGTTTGTGGTGGATGAGGTCGTGGGGCAGCACCAGACGGTCATCAAGACACTCGGGAGGGTGTTGAGAGATATCGAAGGGAACTCGGGAGCGACGATCCTGGGAGACGGGAGCGTGGCCCTGATAACGGATATCCAGAAACTCTTGACAATTGCTGAAGAGGAGGAGGTGGAAAAAGCAGGCAGGATGCTGCGGTAACGAGGCTGGGGCAATGTTTAAAAAAATAGAGGGAAGATTGAGGAGGAGCGTATGCTGAGAAACATGAAAATAGGGACAAAGCTGTTGCTGCTGGTAGGCTTCATGTCCGCCCTGCTGGTCGGGGTCGGCATATATCTTTTGCACGGCCTTTCGAGCACCAACGACATGATGGTCGCGAACATGGATACTGCCAGGACGTTTACGCAGGCCGTAGCCGAAGCCGATGACGTTGAACTGCATTTCAAAAAGCAGGTCCAGGATTGGAAGGACACCTTGCTGAGAGGATACAATGCCGCGGATTTCGCAAAGTATAACGGGGAATTCATGGATGAGGAATCCCAGGTTCAGCAGACAGGAAAAGACCTGAAAGCCTCGATGGCGAAATTAAATCTGGACACGGCACAAATCGATGACTTCCTTAAGAAACATGTGGACATGGGCGCCAAGTACCGCGCTGCCCTGAGTCACTACGGTTCGGGCGACATGGAGAGCGCCCATAAAGTGGATGACATGGTAAAGGGCATGGACCGGGGGCCCACCGACCTCGTCGATTCCATCGCAACCTCATTGCTGAAACAGGAGCAGGAGGAATTTGCAACCCTTGCGAAAACCGCCGCAGACAAGTATGGCGCGATCTTTTTCAGCTCGATCGTTCTTATCGTAATCGGCACCGTGCTCGGGCTTGCGATCTCGATCATGTTCATCAGGGGTATCACCGCGCCGCTCAGTGAGGCCGTGGCGGTGTCGGACAGGTTGTCGCAGGGCAACCTGGATATCGATATAGACGTGAAGAGCTCCGACGAGACCGGCCAGCTTCTCCGGGCAATGAAAAATATGGTGGAAAAATTACGGGAGATTGTGGCCGATGTCAAGTCCGCCTCCGATAATGTCGCCTCCGGCAGCCAGGAGCTGAGCTCCGGTTCGGAGGAGATGTCGCAGGGCGCTTCAGAGCAGGCCAGCTCGGTTGAAGAGGTATCGTCATCCATGGAGCAGATGGTGTCGAACATAAGACAGAACGCCGACAACGCCCAGCAGACGGAGAAGATAGCCATGAAATCCGCGGGCGACGCACAGGAGAGCGGCAAGGCGGTTTCCGAAACTGTCGCGGCCATGAAAGACATCGCCGCCCGGATATCGATCATCGAAGAGATCGCACGGCAGACGAACCTGCTTGCGCTGAATGCGGCGATCGAGGCGGCCCGTGCCGGCGAGCACGGAAAGGGCTTTGCCGTTGTTGCCTCCGAAGTGAGAAAGCTCGCCGAGCGGAGCCAGGCGGCTGCCGGGGAGATAACGCAGTTGTCCTCGACTAGCGTACAGGTCGCGGAAAAAGCAGGCGAGATGCTGGCAAAGCTGGTGCCCGACATCCAGAAAACGGCCGAGCTTGTACAGGAGATCAACGCGGCCAGCATGGAGCAGAACGGCGGAGCAGACCAGATCAACAAGGCCATACAGCAGCTCGACCAGATCGTGCAGCAGAACGCCGGGGCCTCCGAGGAGATGTCTTCGACCGCCGAAGAGCTTGCCTCCCAGGCCGAGCACCTTCAGGGCACGATAGAATTTTTCAAGGTGGATGAAAAGGCGCGGAGAACGGTGAAGAGGTTTGAGACGCCGAAGCCGGTCCCGAAGATAAACTTTGCCCACATGCAGCCCCATGAAGGCCGGCGCCCGGCCAGGCCCGCGGCGGTCCCGAGGACGTTTGGCGTTGCCCTGAACATGGGCGGCGACGGGGGAAGGGACGCCGAGGACGACGAGTTCGAGAGGTTTTAGAACGTGAAAAGTGACGAGTGAAAAGTCAAGAGAGGAAGGAGACCAGACATGACTGTATCAGCGATTACCGGGACAACCCAGTATCTGACCTTCAGGCTTGGAGACGAGGTATTTGCTCTTGAGATATCCAAGGTCAGGGAGGTCCTGGATTATACGACAATAACTAAGGTGCCGCGTACGCCCGATTTCATGAGGGGCGTAATCAACCTCAGGGGCAATGTAGTGCCCGTCGTGGACATGCGGCTGAAGTTCGGCATGTCGCAGACGGAAAAGACGGTGAATACCTGCATTATCATTGTGGAGATCGCCCTCGACGGCGACAATACCGTCCTCGGCGCCCTTGCCGATTCGGTGCAGGAGGTGGTGGAGCTTGGACCGGAGCAGATAGAGCCTGCCCCGAAGATAGGCACGAGACTCAACACCGAGTTCATCAGGGGCATGGGCAAAAGGGATGAGCACTTTATCATCATCCTGGACATAGACAGGGTATTTTCCGCGAGCGAGCTTTCGCTTGTACAGGAAACCGGCGAGGAAATGCCCGCCGGAAAGGCGGAGACCGGGGAGTGACGACTTCATCGATGAGCTCGACTTGCTGCAGCACTGTTGAAGAGAGCGCGGGCCCGCCCGGGGGGAGCGTTATGTCTGCGGTCCTCTCCCACGCCGACTTCCGTCGCCTGAGCGTGCTGATCAGGACGGAATGCGGGATCAAAATGCCGGATACAAAGAAGATCATGCTCGAAGCCAGGCTGAGAAAAAGACTGCGGGTGCTCGGGATGAGATCGTTTTCGGAGTATTGCGAGTATCTTTTCGGCAACGAGGGGATGGCATGTGAGCTTGTGCCCATGATCGATGCGGTCACCACCAACAAGACCGACTTCTTCCGGGAGCCGAGGCATTTCGATTTCCTCGTCGAAACCGCCGTGCCGGAGCTGACAAGGCTCTGTGGCGCCGGAGAAAAAAGAAAACTGAGGGTCTGGTCGGCAGGGTGCTCCACCGGAGAGGAGCCCTATACGATCGCCATGGTCCTGGGCGAATTCGGTGAGAAAAGCCCCTCCTTCGATTTCCTCGTCCACGCAACTGATATATCGACGAGGGTGCTCGATACCGCGATAAGAGGGGTCTACAGGGAAGAAAAGGTCGTCACGGTCCCGCCGGCGCTGAAGCAAAAGTTCGTCATGAAGAGCAGGGACAGGGACCGTAAACTCGTCAGGATCGCGCCGGAGTTGAGGGCGCGCGTCCGGTTCCGCAGAGTGAACTTCATGGAGGACGATTTCGGGGTGGACGAACCCGTGGATATACTCTTCTGCAGGAACGTTATCATATATTTCGACAGAAATACCCAGGAAAGACTTCTGAAGAGGCTGTACGATCACCTCATACCGGGAGGCTACATATTCATGGGACATTCGGAGACGCTGAGCGGCCTGAATACATCCCTGGTGTCCGCAGGGCCGATGGTGTACAGGAAACCACTATGACTTCGCGGAAGTGTTCTTCCCTTCCCTCCCTCTATCTCAAGCCCGGAGAGGTGCTTATCCGCGAAGCGCCGGCGAGGATAGTGACCGTTTTAGGCTCGTGCGTTTCCGTGACCATGCATCACAGGGGGAGCGGCCTCGGGGCGATCTGCCACGGCGTGCTTCCCAACTGCCGCCACAAAAAATTGTGCGCAGGAGACTGCGACCACATGTTCAGGTACCTGGACTGCTCGCTGCTGTATATGCTCTATATGTTCAGGCAGCGCGGCATTTCCGAAAAGGAGATAGAGGTGAAGCTCTTCGGAGGCGCCGACACGCTCGCCTCGAAGAGGGAAAACACCATCGGCGGCCAGAACGTGAGAATCGCCCTCCATATCATAGGGCTCGAAAAAATGCGGGTGACCGCTGCTGACGTGGGCGATTCCTTCGGGCGCAAGATGATCTTCTTTTCCCACACCGGCGAGGTTTTCCTGAAGCGTTTGAAAAAAGGACCGAGTCAGGCGATAGTCAATGGGAAAAAAGATTAGGGTGCTCGTTGTAGACGATTCCGCCGTTGTCAGACGGGCACTGAGCGAAATCCTTTCGTCCGATCCGGCGATGGAGGTAATGGCGGCCGCGGCCGATCCTTACGTGGCGGCGGAGAAGATCCGGCACGAGGTTCCGGACGTGATCACGCTCGACATCGAAATGCCCGGGATGGACGGACTCACCTTTCTTCACAGGATAATGAGCCGGCACCCGATCCCGGTCGTCATATGTTCGAGCCTCACGATCGAGGGCGCGGAAACCACGCTCAGGGCGATTGAATACGGGGCGGTGGAGATAATACAGAAGCCCCGCTTCGGGACAAAACAGTTACTCGAAGAATCGAGGGTCCGCATCCGCGATGCGGTCAGGGCGGCGGCAATGGCGCGCGTCAAGCCCATCCCTGCCGGGGCTTTCAGGTCGGTCCCCAAAAACACTGCAGATGCCGTCATCCCCAGGCCGTCAGCCGGGGCGATGATCCTGACAACGGAAAAGGTGGTCGTGGCAGGGGCGTCGACCGGAGGCACGGAGGCGCTAAGGGTCTTTCTCGAAGCGATGCCGCCGGATTCACCTGGAGTGGTGATCGTTCAGCATATGCCGGAACGCTTTACCGCCGCCTTTGCGAGACGCCTTGATGGAATATGCGGCATATCGGTAAAGGAAGCCGAGACCAACGATACCGTCATCAGGGGACGCGCGCTGATAGCCCCCGGCAACCGTCATGTCCTTCTCAAGCGGAGCGGGACGAGATACTACGTGGAGGTCAGGGACGGTCCGCTCGTCTGCCGGCATCGTCCTTCAGTGGATGTCCTCTTCCGCTCGGCGGCGCGCTATGCAGGGAAAAATGCGATAGGGATCATCATGACCGGCATGGGCGACGACGGCGCAAGAGGGATGCTGGAGATGAAGAACGCAGGCGGATATACCGTGGCACAGGATGAGGAGACTTCGGTGGTGTTTGGCATGCCGCACGAGGCGATAAAACTCGGAGGCGTCGAGAGGGTGCTGCCGCTTGGCGCGATTGCGGGAGAAGTGATAAGAAGGACGTAGCGGCGGCTTTCCCCGCGGGTCAGAAAACTCACCAACGAAGACCGTTGCTAACAGCGATAAACTGTAAGACTCAATTGATATCTTCCGATAAGAAAAGACTCTATCACATCGCACAAAGGAAATGAGAGGAAATTATTGGGGCATCTTATGCTACGTTTTTGGCCGATTCTTAGCTTAGCCGTTACTCCTTCGTTTGCTTTACTCTTCCTTCATATCTTTCACGATACTGAGAGTGATGCAAGATGTTTATTGAAGATGGATTTTGTCTTTCATTTGTCAGGCTCCACAAATGGCGCTTTAAATTTGATCTTATTAGCTGCCCTTTTCCTCAACTGACTCCGCCACAAAAACCAGGAATTGCTGCTTGCCAACCGGAAAGGCATCATTTATCATTCCCTTTACGCTGACTGCGGACTTTACCTGAGGCAACGATTGCCTGGTAAGCACTATGATTTCCCCTGTCTTGTCTTTAAGTTTAAAGAATTTAAGACCGGCAAAAAACGACGTCCGGTCTGTCACCACTCCTTCGAGTGTGACCTCTTTCCCTTCAAATTTCTGCGGGCTTGCAATGATTTTTTCAATTGAAATGTGCCGGATATGGCTCACGTAATACCACGTGCCAGCGCCCGCTGCCAAAAGGATCAGAAACATTATTACGAGCTTTTTTGACATCTTAGTTCTCCATATCCCGCAGTACGGCTATCTCCCGGAAGCCTGATCAGCCCATTTACGCTTCATCGTCGCCGTGCCCCATGCCCGATGTATGCTGCTTTCAGAGCGACGAGCTACCTCGGCATCCCCTCTTCACGCCTCTCGCCGTTGTTTTGCTGCCGAGGTCTCTCCGGCTGCTCCGGTGCTGCAGGGGGAGCGAAGCGCCTGCGCTCCGGTTCGGGTCGAGGGGTTACTTCCCGGCGCTCAGGTTCAGGACGAGGAGTTATACCTCGACGCTCAGGTACGGGCCTGACCGCGCGACGCCCGGGTGCACGTTCGTTGCGCGGCACAACATGACGCTCGATACGTGAAGGCGGCGCAGGGCGTTTGGGCGCGGTAAGGCGTTGTTGTCTTTCCATGCGTGGAGGATGCGGCGTTCCCGCACGGCGGGATGGCATGGCCCCGTGCGTTGAGGGTGGCGCCTGATACTGGGCCCCCGCGCGACTCGACCGTATAATCCCGCGCCCGGTGAATTTGCCGGCCTTCGGCGTGGCGGCCACAGGCGGACGGCCTCGGTTTACAACCGCCCTTTGTCTGCGGTCGCGCCGGGCGGCCTGTATATTCTTTCTTTGGGCGGCGGTTGCCCGGGAACGGCGTTGACGCGCTGCCCTCAGTTGCTCAGCGGTGGCATGGACGGTGGTCCCCCCGGGGCCACCGTTGTAACTGACCCTGGTCCTCGTGACAGGGCCGGTAACAGGCTGACTGTAAACGGTCGTGATGCTTGTGACGCTGACGTTATTTACAGCGCGGTTATAATAGAATGTGCCGCCCCTCCAATAACCGCCGTCGTAACCGAAACCGGTGTAGCCAAATCCATAGTCAATGCCGCCATAGAAACCTACCACAGGTCCCCAGTATCCCTCGTACCAGATGAAAACGCCGTCATCCCAGGCCCAATAGCCGGGGGTCCATAGCGCACCCGGAAAGGGAGCAAGCACCCATGTACCCGGTACCCAGTAATAGCCGATGTCCGGGTCCCAGGCCCAGTAGCCCGGTACCCAGATATAGTCGGGACCGGGGCAGAGAGGCTGAATATAAATGGGCAGTGCCGGCGGAGCAAATGTAACCGTCACACCTATGGCCACCTGCGCCGACGATATGGTCGGTTTGGCCAGCACCACGATTGCAAGCATGAGCAACCCGACAAGGCAGGTAGCCGTCTGCATTGCAAACCGCCCCGGGCGATCAAAATTTGCAGTCGATGCATGTCTTACCGGCACCCCCTGATCGCAGGACCAATGATCAAACCCTTCTTCGTCTTGCTCTTTCATCGCAACACCTCTTTGTCGCAAAAGGTTAGAACAATTCATGAATATCTCACCCCTTGTATGTCATCGGCATACTGCGCTTCCCGAGAAGCCCCGGAAATAAAGGCAGCATTATGGCACCAGTCGTTGCAACAATACAGACTATGGAAAATGCCTGATGCCTGGAAAGTGTCTTTTAGCCCAACTGTAACATGCCCCAAAAAAAAGTCAACTGACTTTTTTCACTGACTTTTTTCAGAGTCGGTCTAAATTCCGCCAGTCTCAAAGTGGTTTTCCGGATGTGCCCGTCAGATGGCGAACCCTCCTATAGATAGTGCCTGAAAAGATGGGCAAACCACTCCCCGATGCGGGGGAAAAGCGGCCGCTTTCTCCATTCATCGAGGGTTATTTCCTTCGACTGCTCCAAATCGCTTATGAATAGTCCCTCCATTTCCCCGGCGAAATCCCCGCTGATGACAATGGCGTTGACCTCGTTGTTATGGAGAAAACTCCACAGGTCCATGTTCGTGGACCCGACCGTCGACCACACGCCATCAACCACGCATGTCTTGGCATGGATCATCACGTGCTTCCGCTCATAAATCTTTACCCCTGCCTTGAGGAGGTTAGAGTAATAGTAACGGCCGGCATAGAGCGCAAGCGTGGAATCGCTCTTCTCCGGCAGGACGATCTTGACGTCAAGCCCCCGCTCTGCAGCGTCGATCAGTGCGCTCACCGTTTGTCTGTCAGGGACAAAATAGGGAGTAGTGAGATGTATCGACCGCTGCGCGTTCAGAAAGGCCGCGACATACATGATAAAGGTGATCCGGTTTTCTTCTCCGGGAGTGCTGCCTACAACCTGTACAAGGTCGCTGCCGCGACTTTTCAGCTTCGGGAAATAATCAGTCCCCTGGAGTTGGGCTCCTTTCTTGTCTGTCCAGGTTTCAAAAAAGAGATTCTGAAATTCGGCGGCCGCAGGGCCTTCGATACGGACATGCGTATCCCGCCACGGCTCTCCCGTCTCCCTTTCCTTCATCCGTGCTTCTCGGTGCTCGCCGGATATTCCCGATGTTCCGCCGGAGTAAACATTACTGATGTTCACGCCGCCGGTAAAAGCCGTTGAGCCGTCCACGACCAGGATCTTGCGGTGGTCCCGGTGGGTGAGGTGCAATTTGCCGACAAAAAGCAAAAAAGGATTAATGGGATTGAACTCAAGGACATTGATCCCGTTGTCACGCATCCGCTGAAAGAACGTAAGGGGCGTATTGCGCGAGCCAACAGCGTCGTAGATAATATTGACCTGGACGCCCTCTGCCTCTTTTTTCAGAAACTCTTCTGCGAAACGCTGTCCGACCTCATCGTCATTGAAAATGAATGTCTCGAAATCTACATTGTGTTTTGCAGCATCAACCGCCTTCAACATCGAGGCATACGTGGCAGGCCCGTCTACCAGCAGGGTGACTTTGTTGCCGCTGATAAGCGGCTCCCCGCTGACCGCCTGCAGCGCCAGGGTCTGCCTTTCTACGATATCGCTCACCCCCGAAAACCGCTTAATTTTTTTTACGATCGCCTTTGCTTCAGTGTGGGGCAGAGTCCCCTTGGCGTTGACAATTTGTGGAGGTTTTCCGTCGGCGGGCACGTCTTCCACTATCTCGGACACCTTGGGTAAAGTAGCGCATCCGAAGAAAGAGCCCATAATGATAATGATGACCAATAGGCAAAAAGGCCTTCTGAATTTCATCACATCCCCACTATACAAGTAATATGCGGGGAATGCAAAGCAGTGTAAAAACCTTTCGCCTCCCCGGTCGGGGGCCGCCTGTCTCACTCGTTCGGAATGCGCACCCCGGTCCCCAAAAAGGAGGGGAAGCAGAGGCTTCCCCAATCTTCCGGCAAGACCTTGCTCGATGTTGAAAGCGCAACTGTGCTGAGATATGATTGATATCATCAGGAGCGGGCAGCATTGCTTTGATCACACTAAAAAAGAATTCTTCACGGGTCTTTCCGGTGCGGAGCGATTATGATTTTTGAAATGCATTGTCATACCTCAGAACATTCGGACTGCAGCCATGTGAGTGCTGCAGAGGTCGCTCAGTACAATTTTGATATCGGTCTGCAGGGCACAGTGCTTACGGAGCATCATTACCTGTGGCCCTCTGAGGAGATCGCGGAATTAAGGGGGAGGCTCAAAGTGCCGGATCACTATCTGATTCTGTCCGGTCAGGAAGTGACAACCCCTGAACTCGGTGATGTCCTCATCTATGGCGCTGGCGTCTCAATCGAAAAAGGCACTTCCCTGAAGGTCATCCGCGAGAGGTTTCCCTCCGCGGCAATTGTATGGGCTCATCCCTACCGGAATGAAAATGTGCCGCCCCTGGACAGGCTGTTGCATCCCCTTACAGACGGGATCGAAATATTCAGTTCGAACCACACAGTAGCCGAAAGCAGCCGAGGACTTCGCGATTGGCATGAACTCAAGTTTACCGCGATTGCCGGCACCGATACACACGGCTTAAGTTATGCCGGGCTTTATCCCACTATTTTCGATCATCCGGTCTCCGGTGTGAAGGAACTGGCCGGCGAGATCAGGGCGGGCCGCTGCCGTCCTTTTTTCAGGGAAATACCGAGGTCCGGCTCAAGCAGCACCCAAGTTACCGAGATAACTATAGGAAGCGGAGATCGCGGCGACATACGTGAAAGATACGTAATCAAGAAGCACAGAGATTTTAATTCCTGGAGATCCTCAGAGCGCAGGTCATGGGTAATGGAGGAGATCCGCCGCCATGGATTTGACAAAGGGAAATTCCGCGTTCCGAAGCCTCTTGCGAGCGATAAAGAAAGCCTCACGACCATCGAGGAGGGAATCAGGGGCAAAACCCTTTTCGACAAGCTCGTTGAGGCGGGACCGCAGGATGCCGTAGACTGCCTCGAAATGGCGGCTGAATGGCTGGCGTTCCTTCATAACAGCAGGCTTCAGATAGCGCCGCCCGAGGAGTTCTTCTCTGACGAAAGGCGCCGCATCGAGCTGTATGTCTCGGCCTTTTACAAAACGGGGCATCGTCATGCCCGAAAGGCCCAAGATATTATGGATAGGGTCATCGAGACCGAATTGGCTCTGTATTCCGGTCACCCGGAAAGGCTGGTACAGGGACACGGCGATTTCCATCCCAAGAATATCTTTATCGGGCAGGATTCCGATGACCCTTCCTCGCGGTTTGTCGCTGCCATTGATTTTGACAGCTCCTATACCATGCCGCCGGCCTTCGATGTGGGCACATTTCTCGCCCAGTTCAGAAACCAGTTTTATGGCAGACAGCAGGTCCTTGCCAAAGTTACCGAGAGCGTTTTTCTTCAGAAGTACCTGAAAGAGGCCGAACATCTTGATGGCGATTTTCTGTGTCAAGTGGAGCTGTTCAAGGCACGCACGAGCCTCAGCATCAGCTATTACCTGATAAAGCTCAAGCTCGGCGAGAGCGAAAACCTCTGGCGGGTGCTGGTAGAGGCCGAGCATGAGCTGGCCCTCCTTTCATTTCAAGGACAGTATGGACCCTGATATCCTCTTATGACTGAAGCTGACGAAAATGGGTGGAGCGAATGGGCGATCGGCGGAATGGCTGAAATCATGCTCCGCAATGCGAAAAGCGGCAAATTCCTTAAAGAAAATGGGTTCCCTATCAGTTTTGAGTCCGGATTATTGAATATCGCAGCGGATGCTATAGTCGCAGAGTTGCATAGTTTCGGATATTTCTCTATTCTGAAGTCAAGAAGAAACGAAAGAGACTTTGTGCCGGAAAGGAGGAAACGACATGAAATACACAAAATTGACAATAGTGGCGCTTCTCATAGCAGCGCTGACTTTTGGAGTATTGCTCGTCGCAGCAAACGTGGCGACTGCCTCAGATGCTGTGAGTGCCCAGGCGATAGTCGACCGGGCCAGGGTGACATTCACTGACTTCATGGCTGACCAACACTACACGTGGCTCCACGAAAATCTGAAAAATGCCAAAGGCCTGTTGATCTTTCCTGAAGTCCTGAAGGCCGGATTCATACTGGGTGGCTCTGGCGGGACTGGAGTTCTTGTGTTGAGAAACGGGAAATCCTGCGACTGGAGTGAGCCTGCCTTCTATACTATCGGCTCGGTGACGTTCGGCCCTCAGATCGGCGGTGAGGCGGCAGAAGTGGTCATGATGGTCATGACACAGAAGGCTGTCGATTCGCTTTTTGCATCGTCAGTGAAGCTCGGCGGTGAGGCATCTTTTGCTCTCGGGCCGGTAGGCGAAGGAGCAAAAGCCAATATCACTGCGGACTTTATCTCGTTTGCGAAAGCGAAGGGCTTGTATGCAGGTCTTGACCTTGCAGGTTCGTTTGTTAAAGTCAGAGACGGCCTTAATGGAGCCTATTACCACTATGGCAAAGATCTGAGACCCATAGACATTGTCGTAAATAACGGTGTCAGCAATAAGGGTGCTGATGACCTTCTTGGAACATTGAAGGCGGTAACAGGTTCCGAGGGTGCATGCTCCTCATAGATGTCTCTCGGCGATAAGCGAAGTGTCGGAAAACACCGATGTTCCTCTTCCCTGCGAAGAGGAGGCATCGGTGACAGCTGCACCACCCAGCTATCCGCTTCACATGTGTCGAAATTTCCCGGCCGGCAGCAAGCACTGCCACAGCAGCAAAGTCGGAAATGTTTGCAACTTATACGACCCGTTGACAACACTGTCTTCTCATGCTATGTTGCTCTTAAGCGGGGAGAAGAAGTTCTTTACGTTCCGGCGAGGTAAGTTGACGGGCAGGCTCAGCCCGGTCGACAGTATGGACATTTCGAGAATGGGAGAACCAAATGAACGAGGGTCTGGATAAGAAGATTTCCCGTCGCACACTCCTTAAGGGTGCCGTTGTAATGGCGGGCGTTGCAGTCGCATCGGCATTCACCGGCAAGGCAGCACGCGCAGCGAAACAAAGCAAAGCCTCTGTGAAGTACCAGGACACGCCGAACGGCGACAAACAGTGCAGCACTTGCACGTTCTTTATCCCGGGCAAGACCCCGAAGGCCAATGGCACCTGCAAGTTAGTGGAGGGTTCGATCAGCCCGCAGGGCTACTGCATCGAGTATAGCAGGAAATCATAGCGCGATATTCAGTTAATTCCGTTGACAAAGGTACATGCGCACCTACAGGCGCGTCCCGTGCGCTTTAGGGTGTAGTGTGAGTATTTTCCCCCGCTTTGATCACATAAGCTCTTAAGTACATCCCGGTTTCCTGGAATTTGTTTCAGTTTGGAAGGGGTCGGGAAGGCCCGGCCAATTAAAGCTGCAGCTGGAAGCTCTTGACTGTAAAACTACGTAAAAGAGAGGGATGAGAACAATGAAAAAGCGGGTGTCTTTCTGGGAAAAAAAAGCTTCGGCTGAGTCGAAACGGCCGGCATCTTTTCTTTCCCTGGCAAAGTGGTATCCATTGACAGGGATTCGAGAACTCTGACAGTAGACTCCTCTTACTACTATGGAATGGGCTACGGCGGCGCGAAAGTAGTCCGCGTCTTTACCGTGGAGCCGGCCCTGGTAGTCATGATGGGCGGTGAGCCGAGGAACTTTGATGACATCAGAGTAGGCGACTGGGTGACCATCAACTTTCGCCAGGAAATAGGCGGACCTGACGTTGCTACAGCCGTGGCCATCACAGCTCCTCCTGCCCCGTTTGGAGGAGTAACGGCCTGGACATACTCTGTCCCGGGGAAGGTTGTTGCCGTCGACCGGGATTCGAGGACGCTCACTGTAGACCCTTCATATTGTTACGGCGCCAACTATGGCAGCGAAAAAGGCTTGCGGATGTTCTCGGTTGCCAAGGGCACCGTCATTATGATGGGCAATGAGCCAAGGAACTTCAGGGACATCAGAGTGGGTAACTGGGTGACCGTTAACTTTCACCAGGAAAGTAACGGGCTCGTTATAACGGACGAGGTTGCTTTTACGTCCCCGACAACCATGAACTGTTCCTGAAATACAGGTTGAGCGGAAGAGAGCGCCGGCAATGCGGGCGCTCTCTTTTTTCATATTGTGCCGATGGAGTAAAAGGGCTCTTTGTCTTAACCATCAGCTCCTTTCTTCGCTACTTAATGCTGGTCCGGGTAGTCTCCTTCCCTATCCTGATCCCTCTCCTCGTGATGGTCCCTCTCATAGCCGCCATCTTTGTGTTCCTCATGCTCCCGGTACTCCCTATGTTCCCCGTTTTCGTCGTGTCGATACTCATCTGCCCGATGCTCTACGATGCAGCCAAAAGATGTGAGCGTGAGGCTCAACGCAATAGCAAGGCTTAATCCCTTTTTCATCTCTTCCTCCTTTAGTCGTTGGTCGGCTTGTCCTTTCATACTCTTCCCTTCATAATTATACCCGAATCAGCGCTCCAACAAGGTCTGAAAGCCTTGCGGGCTGCTTCTTGCGACGACAGTATCACTCCAAAAAACCTCAATATTACACCGTGCTCACTGTCGCCACAAGCACTCCCCACATTTTGTTTGACTTTTGAAACACTAATGATAAGGTTGAATCAGGAGACCTATCAATCCCTTAACAGTTACAGCGGATGATTGCACACCCAAAAAGAGAGGAGAAAGAAATGAAAAGAGATAGTAAGATCGTTTTATTGACAGTATTGTTGCTGGCCTTCGGGTTGACCCTGTTTTCAGGATGTGCCTCCCTGACGGGAGAAACGGCTGGGGAAAATATCGACGACAACACTATAACGGCGGAGGCCAATGCCATCATTGTTAAAGACCCGCAGGCCCATTATCTGAAGATTGATGTGGAGACGACCAAGGGCGAAGTTGTCCTCACTGGCTTTGTTAACAGCGAGGAAACCGGGCAGCGAATTGCCAGAAAGATCAGCGAAATCAGGGGAGTCAAATCTGTACGAAACCTGCTGAAGGTCGAAGAGGAAAAGTGATCAGAAGGTGACCCGTTCAAAAAATGCACATTGAAGAGCGGCCTTTATCACGCAGCAAAAAGGGCCGGCGTCTTCAATTGATGACCTATGGTATTTCAGGGAAAAGAGGTCCACCCGCGAATTGGGTTATCTTATTTTTTGACCTTTCTGGCTTGGGGCGCCCTCACTGTCTTGTCCCTTTTTCTTGTTTTTCGCTACGTTGATTTCAAGCCGCGGGTTGATGAAAACTTCTTTTTCTCGAGCAGCGATCCCCAATTCCGGGCAGACAGGCTGATTACCAGGATCTTCTCCCAGGAGCAGGAGATCACCTTGAGCGCAGGCGGGGACATCCGTTCCCATGAGTATCTCCGGAGGATCAGTGCATTAACCGCTCAGCTCTCGGCGCTCCCTGAGACAGATACGGTCCAGTCATTGACAAAAGGACCGAAGAATACTGACGATGCACTGAAAAGCCCGCTCTGGAGACGTGTCCTCTTTTCCAAAGATCGAAGGGCATCGTTCATTTACGTATTCTTCAAAAAGAACGCCTCCGTTGAAGACGCCGTTGCCAAGATAGAACATATCAGGCGGCGCTTCCAATCGCCCGATTTTCCGCTGATGGTCTCGGGCGCGCCCTATATCGTGGATCTCATCCGTCGCCGTCTTGTGCACGATCTGCAGGTATTCAGCATCGCCGCTTACTGCATTATCGGTCTTTCCGGCCTTCTGATCTCGCGATCGGTTGCCATGGTAACGGGGACGCTCATCGCCTGCACCAACGCCGGCGCCCTCACTCTTATGCTGACGCATGCCTTTGGCGTCCCTATCGGTCCCCTGACCGCCAACCTGTCCACCATCGTCTTTGTGCTGACTCTTACCCACATGGTTTTCATGACATTCAACTGGCGGCATATCATCCGTACAGGAGAGACAGCCCAGGGAACGGCCTGGAGGCGTGCTGTTGTAGTGACTGTGCTGCCTTCGTTTCTGAGTATGCTCACCGCTCTTTTTGGCTTCCTGAGTCTCCTGCTGGCTCCAGCGACACCGTTGCGCCAATTGGGCATGGCCGGCTCAATCGGGACCGTCGTAGCTTTTGCATCGGCCTACGTCATCTACCCGTTCTTTCTGAGGATCCAGAGACCTGGACGTTCCCGGCAGCAGGCGGCGGCCGAAGACGCAGCAGGAAATTCTCCCTTCTTCAGTCATAGACACGGCCGTATCGTAGCCGCAATCCTTCTTGCCACGGCCGTCGCTTCCACGGGTTTGTGGAAATTGGATACCGAGCCCAGCCTCTTTTCATATTTCAGGAAAGGGGGTGAAATCAGGACGAGCCTGGAGTATATCGACCGCAACGGCGGAAGCATCCCCCTCAATATCGTTTTGGAAAACCCGGACAAAACCCCCTTGAAGATCGATAAGGCCTACCCCCGGCTCTGGCGGCTTCACGATGCCCTGGAACACGATCCCGCGGTAGGCAGCATCGTGTCGCTGCCGCTCATACTGGCAGAGGCCAAACGCGCCCCGCTGGCCTCTCTCGTTCCCGTCGGCTGGATGCTAAAATTGCTCCAAAGCCCCATTCTCGGTAAAAAGGCAAAATACTATATTACGGAGGACAGGACCAAGACCCTCTTTGTTTTGCGAATGAAAGAGTCGTACACGCAATCGGACCATATGGAA
The DNA here is from genome assembly GCA_046704045.1 of Thermodesulfovibrionales bacterium. Taxonomy (GTDB): domain Bacteria; phylum Nitrospirota; class Thermodesulfovibrionia; order Thermodesulfovibrionales; family UBA6898; genus JAWOKY01. The sequence continues at coordinate 33,695 of JBJKSM010000186.1, read as the reverse complement.
AACGTGCGACGCGTGGAAAACATCATCCGCGGGGAAGGTTTTCACCCGGCGATGGCCGGGGGGGCTTACCTGCTGTATGGAGAACTTTCGAAGCTCGTGGCGGCAAGCATAATCAAGGGGCTCCCGATGCTGGTCCTCCTTTTTGTGCTCATGGGCGGCATCATCTCGCGCTCCTTCCGCGTTGCATGGGCAATGACCATAAGCCTGGGTGCCATTCCCCTCCTGATGCTCGGCATCCTCGGTTATTCCGGGATCCCCGTGGATATCATCTCGGCGCCTGCCGCCAATGTCGCCATCGGCGTTGGCGTCGACGCCATGATCCACATGCTGATATGGGTAAGGCGGCACCCGGCAGGCAATATGCGGTCCCCGGCTGCCTGGGCCGATGTCTGTTCCAGATTGTGGAAACCTGTCATGTATTCCATGAGTGTTGTCTGCGCGGGCTTTGCCATATTTCTCTTATCCGGTTTCCCCCCCACCCAGCGATTTGGCTTCTCCGTCGTCCTCGGCACTCTCCTGTTCCCTCTTCCGGCGCTCTTTGTCCTGCCCTGGTTCGCAGCGGCACGGATCCCAAGAATCTAATGACACACCTGCTGGACTACAACATTTTGTTTCGGTGGTTTACTGGATATGAACCTGGAAGAAGCTTCGGAAGAGAATGTTGCGCCGGAGGAATTTCGACGCCGATGCGATATCCGGGGCGAAAAAAAAGGCGGCATGAGGCCGCCTTCTCAATTATCGCTCAAGAACGGAGTTAAACGTTCTCCGTCATCTCCCAGACCCCGCAGGGACAGACGCCCGCGCAGAAGCCGCAGCCGATACATTTCTCTTCGTCAACGATGTACTCGTAAGAGCCGCCTTTGCCTTCCCTTCGGCTGATCGCGCCCCAGTAGCAGGTCGCCTCGCACATGTGGCAGTCGCGACAGGTAGCGCAGGACATGCAGAGGTTCGCCTCTTTTTTGACCTCGAATTCCTCCCTCACACAAAGGTCGTAGTATTCGGACTTCACCTTCTCGTAAGGGATCGCCTGTTTGACCTCGGGCATGTAGTCGTAATGCATCAGCTCGGAGTGTATCACGTCGGCGGCTATGCGGCCCTGACCTATCGCGTGCGTTACGAGGCCCGGCTTTGTGGCGTCTCCGATCGCAAAGACCTTCGGATCGGAGGTCTTCCCGAGATCGTCGACCGTGATCCAGCCCCTTTCGGTATGGATGTCCGGGGTGAGGAAATCGAGGACCGGGATTTCGCCCACCGACATGACGACAAGGTCGGCATCGAGAGACGATCCGTCTTTGAAGTGGATCTTCTTCGCCTTTTTATCGTATTTTCCGGCTATCTTCGGCCAGAGTATCTCTGTGCCCTTTTCCTTTGCCATGTCCATCTCTTTTCCAAAGGCAGCGGGCTTCTGGATGTCAACGGCCGTCACTGTTTTTGCCCCGCAGTTGAACGCCTGGGAGGCCACGTCCATGCCGACGTTGCCCGCGCCGATGACGACGACCCTCTTGTTCTTAAGGGAGACTTCCCTGCCGAAGTTGACTCCCTTCAGAAAGTCTATCGCAGCCATGACGTTTTCCGACCCCGGGAACTCTATCTTCCTCGGTTTGTGGGCGCCGCAGGCGACCACGACAACCGCATGGCCCATGTAGATTTTTTCGAACGCCTTCCGGTTGATCGACTTCCCGATATGGGTCGTGACGCCTATCTCCTTGAACCTCGAAAGCTCCTTCAGGAGTATCCTGTGGGGCAGGCGCTCGCGGGGAATGCAGAGCTCGATCTTCCCGCCGAGTTTGTCCTCCGCCTCGTAGAGGTCCACCGTGTGGCCCCTGAGCGCAAGCTGCCAGGCAGCGGAAAGCCCGGCGGGTCCGCCGCCGATGACGGCGATCCGGTGTCCCGTCTTTTTCGCAGGCTTCGGCGCAGGCTGTTTGAGCGCGAGGCTGCCAAGCTCCCTGATATTCAGCGGCTGATCGATCCGGCCGCGCGTGCAGCTCTGCATGCAGAGGTTCGGGCATATCTGTCCGCAGACAGTTGCCGGCAGCGGGCTGTATTTCAGGACGAGGTCGAGCGCCTCTTTCATCTTTCCCCGGCGAATGAGCGAAGCCCTCTTGTGCGAAGGGATATGCGTGGGGCAGTTGTATGCACAGGGAGGAAGATACTTTTCGTTGTTCCAGACCGGCTTGTTCCTTCTGTTTTCGCCTGTGGTGATATAGGGAAGGACCGTCAGGTCATGGTTGAGGTATTCCGCGAATATGCCGCCTTTGCCGACCCCGGCTTCCCATACGTCCTTCCTGAAGTCCGTCGTCGTCATCTTCTTTTGAGCCATGGCCTTCTTTTCGGCAGGGGTATGGGCGATCAGCTTTTTCCAGTCCGAAACGGACTTCGTCAGTTCGTCGTAAAAGGATTCACGGTCGATCGCCTTCAGGAAGTCCTTCATGTTTACCGTCAGCCACTCCCAATCCTGGGGGGTGAGGTCGACAAGCCTGACGTCTCTTTCGCTGTAGCCTTTTATCCTGCCCCGGAAATAGATCGCGCCGCCGACCATCCCCACGCATGGTCTGTAACCGAGCACATTCTCGGGGTCCCTGGGCTCCACGCCGCAGACAATAGCGATTCCGCCGGCCTTGAACTCGGCAAAGGAGTCGCCGACGTTCCGGAAGTACCACGACTGGGGAGGCTCGAAGCGGGGGTTCCTCTTGGTCATCGTGTCGCAGCGTGCGCCGCCGCTTCCCTGAACGTAGAGGACGCCCTGGGCCGCGGCATTGTGCGCGCCGTTCGTCACGTCTCCCAAAACGGTGATCTTCGCGCCGCAGTTGATCCACCCGGTGTCGTCGGAGGCGCTTCCCTTAAGAACGATCTCCGTGCCTTCCATCCCCATGCTCCCGAGACGCTGCCCCGCCGGACCTTCAACGGTGACCGTTACCTTTTCGCCCCTCGGCCAGATGCGCCCGCCGATGCCGTGCTGGCCTTCGGCTGTGACCTTCAACTCCCTTGCGCCGTCGGCGACCGCCTGCTGGATCTGCTCTTCGAGGACCCTCGAAGGCACCCTGGCGCCGTCGACGTTACCTTTTATCGTGATTGTCTTCATTAGTTAACCCTCTGAGAAGTACAATGGTTCAAAAGCGCAATACTTCCACGGTTTCATGGTGGAAAGTAAAAATTCCCCGGCATGGCTTTCATTCTTGTCAGAGCTTCCGCGCTTCCGCACCATTGCACTATTATCAGCATGCATAATCTATCTGCAGCCTCTCTGCCATAGCCCTGTCGCCGACGCTCAGGCCGTCGGACATGCCGATGGGAAGCTCGGTGGACCTTCCCATCGGGGCGAATATCTTTTTCAGCTCTGTGTCCGCCACCTTGAAGACGTCCACGACGCGCTCCGCCACTTTGTCCGGGTCGAGCCTGCGATAGAGTTTCGGGTCCTGCGTGGTGATTCCCCTCGGACAGCGCCCGGTGTTGCAGAGGTTGCAGCGGTTGTTTTCGTCGCCGAAGCAGTCTGCGGCGGCCTGCATTATGTACTTGCCGATGGACACGCACGATGCGCCGAGCATGATCAGCGCCGCGGCATTCGCAGCGAGGTTTCCCTTCTTGCCGACGCCGCCCGCAGCGATGAGCGGAAGCTCGTTCTGTTTGCCCTGTTTCACGAGATCGAGGTAGCAGTCCCTGATGTTAGATGCGATCGGATGGCCCATCTTGTCCATCGAGACGTTGTACGCCGCGCCGGTGCCCCCGTCTTCGCCGTCGATGCTGAGGGCGGCGGCATAGGGGTTTCTCGCGAGGTTGTTCAGGACGGCCCGCGCAGTCTTCGTGCCGGAGATCTTCGGGTACACGGGCACCCTGAACCCCCATGCCATCGACATCGACTGGATCATCTTCGCCACCGCCTCCTCGATCGAATATTTGGTCTGGTGCGTAGGCGGCGAAGCGAGATCGACCATCATCGGGACTCCCCTTATCCGGGCGATCAGCCTGAGAACCTTGTAAGCCATCAGGAGGCCGCCGTCGCCGGGCTTTGCGCCCTGGCCGTACTTGATCTCGATAGCGCAGGGGTCTTCGACCATGTCCGGGAGGGCGCGGATGATCTCGTCCCATCCGAAATACCCCGATGCGATCTGGAGGATGAAGTACTTCAGGAACTTCGATTTCAGAAGCCGCGGCGGCATCCCGCCTTCTCCCGATGCCATGACGACCGGCATTCCCTCGACCTCGTTGAGGTAGGCGATGCCCATCGCGAGTCCTTCCCACATCGCCGGAGAGAGCGCGCCGACGGACATGCTCCCGATCATGATCGGGTAGATCTCGCGCACAGGCGGAACGAACACGCCGGTCCTGTCGACGACGAGCCTGCCGCCTTCATTCCTGAGCGGCAGCTGTTCGGGCGGAAGACTCCTTCCAAGGAGCGTCCGTATCCTGAATTCGTGGCGGCCCGCATCGAGCGCAGGGTCGGTCAGCATGGATATCCGCGTGAACTTCAGCCTGTCGAGGGTCGAGACGTCGGGGTCGTTTCTCCTTCCGCCTCTCTTGTATGCGTCGCCGCCCTTATTCTTGAAGGTCAGGAACTTGTTTTGAGGGTTTATCTGGGGCTCTATCGCCTCGTTCGGGCAGACGAGCGTGCAGGAGCCACATCCGGTGCAGTTGCGGTTGATGTCGGTCACCTGCTCGACGACATAGGTCACCTTTCTCGTTGCGACCGGCGTCGGCACGGGGCCCTCCGATGTTACGGTCCTCAGGATCTTTACAGAGGGCTCGATCGCCTTGACAGGGCAGACCGCCGTGCACTTGCCGCAGCGCTTGCAGCGGTCGTCGCGCCACCTGATTATATACGGAAACTCCCTCAGCGAGAGTTGGTGGTTGTGGTCTAATCCGTCAGCTGGTTCCATACCTTGACCTCCTGGGCCCGCGGCGAGATGATCACCATGTCGTACTTCATCGGGAATATGTCCTTCGACCGGTCCCTTTGCGGGACGGCGCTGTCGACGCCGCACTCCTCGGACATGAGCGCGTATTTCCCCTTTACCCCGCCCACCATGCCCGGCCTCAGCTTCTTGGAGTCGTGCACCATGAAGCAGGCGCCTTCGGGCGTAAAGCCTATGATGCAGTTAGGCCCGTCGATGCACAGCATCCTCATCGATTTCTTGAGGAGCATCAGCGCCTCCGCGTCGTCGCGCGCCTCAATCTCGGAGGATTTGAGAGGGGTGATCACGTGTTTGTAATAACGGAGAGGGTAACCGAGTTGCCTTACCATGTAATGCAGGATATGGGTGAACACCTCGCTGTCGCTGTTGTAGCCGACGTAGCCCGGGAAGCCCCTTGACGTGAGGTATTCCCTGATCGGCACGAAGGCGGTGTTCTCGCCGTTCGTCATCGTAGAGAAGCCCTGGATGAAGAAGGGGTGGCAGGCATAGAGGTTGATCGCGTAGTTCGTATTCTGCCTCCCCTGTGCAAGGACGATCCTCGATTTGAGCGACGATCTGTCGAGCCCGAAAAATTCGCTCACCTCAAGGGGGTCGCCAACTTCCTTGAGGCAGAGTATATCGGGATAAAAGGAAAAGACGATGATCGACTCGTCCGCCTGGCCCATCCGCCTCAGTTCGAGCCGCGTATTCAAAAGCAGGTCTTCCTTCTCGCGCTGCGACTTTCCGGTATAAGCCCCTGGGTATTCATAGGCCCTTGCGAAATAGTGGTCCCGCCTTCTGACCCCGGCTACCTCGCGGATTTCAGGCGACCACGAATGCTTGACCGTGAACCCCTTTTTGTCCATGTATTCCTCGAGGACTGCGAGACCCGCGTCGGAACAGATCGCGGAGAGGACGGGATAGTCCTTCAACTCCTCGAATTCACCGCCGAGATCCTTCATCATGATGCCGAGACCCGAGCCGTCGTGGCCTTCTTTCATCGTCTCCAGCGCGAGGATCGGCTCCATCGGGGACATGTACTCCGAAGACGTCATTCCAGCTAAACGGCACATCTGAACCTCGTTATCTCGTGGTGTTAAAAAAACGCCTTATAACCCCACGGGTTATGCAGGCGTTGAATAACGTTGCAAAACGGTATTCGTCGTCAGTGATTATAATAAAATTTCTACTTATTTGTTGTCAATTTCGGAATGATGGGGCAGTGTCCCGGTTTCCGGTTCCCGTCCGCCGTCATTTTGCAGATAACAAATATTGCGCAGTTCAACATGGACCAAGCAATTTTTGCATAAACAAAAAATTTGCATACGCGGAAAAAACTGCTAAGATGGGAACAGAGGCTATGAATCGCTACAAAAAAAATAACCGCGAAGCCGACCATATCCCGCCTTCAGGTCCGGCTTTTATTGCTGGATCGCTACATCCGTGTTTTGTTCCGAAGCGCCGAAGGGAGACGCCATGCACATACTGATTACGGGAGGCGCCGGCTTTATCGGCTCTCATCTGGCAGAGTTCCATCTGGGCCTGGGGCATCAGGTGTACGTTGTCGATAACCTCAGCACCGGCACTCCCAAAAATATTGCGCCCTTTGCGGGAAATACAAATTTCCATTTCGACGAGGCCGACATACTTACCTGGCCGGATCTTGACAAGGCCGTTGCATGGGCGGACAGGATCTATCACCTGGCCGCGGTCGTAGGCGTGTTCAAGGTGCTCGAAGACCCGATCCGTGTGCTTGCCACAAACGTCGCGGGCTGTGAACGTCTGCTGAGGGCCGCGCATACGGCGAAGTGGAGCCAGCAGATAGTCATAGCATCGAGCTCCGAGGTCTATGGCAGGGGGCTTCAGTGCGGCCGCAGGACAGCCGGCGAGCCGAGCGAAGAATTCAGGGAGGACATGGAACTCTCAGTCGGTTCGAGCGCGATTTCCAGGTGGAATTATTCCATCAGCAAGATGGCCGACGAGACGTTTGCCCTCTCGTATGCGCGAAGGTTCGGCATGAATATAGTCGTCGTGCGGATCTTCAACACGATCGGTCCGAGACAGACCGGGCGTTACGGCATGGTGGTCCCGAGGTTCGTGAAGCAGGCGGTGCACGGAGACCCTATCACGATCTATGGAGACGGGTCGCAGATGCGGTGTTTCTGCGACGTCAGGGATGCCGTGGCGGCGCTGGACCTCCTTGTCGGAAATCCGCGGAGCGCCGGCCAGATTGTCAATGTCGGCAACAATCGCGAGATCACCATCAGGCGGCTTGCCGAGACGGTGAAGGAACGGGCCGCCAGCGGCTCGCCCATCATCTCCATCCCCTACCACGACGCATACGGAGAAGATTTCGAGGAAATCTATCACCGCAAGCCGTCCCTCGAAAAATTGGTCAGCCTGACGCATTTTACACATAAGTGGAGCCTGGAAAAAACGCTCGACGACCTTATAGAAAAGGAGCGGCGCAATAAAGTGGCCGAAGTGAAAATATAACATGGCGACCGCTCCCTATTTCGTCATAAGCCCTAATACGCTCATGAGCATCCTGGGACTTATCCACGGTCCCGACAAGACCGTGCCGACACCCGCCGAAGATTGGCGGAATGCGGTCGTAGATGTGGTGATCCCCGCGCTGAACGAGGAAAAAAACATTCCCCTGTGTCTTGCTTCCATCATGCGCCAGACACTGAGACCGAGAAAGATCATCCTCGTCGACGACGGCAGCAGTGACAGGACCCTAACCTACGCGAAGGATTTCTGCGACGTCAACGGGATGGAGGTGACGCTGATACGCAGGAAGACACCGATAGGGAAAACCCCGACGATCAAGCGCCAGGCCCGGGAATTCGATTCCGACGTAGAGTTTATACTCGACGGCGATACGGTCCTCGAATCCGACAACTACATCGAGCGGACGGTGCAGGAGTTGTACAAGGGGATCGGCATCGCGAGCGCCTGTGGTATTGTGCTGCCGCTGCGCGACAGGGACAGAAAGGCGATGCTCGGAGGCCGGGCGGTGAAGAACTTCCTGGCCGTTCAGCCAGACGCCGACCTGCAGCATCGCAGCGACTGGTTCCCCCGGCTGCAGAGGGGGGTGAGCAATCTCTACCGGGATGCCCTCTATATGTTTCTCCAGCGGTTCATCTACCAGGGGCAGATGGTCTTTTTCGGCACGATCACCAACCCGGTGGGGTGCGCGGTCGCCTACCGGAGAAAATACGTGGAGGCCCTTTTCGACAAATTCGAGCCTGTTTTCGGCGACGACCTCACCAACTCGGAAGACATATTCATAGGGTTTTCGATGCTCGAACGGGGCTATCGCAACATCCAGCTGGCCGACGTGTACGCACGCTCCGAGGAACCCGAGGCGAAGAGGCTCCCGCGCCAGATCTATATGTGGTCTTCTTCTTTCCTGCAGAGCTGCTACTACTTCGACTCCCTGCTCAGGAGCCCCTTCAAGGCGCTGAAGAGGCACCGTCACAGGCGGACGGAAAAACGGAGGTTCCGTGAACAGCAGGTGGAGAAGAGACGCATAAGGGAGCAATACCGCCAGACCTTCGGAGAGGAGCACACCAAAACGTACGGCAGACCCATGGGATGGGTGCTGCTGATGGCGGCGATAGAAAAGGTCTTTTTCCCGGCGGCGCTTCTGATCATGATCATCCTGCGGCTGTGGGAACCGCTGGGAATAACGATTGCCGCCGAGACCGTCCTTTCATTGGGCATCCTGACGTTCATCACAAAGGGGCACAGGGCGGAATATTTTTTAAAGGGCCTGCTCGTGACCCCGCTTCGGTATTCCTCTCTCCTGTACGACCTTGTCACCATCGGACGGTTCGGCGCTGACCTCTGGATTTTCAGAAACAGGCGGTGGCGCAAATGAGGAGGCCGGAAACGACGATCATGAATGAGGCCGGGCATATTTGCGCCCTCGGCATCTTCCTGATTACCCTGATGCTCCCCCTTGCCGTATTCGCTGCCGCACCGGGTCATTCTCCTTCCGAAGTCAGGGACGTGAAGCTGTTGCCTGCTCCCGGGGGCGTGAGGATCGTGGTGTCCCTGTCTTCCGCCGCAGAGTTCACGTATAACCGTCTTCACGATCCGGAGAGGTTCTATGTCGATCTGAAGGATGCGAGAATGGAGGGGAGCGTCGGCAGGGACGTCAGGGTGAAGACCGGCATCGTTAAAGCAGTGAGGGCCGGTCAGTTCAATAGAACCACTGTAAGAATCGTGGCAGACCTCGAAGGCAATGGTTACAGACACACGGTTAATGTTTATGATGATCCTCCGCGTATAGTCGTAAATATTTCTGCTCCGGCGCCGGCCGCCGAAGGGGTGCAAGTGAGGGCCGACAGCATGGACGGCGCCGCGGGAAAGGCAGGGGTCGCCCAGGACAAGATGCTGAAGGCTTCTTCCGCCGATATTTCCGGCGCGGCTCCAAAGCCGCTGTCTTTTGAAGCCGGGTTAGAGGCCGAGAAGCAGGGAAAATGGCGGAAGGCACTGGAGATTTACCGTGCCCTTGCAAAGAAAGAGCCGCAAAATGCAGATATCTGGAAGAGGATCGGCGACCTTGAGTGGCAGCTTGGAGATGCGAACGGGTCCGCTTATGCGCTTCAGCGGGCAGCGGACCTCAATCCGCGGGATGCCGGCCTGCTGTCCCGTCTCTCTCAGGTGTATGCGGAACTGAATCAGCCGGAGAATGCCTTTGGCCCGATAAGGAGAGCGGTCGAACTGGCCCCGGATAACATTGAATATCTCAAGGCACTGGCCCGGATCGCAAACTGGAACGGCAGGCCGGACATAGCCGCAAAAAGCTACAGGAAAATACTGAATTTGTCGCCCAGGGACGATGCATCGCGGCTCGATCTCGCCAGGTCCCTGTCCTGGAGCGGCGACCTCGATGCTTCAGTGGAAGTGTACAGGAGCTATTATGCAAAGCATCCCGGACAGAAAGAGGTTTTGATCGAGTATGCCGGGGCGGAAGGCTGGCGGGGAAACTATCCGGCGGAACTGAAACTGCTCAGGAAATACCGGAGGGACTTCGGGGAGACGAAGGAATACCGGAAGGCGATGGCCCGGCTCCTTGCCCGGGCGGAGCGCCCGACACGGGCATTGAAGCTGATCGACCCTCTTCTGGAGGAGTCGCCCGACGATTACGATGTGAACTATTCGAACACGATCGCCCTGTATCACGCGCACAGGCTTCCGGAGTCGATCCGCAGCCTGCAGACCCTCGAAAGCCTCAGGCCTGAATCGAAGGAGACCTACGATATCCGGCGGTTCGTAACGACAGCAGTCCGTTCCAATGTCGAGGCGGGTTTTCAATTTTACAGGGACTCGGACCATTTGTCTCTTTACCGAACCAGACTGAAGGGCACGTATTTCATCGACCCCGACACCCGGCTGCAGGCAGGAGGCGAATATGACTACCTCCACGCTGACAGGGGGAGCGGTTACGAGACGTTGGACGGCAGGACTTCTTCGGAGCAGACGGCGGGGTGGATAGGAGCGGGCCGCAGGCTCTCACCGAAGCTGGCGGTACAGGGAAGGATCGGCGCGGCCTCTGTCAGGGACGGCTCGACGACAGGCGTTTACGATGTCTCCCTCGATATACAGCCTGCAGATGAACTCCTTCTGAGGCTCGAAAGGGAGCGGGGATACTACCTGGTGTCCCCGAGAACACTCTCTCTCGGCATAAAGAGCAGCGCGAACCGGCTCAACCTCACATGGCAGCCCGACCTTGTTTACACCATAGACAGCAGCGTCAGTTATGTCACCCTGTCGGACGACAACAGTTTCTGGGAAATAGACTTCGGCCCCCGCCGCGCAGTTATCAGAAGGGCAAAATTCAATCTCGACCTGGGGGTAAGCGGCTCATGGCTTGCCTACGATAAGACACTCAGCAACGGCTATTACAGCCCGACGCTTGAGCAGCGCTATGCCGCCACCGCCTTCGGCTACTGGAAGATAAACGATGATAACGGAGTAAGCATCGTAATGTCCCTGGGGGGACAGAAGGACAACACCATGAACAGCTTCCGCCTGAGTTACGACGCGAGCGCCGAAGGCACATTCGGAATTTACAGGGACTGGATGCTGAAGGTGAACGTCGGCTATGCGCACAATGTCCGCCAGGCGTCGGGCGCTTTCGACGCCTTTGGAGGCGGCTTGTCTGTCACGAGGCGTTTTTAACCCGCCTAAAAGCTGCTGCCGCGGTTTGAACAAGGCGGGTTCAAGCCAATTTTCCTGCAATCCACAGAAGAACGACCGCGCCGACGGTCGCCGTGACGAGTGAACCGATAAGACCGTAAGAGGTGACGTGGAGAAGCCCGAAGATGAGCCCTCCCACGAGCGCCCCGAGAATTCCGACGACGAGATTGCCGACCACACCGAACCCGTGACCGCGCATCAGCTTTCCCGCAAGCCACCCCGCCGCAGCTCCTATGATCAGAAACCAGAACCAGTACATGCAGACCTCTTCTTTTGAGCATATCAGCTTCGCCGGCCATGTCAAGCGGAGGCATTTGCCTGAATCGACGATCCGGCGGCAGAGGCGTGAGCACAGTATCTTTTCCCATTCGCGGTCGAAGCGATCGCCGCGGGCGCCGGTGCGCCTCATCCTGCCGGTGATGATTATTCGGACCTGGATCCTGTAGGATAAGGACCGACATGGTCGTCAGAAATTGTCCGACAGGAAGATCGGACAAAGACCGCTAAACAGTTGACCTTTTTTTTGCTACATTTGGAAAAACGGGCGACAGCCTGAGATGTGGAAATGGGGAGAAGATCCTTTACCCATTTTTCTCCGGGCAGAAATCTCTGCAGAAACCTCGTAACTACCGAAATGGAGGAAAGCCATGGCAGTTGGAGAACAGGTATTCGGGTTCTTTATTCCCACCGTTACCCTGATGGGTATCGGTTCGCACAGGCAGACAGGTGATCGCGTCAAGGGGCTTGGCTGCAAGAAACCGCTCGTCGTCACCGACAAGGGGATCACCAAGGCGGGGATTGCGGATACAATCGCCGATATCGTCCGCAAGGACGCAAGGGCCGATGTGGTGATTTTCGACGAGACCGTGCCCAACCCCACGGACAAGAACGCCCACGAAGGTCTCGAAGTCTTCAAAAAGAACAGGTGTGACAGCGTCATCTCCCTGGGCGGGGGCAGCTCTCACGACTGCGGCAAGGCCGTCGGCATCCTGGCCACCAACGGCGGCAAGATCCAGGACTACGAAGGCATAGACAAGTCGGCGAAGGCGATGCCGCCGTTCATCGCCATCAATACGACGGCGGGCACGGCGAGTGAAATGACGCGGTTCTGCATCATCACCGACACGAAGCGCAAGGTAAAAATGGCAATAGTCGACTGGAGGGTCACGCCGAGCGTCGCCATCAACGATCCTCTGTTAATGGCAGGCATGCCCCCCTCGCTGACTGCGGCAACAGGCATGGACGCCCTTACTCACGCCGTGGAGGCATACGTTTCCACTATCGCTACGCCGGTGACGGACGCCTGCGCACTCAAGGCGATCGGGCTGGTCGCCCGGCACCTCAGGGCGGCCGTGGCAAACGGAGGCGACATGGCTGCGCGCGACGGAATGGCATATGCAGAATATCTCGCGGGAATGGCGTTCAACAACGCCAGCCTGGGACACGTTCATGCGATGGCCCACCAGCTCGGCGGGTTCTACAACCTTCCGCACGGGATCTGCAACGCGATACTGCTGCCGGCGGTTGAACGCTTCAACCTCATAGCGAAGCTCGAACGGTTTGCCGATATCGCGATAGCGATGGATGAAAATGTGGATGATCTGTCGCCCCGCGCGGCCGCCGAAAAGGCGCTCGATGCGATCAAGACCCTCTCGAAAGATGTCGGCATCCCCGGTGGGCTCAAGGAGCTTGGCGTGAAAGAGGCTGACCTGAAGACAATGGCCCAGAACGCGCAGAAAGACGCCTGCGGGCTGACAAACCCCCGATGCCCTTCTCTCGATGACGTGATAATGATATACAAGTGGGCGATGTAGCGGAATTTCCGGCTGGCGGGACAAATCCGGCTTCAGGGGGGACGCGAGTCCCCTTTAAGGCGCCCCAGAAGGCGGCTTCGGCCGGGAATCGCCAAAAATGCCGTGTCCACTCATTTGTCGTCGATGGCGGATTCCGGCCTTTCTGTTGCTTTTTGGTCCTTTTTTCAATTATTCTAAAGCAAGGCAACTTACCCGTAAAAAACAAAATGGAGGATACAATTGTGTTGAAAATTTCCGATGCAGCGGCCGAGAAGGCCAAGACGATCTTGAAGGCCGAAGGCAAGGAAGGCTGGGGTCTCAGGGTATTCATCCACGGCTCCGGATGCTGCGGCCCGAGCTACGGCATGGACATCGACGAAAACGCCGCCGAAGGCGACGAGACGGTCGAAAAGGACGGCCTCAAGGTCTTCGTCGACAAGGAGGCATATGCCAGCCTGAGCGGCAAAGAGATCGATTACGTCAAGACCGAGCAGGGCGAGGGCTTTGTGATCAACGGGCCGTCAGCCCCGTCGTGCGGTTCCGGCTGCAGTTCCTGCGGATAAAAAATGTTCCCCTACCAGCGGCCGAGAAGGCTGAGGAAAAACGAGGCGATCAGGAGGATGGTGAGAGAGACTTCTCTCTCGCCGTCCGATTTTATCTATCCCCTTTTCGTGACGTACGGAAAAAACGTGCGCAAGGCGATCAAGTCCATGCCCGGATGCTTCCAGGAATCGGTCGACATGGTCGTGAAGCATGCGAAAGAGGTTTTTTCTCTCGGCATTCCGGCGGTCATCCTTTTCGGCATCCCCGAGCACAAGGACGAGACCGGCTCCGGCGCATATGACCCGCGGGGAGAAGTCCAGAGGGCGATTACGGCTATCAAGAACAAAATCCCGGAACTGTATGTCATCACCGACGTCTGCATGTGCGAGTATACGAGCCACGGCCACTGCGGCATGATCGAAGGCGGCGACGTCAAAAACGACGCGACCCTCGATCTGCTCGCGCGTGAGGCGGTCTCGCACGCAAAGGCCGGGGCAGACATGGTCGCCCCTTCGGACATGATGGACGGCAGGGTCGCGGTGATCCGCGAGGCGCTCGACGAAGAAGGTTTTTCCGAAACGCCGATTATGAGCTACGCCGCGAAGTACGCCTCGGCTTTCTACGGTCCCTTCAGGGAGGCGGCGGAGTCCACCCCGCAGTTTGGTGACAGGCGCTCCTATCAGATGGACCCGGCCAACAGAAGAGAGGCCATGAAGGAGGTTGTGCTCGATATCGAAGAAGGGGCCGACATAGTGATGGTGAAGCCGGCGATGACCTACCTCGATATCATCTCCGATGTGAGGGAGCGGTGCGACCTGCCGGTCGCCGCGTACAACGTCAGCGGAGAGTATTCCGTGATCAAGGCGGCCGCGAAGCTCGGCTGGATCGACGAGGAGCGGGCGATGCTGGAAGTCCTCACGTCGATAAAACGGGCCGGCGCTGACCTTATACTCACCTACTTTGCAAAAGAGGCGGCAAAGTTACTTAACAGGTAGCTCCTGAAAGAATCGATCCGTCCCGCAGCGTTATTCCCCCTTCTTAAGCCTGTGCATTCTCCGTCCGATTCCGAACCAGACGATCAGCCCGGCGCAGACCGGCGGCAGCAGAATAAATCCCATGATCGCCTGCGGCCTCATTCCAGGGGAAACTCTCATGATGGCGGTCGCGGTAAAGCCCGCCAAGGAACAGGCCGCCACGAATGAGAGACCGCGGGCAACATGAGCAAAGAAGGGGTCCGTCCCGGGGCCGGAAGAAAGCGGACAGCCTTTCATCGCCGTCCACGCGGCATAACAACCCACGGTAAAGACAGCGGCGGCAAGGTCGTTCAAGTAGCAGATGACCGGCATTATGGAATTCATAGCTTGTCCCGGAAGTCCGGGAATGAGACGATGCCCGGTTCGGTACGGAGTAGGGAGTCGTCCGGCCTTATTTCAGAGGCAGAAGCGCCCTGCTGATTTTTCCCTTGCAGCCGACAACGCCCGGGCTTGCCTTTACGACGGCAGATTTCTCTCCGTTCCGGAAGAGGTCGATGATCCTGTCGAGCGACTCCTCGTGCAGTGCCTCGATTCTTCCCCTGTCGGGAAACGAGGTGACAAGAGTTTTGTCGATGAAATCTCCGATCCTCTCGCGGTTGAAGACCGACAGGAAAACCATCCCCTTGAAGATCCTCTTGTTCGTCTTGAAGGAGAAGATGAACCGGTCCAGGGAACTTTCGAGAAAGACGTCGTTTCTTGCCTGTATTTTTCTGTCGATCGCGATTGCCTGGAACCAGTATTTCTTGTCGATGATGCAATCGGCCTTCATCTCCATAACGGTATGACCGATGTTCTTCCTGTCCGCGGTATAAATATTGTGCGCCACGGTGTCCGCGGCGAGGTGGCTCATGTAGCCGTATACAAACGCCTTCTGCTGCTCGGTAGCCGCGGCGTTCATGAGGGAAAATGCGACGTCCCAGCTGTGCGAATTCTTCTCCTCCGGCAGATATTGCTTGCCGATGATGATGTCGGCCATGAGGTTTCCGTAAAGGAAGTCCTTCCGGTATCTGCTGATGATCCTGTATAGCCCGGCGGGAAGCAGAGGACTCAAGGAGAAGAGCTCGTTGCCGAGAAAGATATGCGTGAGCGGTCCCCAAGCGAAGGCCGCGGCCGGGATAAGCAGAAAGCCGATGACCAGCAACAGTTTGAATATTTTCATTTCGTTTCCCTTATAAAGTGCGAAAGAAGTCTCACCCCGACGCCGGTGGCGCCCTTCGGGGCGTAGGGTTTTTCTTTTTCCGACCATGCGGTCCCCGCGATGTCGAGGTGAACCCAGGGAACATCCCCGGCGAATCTGTGCAGAAAAGAGGCCGCAGCAACGAGCGAGGCGGTCCTGCCCGCGGCATTTTTTATGTCGGCGATATCGCTCTTGAGGTACTCCCCGTATTCCTCGTAAAGGGGCATTTCCCAGACACGCTCGAAGACAGCGTCGGCGGATTTTTGCACGCCCCCGATGAGTTTTCTGTCGTTCCCCATCAGGGCTATCGCTTCGTTGCCGAGCGCGACGGAGCATGCCCCGGTGAGCGTAGCGATGTCGATGATCGCCCGCGGTTTCATGCGCCGGGCGTAGGCGATTCCATCGGCAACGACGAGCCGCCCCTCCGCATCGGTATTCGTGATTTCGATCGTCGTACCGTCCATCGCCCTCACCACGTCTCCGGGCTTTGTGGCCGAGCCGCCGGGCAGATTTTCGGTGGCGGGGAGTATACCGACGAGGTGAACGGGCAGCCGGGACTCCGACGCGGCCTTCAGAGCGCCGAGCACCGCAGCGCCGCCTGCCATGTCATACTTCATCTTCTCCATTCCTTCGGCCGGTTTTAGCGACAATCCGCCGCTGTCGAAGGTGATCGACTTCCCCACGAGAACCACGGGCGCCAGCTCCGAGCCTTTGTATTCGAGGATGATGAACTTCGGGGGCTCGTGGGAGCCCTTCGCGACCGAAAGATACGAGCCCATGCCGAGCCTCTGCGCGTCCCTTCTTTCAAGGACTCTGACAGAGAGATTTTTTCCCTTCAGAGACATTGCCGCCTTTGCCAGATGTGACGGAGTCATGTCGTTGGCGGGGGTATTGACGAGGTCCCTTGCGAAGCATACCGCCGAAGCGACGGTCTTTGTTTGTTCAAGCAGGGAGACGAGTTCCTTTGCGGGACGGGCAAGCACGGTCATGTTCTTCATCGTCCCGCTTTCCTTTTCCTTTTTATAACGCCCGTAAGTGTAAAGGCCGAGAAGGGCGCCTTCGGCAAAATATGCCGGCGAGAGCCCGAGGGAAGAAAGCACCGCGGTAGACAACGCACTTTCCATGATCCCCAGTTCCCGCAGGTATACGGCGGACTTTCCACCCGCCTGCCGCACGGTCTCTGCGGTCACTTCGGGGCCTTTGCCCAGCCCGGTAAAAAGGACCCTCGCAGGTTTGATGTCTTCGGGTGCAGGCAGGAGAAGTACCTCGTTTTTCCTGCCGCGGAATTCTTTCGGATAGACTTTCCTGATGAGCCCGTTCAATGAAGGCCCGAGGTTTGACTGAGAACCGTTGGGATCTTCGGTGAGAGGGAGGATCAGCGCCTCGCAGGCAGAGTCCTTTTCCCCGGTATTTTTTATTTTTAAATCCATTATGACTTATGAAAAAAAGGTGTTATTTCAAAAAAAGACTTATAACTATTCTACTCCATAGTCGACGGAAATAGCCACACCGAAAAGAAAAGAAGTGCATACTATTCCGGCTCCTATCGATTATACTTCTATTATGAGGGATGCCGCTGTTGCTCACGATACCGCCAGGGACAGTTCTTTTCCAAGGCATAACATACAACGCGTCTACGGCGGCCGCTTCATCGACGGAAACAGGGTGACACTTCTCTGGAAGGGCCGGGAGTCGTTTCAACGGATATTCGAGGAGGTCAGAAAGGCCAGGGAACTCCTCTGTCTCGAATTTTACCTGTTCCGTAACGACGAGACAGGGAAAGAGCTCGCCGAAATCCTCCGGCAAAAGGCGTCCGAAGGGGTAAAGGTGTACCTGCTCTACGACCATTTCGGGTCCTTAGGCACGCCTTTTTCATTCTGGAGGAGCCTCAGGGAAGCGGGAATAAAGGTGAGGGCCTCGCGGCCTTTCAAATGGACCGCTCCTTTTCATTACGTGCACAGGGATCACAAGAAGCTCATCATCATCGACGGCGCAGCGGCCTTCACGGGCGGCCTCAACATCGCCGACGAGTACAGGGGATACTACCGGATGAGAAAAAGGGCCGGATGGAGGGATACGGGGATATTTCTCGAAGGACCGGTGGCGGCGGAGCTCCTCGAACGGTTCAAGAGGTCCTGGGAGATATGGAAAGGCGAGCCGATCCGCCTCTCGGTGAACACGGTGGAGGCCGCCGACGGCCTGCCGGTGCTTCCCATCTTTGCAAGCTCCGCAAAGGGGAGGCGGAGGATGCGGAAACTGTTCTACTACGGCATCAACCGTGCGGTGAAGAGCGTATACCTGACGACGGCTTACTTTACGCCGAGCAGGAGGCTGGTGCAGATCCTCGAAAATGCGGTCGCCCGCGGTGTGGAGGTGAAGCTGCTGCTGCCCGGGAAAACAGATATTACAGCGGCCTATTATGCCGGCAGGGCCTTCTTTGCGAAACTCCTGAAAGCTGGGGTGAGGATATACAATTACAGCGGCGAGATCCTCCATGCCAAGACCGCAGTCTTTGACGGACAATGGAGCATTATCGGTTCGGCCAACCTTGACTTCCAGTCGCTGAGAAGAAACGATGAAGGGAATGTGGGCATTCTCGACGGGGATTTCGGAAGACAGATGCGCGAGATATTCGAGGAAGACCTGAAAAACTCCGAGGAGATCACTCTCGATGCATGGCTCGAAAGGCCTGTCTGCTGCAAGATGAAGGAATGCTTTTTCGGCCTCTTCAGGCGAAGGCTCTGAGCATGAGCGGACGAGCGGTGCCCGAAGACGCGAGGTTCTGCATCATCTCATTGGGGGGCAACGCCATCATCCGGCGGGGTGAAAAAGGGACGATCGAGGAGCAGTTCGCCCATACCGATGCCTGCATGAGGCAGATATCGAAAATGATAAAGGCCGGGTACAGTGTTGTCATTACCCACGGGAACGGGCCGATCGTCGGCAATATCGTCATGCGAAACGAGTCGGCCAGAAACACCGTGCCGCCGATGCCGCTATACATATGCGATGCCGATTCCGAGGGCGGGATAGGGTTCATGATCCAGCAGACCCTTTACAACAGGCTCAGGAGGCTCGATACGCCTCGCGACGTAGTGACGGTGATCACACAGGTCGTGGTGGACAAAAACGACCCCGCCTTCCTGCATCCCACGAAACCGATCGGTCCTTTTTATACCGCCGAAGAGGCCGCGACGCTCGAATCAACGAAGGGGTGGAGGCTCAGTGAAGACAGCGGCAGGGGCTACAGGAGGGTCGTGCCTTCGCCGAGGCCGGTTCGGATCGTCGAAGCTGGCGTGATTAAGCGCCTCGCGCTCGACGGGGTGATTGTCATCGCCGCCGGGGGAGGGGGAGTTCCGGTGACGGAAGCGGGGGAGGACCTGAGAGGCGTCGACGCGGTAATCGACAAGGACCTCTCGACGAGTCTCCTTGCGAGGGACATCGGCGCGGAGCGTTTCATCAATCTCACGCAGGTGGACATGGTGTATCTCAACTTCGGGAAGAAAGACCAGAGGGGCCTGAGCGAGAGCACCCTTGAAGAAATAAGGGAGTACCGGCAGCAGGGGCATTTCCCCGCCGGGAGCATGGGGCCGAAGATAGATGCGGCCATCGGGTTTCTCGAAGCCGGGGGCAAAGAGGTTATCATAACCAGTCCCGATCTGATCGGAGAAGCCGTTGAGGGCAGGGCCGGTACGCGCATCTACAGCTCTTAGATACATCTTATGCGGACGAGTCTCCACATCTCATCCCGGCCATAACGTTCTACCAGTTGAGTAAGTATCATTCCAACGTGATCCCGTGAAGAGGATCTTTTGATTTTTGATCAGTCATGTCTAAACCTGCCTGACAGATACATTCTCCCTTCAGCGGCGATTCAGTCTGCGACTACTGAGAATACAGCGCCCTTTATCGGATTCGGCATGTATAACTAAACATATCCGGTACGTGATATAATTGTGTCGGGTACAACCGGAAGGAGGAATGAGCGTGTCAGATAATGGAGACCTGGCGCCTGGGAACGAAGGGCGGGGAATGCGAACTGTCCGCCATATACTCAAGTGGATAGGGATCATCTTGGCCCTCGCGCTTGTTTTAGGCATAACCGTTCAACTGCTTTGGAACTGGCTCATGCCGGAAATCTTCGGGCTCGAAAGAATTACGGTACTGCAAGGTATCGGGCTGCTGGTCCTGGCGCGGCTGCTTTTGGGTCGAATGGGGCAGCGCCGCGATCACGCCGGATATCTTACCGGCAAGTACGGCTTCCGCAGCCTCTTCGGGGGTGGTTACGAGGAAGAAGTCAAGACACCCGGTACTATCCGGGATCGGTCGGTGGACCAAACAAAAAGGCGGTGACTTAGTATCCTTAGCAGGAAACAGCGGAGTTGGCCGTGAAAATAAACACTACCAAGTCAATTGTAATGGTCTTCATCCTTCTTCTCTTTCTGTGGTCATCCGTCTTTGCTCAGACCCTTCCCGAATATCCAGCCATTGGGGGGCAGTTGCTTGCAAGTAAAGGATGTCTAAAATGCCATTCCATCAAAGGCAAAGGAGGTTCTACCGGACCTGATCTGGGCAAGATAGATTTGGGTGATACCCAATTGGACCTGGTTGCGAAAATCTGGAACCATACTCCTTCCATGATTTCGGGAATGGAAAAAGCAGGGATTGCCAGACCTACTCTGACGGGGCAGGAATTTGCCGATATTACAGCCTATCTGTACTTTCTCAGATTTTTCGACGATCCGGGGGACCCCGCTGCAGGGGCATTAATATTTGATCAAAAAGGTTGTTCATCTTGCCATCCCGTCTCGGGCAGAGGCAAAGAAGGTGAGCTGGCGCTTGATGAATTTCCTCGGAATATCACGCCGGTCTTCTTAAGCCAGGCCCTCTGGAACCACAGCCTGGAAATGATGGCGCGCATGCTTGTGATCGGAAAGAGCTGGCCCACTTTCGCGGATACAGAAATGATGGACCTTTTAGAATTTATCAAGACTCATGCGAAAGGAGCAGCAGAACCTGCCTTCTTCAAACCTGGTAACCCGCAAGAAGGCAAACGGGTCTTCGATACCAGGGGATGCAAGAACTGTCATTCCATCCGGGGCGAAGGCATGGAGGGAGGCATCGATCTCGGCATGAGAGCAAAGACTTTTTATAAAAGTCTCACCCGGATCGCGTCTGATATGTGGAACAAAGCGCCGGTGATGATTTTAGTCAGGATAGCTCAGACCCAATGCGGTATACCCAAGTTTACATCAGAGGAAATGTCGGATCTTCTTGCTTATCTTTACTTCCTGCATTACATTGATGAGCCTGGGAATGGATCTAAAGGGGAGAAGCTTTTTTCAGACTTGTCGTGTTCGCAATGTCATGTTGTGGGTGGGAAGCGCGGCAAATTGATGTACATTAATCTGTCAAAGTATCGGAACGCGGCCCCGACAGCGATCGTCGCTGATATTTGGAATCACAGTATAGAGATGCGGCAGGCTATGGGTGTGCACGGCATTCCATGGCCTCGATTAAAAAGGGGAGAGATGGCAGATCTCCTCGAATTTATCCGTAATCCCCGGAAAAATTAGGAAAGGAAGGCGCTTATAAGACAATCATGCAATTCCTGCTGCTTCCGGACCTGCGATCCAGGCAAATCCTTTTGATCCACGGTTTGAAACCTACTTTGAAGATAGAATGATAGCAAAGATGAGGACAAATCTGAAGGGGAGCAGAAGGCTGCTTGGCTTATGGTTAAGTCAGAATGGTAATTTGTCCTATCTGCGGCCAGAAAATTACGGATACCATGCAGTGGCGTATTCATTACGGTACTCGTAAGGTTGAAGGCGGCAGCAACAATCTATCGAATCTGAGCTTAATGCATGACGATTGTCATAGAAGACTTCATGCCAGTGATTTGGATGTTGTGGAACCGGCTGCTAAAAGTGGCTTACGAAAGGCTTGAGCCGTGTGTCGGGAAACTGACACGCACGGTTCTTATGGGGCTGGGGTTCGGTAATGGACCCCGGCTACAAACTTTACACGGGAGAAAATGAGTTCCCAAGTCCTTACTTACGTTGTTTGTAAGAAGTTGTGATTTGTCGAAAATGTGGATCAACTTCGGCAGGAGGACTGAGTTATTTTGAACCGGTCCCTGTAATCTCGTTGCCCGGACCGAGCTTTATTATCCTGGGCTTGAAATCCTTCAGCTCCGCTTCGTTGCAATAGCCGTAGCAGAATATAATTACCCTGTCGCCCACCACGCCTTTTCTCGCCGTCGGCCCGTTCAGACAGATCTCTTTGGATCCCTTTCTGCCGACGATCACATACGTCTCGAACCGTTCGCCGTTGTTCATGTTGCTTATCATCACCCGTTCGTAAGGGAGTATACCGACTTTCTCAAGTATGTCTTCGTCAATCGTAATGCTCCCTTCGTAGGCGAGGTTCGACTCGGTTACGGTCGCCATGTGTATCTTTCCCTTGAGCATGCACCTCAGCACGGGGCCTCCGGCACCAGCTGACAAGCCGGCAAGCTGACAAGCAGGAAGGCCCGGAAGCTCGGAAGTCCGGAAGTCGAACCGGACAGGGAGACCGGGAAACAGCTCTGTTTTGTCGGTGCTTCCGTGCTTCCGCGCTTTCGCGCCATTGATATGTTCATTCTATTATCTTCGGCACCCGGTAGAATTTTTCCGTGCGGTCGGGCGCGTTCAACAGCGCGTCTTCCCTTTCGAGACAGGGTCGGGGGGTGTCTTCCCGTTCGACGTTGTCGAGAGAAAGGACGTGCGAGGTCGGCTCCACCTCTGCCGTGTCGAGCCCCTTCAGCGTTTCCATATATTGCAGGATGCTGTTAAGCTGGCTTTCGTAAAGCGTCTTTTCTTCGTTCGAAAGTGACAGTCGCGCGAGCCTCGAAAGGTGTTCAATGGAGATGTTCATTGCCCGTGTCCTATATCTTCGTGAGATTGGCGAGCCTGAGGGACAGCCGCTTCAGCCCGATGTTGGGGAAATTGACCATGACCTTCTGGTCTTCGCCGTCGCCGTAACAATCCCGAATGACACCGATGCCCCACACGGGGTGCTTTACGCGGCATCCCGTAGAAAAGAGCGGCTTCACCCGTTTCGGCTCAGGTTTCTTTTTCTCCTGCCTCAGGCGGAGCGGCGAGGGCTCCGTAACCTTCTCGATCCAGTGGCAGTACTCTTTCGGCATTTCCTTCAGAAAACGCGAAGGCTCCTGTTCCTGGATCCTCGAATAGAGCCTCCTTTTCCGGGCGCCCGACAGGAGGAGGAGGTCCCTGGCCCGCGTCATCCCGACGTAAAAAAGCCTCCGCTCCTCAGCGATCTCTTCGTCGTTGCCTATCGCCTTGAAATAGGGAAGTATCCCTTCTTCCACGCCGATGATAAAGACCACCGGGAATTCGAGCCCCTTGGCGTTATGCAGGGTCATGAGCGAAATACGGTTTCCTCCCGCAATCTCATCCGTATTCGTCAGCAGCGAGGCCCTGTCGATGAACTCCCTCATGTCTTGCCCTTCCGCAGAAGCGATGAGCTCATCGATCGTCTGCTTCCGGTCGTCATCCAGCGTCTCGGTGTACCCGGTCTTTTCCGCGACCGCTTTCAGCAGGGCGGCTGCGTCGGCATGGGAAGAAGCCGGAAGGGCATTGATAAGGTGGGCGAAATTGCCCAGTTTTTCCTTGGTCGACGCCACGATCCCGTTGCTGCGGACACAGGATTTGAGGGTGTCGAACAGGCACAGGGATTTTTTCCTAGCCTCGTTTTCGATCTTCGAGATAGTGGCGGCGCCTATTCCCCTGGGAGGACAGTTGATGATCCGTCTGAAGCTGACATTGTCTCCATGATTCAATGCGAGGCGCGCATAGGCGATGATGTCTTTGACCTCTTTCCGCTGGTAGTAGCCTACGCCTCCCGTGACCGCGTAGGGCAGCCCAGCTTCGCGCAGGGCGTCTTCGAGCGCCCTTGACTGCAGGTTCACCCTGAAGAGTATCCCGATTTCGCCATAGGTATAAGCCCCTTTCAGGAAGAGCTCCTTGATGATCTTCGCGATATGCCTCGCTTCCTCTTCTTCGTTGTTCAGCCAGCAGAAATGGACCTTTTCGCCCTGGTCCCTGTCGGTCCAGAGCTTCTTCTCCCTCCTGCCGGCATTCATTCCGATCACGGCACGGGACACGTCCAGTATGTTCTGCGTCGACCGGTAGTTCCTCTCGAATCTTACGACCCGGGCCCCCGGAAAGTCCTTTTCGAAATTCAGCATGTTCCGCACATCCGCTCCCCTTAGTTTGCAGATGCTCTGGTCGTCGTCGCCTACGGCGCAGATACTGCGGTGGCGCATGGAGAGCATCTTCAGAAACTGGTATTGTGCGAAATTGAGGTCCTGGAATTCATCGACCAGTACGTGGGAAAAAAGGTTCTGATACTTTGAGAGGACCTTCGGGTATTCCTCGAAGAGCCTGATCGCCAGCATGACGAGATCGTCGAAATCGAGTGCGTTCGAGCGCTTCATCTCATCCTGGTATCGCACGTAAACCTTGGCGAGCTTTTCGTCGAAACCGAAGCCGTCGCCAGCGGAAAGAAATTCTTCGGGCCCGATGAGGGACGCCTTTAGAAAATTGATCCTCGATGCCACACCCTTGTACAGGGCTTCATAGATCTTGAACTCCTTGAGAATATGCCGCACGAGACTGCATCGGTCGTCCTCGTCGTAAATCGAAAAATCGGCGCCGTAGCCCAGAAGCTTTATCTCTTTCCTGAGTATCCGGCCGCACTGGGAGTGCAGGGTGCCTATCCATGTGTCGGGCAGGTCCCTGTCGGTGAGACGATGGACCTGACCCTTCATTTCTTCGGCGGCCCTGTTGGTGAAGGTAACGGCGAGAAGCGATTCCGAGGGTATCTTCTGCGTCTTTACAAGATAGGCGTACTTATGGGTGACGATCTTTGTTTTTCCGCTGCCCGCGCCTGCCAGAATGAGTAAAGGACCATCTATGTGTTTTAACGCTTCACGCTGCTGAGGGTTTAAGTCCTGCAATAGACCTTCTTTCGGCATATTCACTCCGCGTTATAGAATAACAAATCCGGGCCCGTTAAATCTATAGCATTTTCGCGGTTTCCCGCTTCTTCCCCCCCTACTCGACCGTCACGCTCTTCGCGAGGTTTCTCGGCTGGTCGACATCGCATCCCCTTAAAACGCCGATGTGGTACGCAAGAAGCTGCAGCGGGACGGCAAAGAGCGCCGTGGACAGACAGGGGTGAGCATCGGGGATGAAAATGCACGTCTTCGAAATCTCGCGGGCCTCACCGCAGCCCTCTGTAGCTATGGCGATTACGTTGCCTCCCCTGCTTTTCACCTCCTGAATGTTGGAGATCATTTTCTCGAAGAGGGTGTCTTTCGAAACAAGGAACACGGCGGGAAGCGCATCGTCGATGAGCGCGATCGGACCGTGCTTCATTTCCCCGGCCGGGTACCCTTCGGCGTGGATATAGGATATCTCCTTCAATTTGAGGGCGCCCTCGAGGGCTATGGGGTAATTGATACCCCTGCCGAGATAGATGAACCCCGTTGCCTTGAAATACTCTCTTGCGACCGATTTGATCGCTTCTTCTTCGGCGAGGGTCCTTTCAATTTTACCCGGCAGCAGGAGGAGTTCCCGCAGGAGCTCTCCCGATTTCTCGGCGCTCAGGGTCCCTCTTGTCTGGCCGAATGCCACCGCGAGCATGTAAAGCGCGGTCATCTGGGTAAGAAAGGACTTCGTTGAAGCGACGCCTATTTCAGGGCCCGAATGGGTATAGAACACGGCGTCGGCCTCCCGCGCGGAGGTGCTCCCGATCACGTTGCAGATGCTCAGCACTTTCGCCCCCCGCTTCTTCGCCTCACGCTGCGCCGCGAGCGTGTCGGCCGTTTCGCCCGACTGCGTGATTACCACCATCAGATGGCCTGGGGCGATAAGGGGGTTGCGGTACCTGAATTCGGAAGCGAAATCCACCTCGACCGGCATGCGCGCAAGCTCTTCGATCATATACTTGCCGGTGAGCGCCGCATGCCATGACGTCCCGCAGGCGACGATGAAAATCTTCGAGGTCTGCATGATCGCCTCTGCCGACAACCCGAATTCATCGAGGTTGATTTCGCCGCTTTCGGCAGAAAACCTCCCCCGCATGGTGTCGCTCACCGCACGGGGCTGCTCGAAGATCTCCTTGAGCATGAAATGACTGTACCCGCCTTTTTCGGCCATTGCCGGGCTCCATGCCACGGATTCGACTTTTTTCTGCACGGCAGCGCCGTCGAGGGTCGTGACGATGACGCCGTCATTCGTCAGGACGACCATCTCTTCTTCCCCGAGGAACATCACGTCCCGGGAATAACTGAGAAATGCCGGCACGTCGGAGGCGACAAAATATTCTCCGTCGCCGAGACCTACGACGAGGGGGCTGTCTTTCCGCACCCCGACAACCTTGCCCGGTTCCCTCTCGTTTATAACGGCGAGGGCATAGGCTCCCTTCACTTCTTTCAGCGCCGCCCTCACCGCATCTTCGAGGGGCAGGGTTTCCGCATATTCCCGGACGAGGTGGCAGAGCACTTCCGTATCGGTTTCGGAGACAAAGGTGTATCCCTTGCCGATAAGTTTCTTTTTCAGGGAAAGGTAATTCTCTATGATGCCGTTATGGACGAGGATGATCCCGCCGGACCGGTGGGGGTGGGCGTTTTCCTCGGAGGGCTTGCCATGCGTGGCCCACCGCGTGTGCCCGATCGCGGTATGGCTCGTTACGTTCCGGGCTTCGACGGCGGATGCCAGGTCCCTTATTTTACCCTTTCGCCGGATGACGTCGATCCCGCTGTCCGTAAAAAAAGCGATCCCCGCCGAATCGTATCCCCTGTATTCGAGCCGCCTTAGTCCCTCGATGATTACGTTGACCGCATTTCTTTTGCCTGTATAGCCGATTATCCCGCACATAAGCAGTCGGAAGTCATTCGCCGTGACATCCTTTCTCCTTTCGCCTCATTTTTTCGTCCCGGCCTTTTTCTTTTTCACCCAGCCTTTTATGTTCTTCTGGTCCGTCCTGCTCAGCGAGAGAGCGCCGGGCGGAACGTCCTTCGTGATCGTCGAGCCGGCTCCGATATACGCCCCCCTCCCGATGGTGACCGGCGCTACCAGTTGAGAGTCGCTTCCGACAAAGACGCCGTCGCCGATGACCGTGACGTGCTTTTTCACCCCGTCGTAATTGCAGGTGATCGTGCCCGCTCCGATATTCACCCCTTTTCCGACCACGGCGTCGCCGAGATAGCTGAGGTGAGACGCCTTGCTCGACCTGCCCATGACAGCCTTTTTCAGCTCAACGAAATTGCCGACCTTCGCATCGGGACCCACGTCGGAGCCGGGCCTCAGGTGGGCAAAAGGTCCGACGGACGCCCTGTCTCTAACCCTTGAGCTCTCGATCACCGAGGAATCCCTGATCACGGCGGCGTTGCCTACTGCGCCGTCGACGATCCGCACATTCGGGAAGATGGTTGCTTCCTTTCCTATGCTCGTGTTTCCCTCGAGATATACGTTCGGGTAAATGGTTGCGCCCCTTCCCACGCTGACGGCGCAGTCGATGTACACCGACGCGGGATCGAGGAAGCGCGCGCCCCTGTCCGTCCATTTCTTTATCAGTGTTCTTTTCATGAGCTGCGAGGCCATGAGGAGTTCCTCCGCAGTATTCACCCCCATGAATTCCTCTTCAACGCCGATGCAGTAAGCCGAGGTCCTCATCCCGCTGCGCGAAGCGGAAGCGACGATGTCGGTCAGGTAGTATTCGCCTTTTGCCCGGTTGATCCCGATCCCGTCGAGCAGAGAAAGGGCATCGGAACGCAGGGCGTATACCCCGCTGTTCACCTCGTTAATTTCTTTCTGCGCAGCGTCGGCGTCCCTGCCCTCGACGATCGCCGCGACCCGTCCCCTGCCGTCCCGGACGATCCTTCCGTAGTCGTCGGGCCTGCAGGCCCTGAAGGAGAGGACCGATACGGCGTTCCTGTCCTTCCCGTGACGCCGCAGGAATTTCCTGATCGTCTCTGCGGTTACCAGCGGCGTGTCGCCGTTCATGACGACAATGTCGCCGTCGAACCCCTTCAGCTCCCGGCGTGCGCAAAGGAGCGCATGTCCCGTGCCCTTGGCTTCCCGCTGGAGTGCAAAAGAAACGTTTCCGTCTCCGACCGCTTCTTCTATGGCGTCCATATGTATGCCGGCCACGATTATTATCCTGTCGGGTCTCAGTTTCCGTGCGGTAGAGAGGACATTTTCGATCATGGTGGTGCCGCAGAGACGCTGCAGTACTTTGGGGACAGGCGACTTCATCCGCGTTCCCCTGCCCGCTGCGAGAATGACGCAGGCCGTCTTCACTCTTTGGCCTCGCCGATCCTGTTGGGCGCGGCTATTCCGCCGGAGAGGATTATTTTTATCCCTTCGTCGATGGGGATATCGGTGTAGAAGACGTCGCCTTCCCTGACGAGAACGATCTCCCCCAGATAGAGGTTGTTCGTCGGGACATATACCGCCCTGAGGCACGACTCCTTGCCGTCGTTTCCGGCCTTTACCGTGCATTCCTTGGTTAGGAACCCGAAGGCGAAGGCGTCCGGTCTCGGGTATTCTATTATCACGAATTTCTTGAACGAGACGCTCTTGTTGTCGGGCGAGAAGGCGTCGACGAGGTGCTTCACGGCGGTGTAGAACCCCTTGAAGACCGGAAGACTCAGGAATACGCGTTCGAAAAGAGAGATTATCTTTTTCCCGAATACGTTGGTCGAGATGATCCCTATGATGAAGATAATGATTATCGCCGAAAGAAAGCCCAGTCCCGGAGTGTGATACCCGAGGACGTCGTAATACAGCGGCTCAAGGAGTCCGTCGACGAAGTCGAAAAACCACCTCATCGCAAGCACTGTCAGAATCGCCGGGATGGAGACGAAGAGACCGGTGAGGAATTTTCTCTTGAAGGTGGTGGTGATCGAAATACCCATTGTTTATGCTTTTATTGTAGAAAGCGCATGCATTATTTTGCAATATGGAAAAAGCTCGGGATATGCGCGTGTCGGCCGCTACCTACCGAGCTTCTCCGCAACGTCATCGGGTATATCGAAGTTCGCATAGACATTCTGGACATCATCGTGGTCTTCGAGGGCTTCCACGAGGCGGATCGTCTGCTCCGCGGCCTTTTCGTCGAGTACGACATAATTCTTCGGGAGCATTGTGATTTCCGCCGAGGAGACAGGGATATTCGCCTTCTCGATCGCCTCTTTTACCTTCTCGAAATCTTCGGGAGCGGTGATGATCTCGTAGTTTTCTTCCTTCGGATCGTTCTTCATGTCTTCCGCGCCTGCATCCAGGGCGATCGACATGACCGTGTCCTCCGATGCCGCCGCCTTTTCCACGAGGATATATCCCTTTTTCTCGAACATCCAGGCCACGCATCCGGTTTCGCCGAGGCTGCCGCCGTTTTTTCCCATGATATGCCGTATCTCCGGCACGGTCCTGTTTTTGTTGTCCGTCATTACCTCGACCATCATGGCAACTCCTGCCGGACCGTATCCCTCGGACACGAACTCTTCATAGGAGACACCGGGCAGTTCACCCGTGCCCTTCATGATCGCCTTCTTGATGTTGTCGTGGGGCATGTTCACTTCCTTGGCCTTGTCTATCGCCGTGCGGAGCCTCGGGTTGGCGTCGGGATCGCCGCCGCTCAGCCTCGCGGCGATAGAGATCTCCTTCACGATTTTCGTAAAGGCGCGCCCGCGTTTCGCATCGGTATGCGCCTTTTTATGTTTTATCTGTGACCACTTGGAATGTCCTGACACGCAAACCTCCGGATCTGAATTTTTTCTGCCATCGATATTCCCTCTTTCCGACCGGCGCGGCCCCGGAACGGTCTAACGAAGACCGGGAATCGCCGCGCATCAACTTTTTATAATAATTCCGGCGACATCAGACTGTCAACAGCGGCCGGGCGCGCTGGTAACGAACCCGTGCCCCGCCGTCATTTTATGTTGTAGTCCTTTATCTTGGTAAGGAGGGTCTTATAGCTTATGCGGAGGAGTTCGGTCGCCCTGGTCTTGTTGCCGCCGGTTTCCCTCAGGGCGCGGATGATGCGCTGCGTCTCTGCGATGCGGGTCGCCTCCCTGGCCGTTTCATCTAGCGGCCCGTCCATGGGGAGATTCCTGAAAGTGCTTTCAAAGACCAGTTTCTCATTCAGGGTGATATGGTCGGCGGTGATCGTTTCTCCGTCGCAGAGGATGATCGAGCGTTCTATGCAGTTTTCGAGCTCCCGCACGTTTCCCTTCCATGGGTAGTTGACGAGAGTGTCGACGGCCTCCTTCGATATGCTTTTCGGAGGGGTCTTCAGCTCCTTGCAGTACTTGTGGATGAAGAATTCCAAGAGCAGCGGGATGTCTTCCTTTCTCTCCCTCAGGGGCGGTATTGTTACCGGGAAAACGTTGAGACGGTAGAAGAGGTCTTCCCTGAACAGTTTTTCTTCTACGGCCTTCTCGATGTCCCTGTTGCTTGCCGCAACGATCCGCACATCGATCTTCACGGATTTCAGCCCGCCCACGCGCTCTATCTCTCCTTCCTGGATCGCCCTCAACAGTTTCGCCTGGAGCGAAAGATCCATTTCCGCTATCTCGTCGAGGAAGATCGTACCCTTGTCGGCAAGCTCGAATTTCCCGATCTTTCTTGCCTCCGCCCCGGTAAAGGCCCCCTTTTCGTGGCCGAAGAGTTCGCTTTCGAGGAGTTCCCTCGGGATCGCTGCGCAATTGATCGGGACGAAGGGGTATTCAGCCCTCGGGCTGAGGTTGTGGATGGCCCTTGCGAAGAGTTCCTTGCCGGTCCCGCTCTCACCCAGCAAAATGACCGTTGTCCTGGCCTGCGCGACCTTCTGGACCTGTTGGGCCACCTCTATGATGCCGGCGCTCCTGCCGATGATCCTGGGTGCCCCGAATTTCAGGGCGAGTTCATCCCGGAGGAGAATATTTTCCGCACAGAGCCTTTGCGTATCGAGCGCCCGACGCATGAGGAGGATGAGATGGTCGGTGTCGAAGGGTTTTGTGATGAAATCGAAGGCGCCTTCCTTCATTGCGGT
Organism: Thermodesulfovibrionales bacterium; assembly: GCA_046704045.1. Classification (GTDB taxonomy): domain Bacteria; phylum Nitrospirota; class Thermodesulfovibrionia; order Thermodesulfovibrionales; family UBA6898; genus JAWOKY01. The sequence goes on along the minus strand of JBJKSM010000186.1, from coordinate 2,944 downwards.
TACGGCGACGTCGACGCTGCCGTAAGCCGTCATGATGATGACGGGAGTGAGAGGGTTCTCTGCCTTCGAGGCCCTCAGCACTTCTATCCCGTCTTTTTTCGGCAGCTTCAGGTCGGAGAGCACGATGTCGAAGCGATTTTCCCCGATCTGCCTTATTCCCTCGGCGCCGTCCCGTGCGATGACTGTTTCGTACCCTCCCGTTGCAAGGGTCTCCCTGAGCATCTGCGCCATCGATTCTTTGTCTTCAACAAGGAGAACGGTATGCACGGTTTTTATTGTACCTCAGCCGCGTGCAAATCGCATCTTTTCCTTACATCTTCGCTTCCCTGAGGGTCTCCCTGCATGCACAGACCGGTTCCCGGAAGTCGAGGGAAAAGAGGGTCTTCAGCAGAAGCCCGATCCTTTCCGCGGCCGACTGCATCATGGCCACCACTTCGGCGGCGGTAAGTCTTGCGGCCGATATCCCTGCGGCGCAGTTCGTGATCACCGATACGTTTGCGAAGCAGATTTCGAGTTCCCGCGCAAGGGAAGCCTCCGGCATGGCGGTCATCCCCACCATGTCCGCCCCCCAGAGAGAAAAGGTCTTTATCTCGGCAGACGTTTCCAGTCTCGGACCGTTGACGCAGATATAGACCCCCGAGTCCGACACCTCGACCCCCGACTGTTGCGCGGCGATCACGAGATATTTTCTCAGGTCCCGGCAAAACGGTTCGGTGAAATCCACGTGTACTACCTCCTCCTCGTCATAGAACGTGGCCGCCCGCCCGCTCGTAATGTCTATTATCTGGTCGGGAAAAGTGATAAGGCCCGGCTTCATCCCCGCGCCTATCCCCCCGCATGCCCCTACGGAGATTATCTTTTCCACCCCGAGTTCCCTGAACCCCCATATGTTCGCCCTGTAGTTTATCTTGTGGGGTTGGATATGGTGCATCGAACCGTGTCTCGGAAGAAAGGCAGCTTCTTTGCCGAACAGCCTGCCGATCCGGTAAACGTCCGAAGGCTCGCCGTAGGGGGACGTCAATTTTGCCGAATCAGTTATCTCCAGACCGGGTATGTCGTAGAGCCCGCTGCCCCCGATGACTCCTATAAGCGGCATGAACACCTCCTTTTTGTGGATAACGCATCATGATGTTATAATGAACTAATTATAAGTTTCCGCGAAGCACATGTGAAGACAAATCAACCGGCATCATGAAAAAAAGGGAATGATCGAAAGGGAGCTCCAGCTCCGTTTGCTGCGTAAAGCGCTGTCGAGAGGCGGTGAGTATGCCGACGTATTCGTAGAAGACCGAAGGCAGACATCTCTTGTCCTTGAAGACGGCAGACTCGAAAAGGTGCTTTCCGGCAGCGAGGCCGGGGCCGGAATTCGCCTCGTCTTCGCGGGCAGGACGTCTTATGCATACAGCAATGACCTGAGTGAGGAGGCCCTGATGCAGGCCGCCCGGGAAGTGAGCAGGGCAGCTGTCGAAGGCTGCGGAACTCCGGTCGCCGATCTGACGGTAAGAAAACCTTCCGTTGATTTTTCCATAAGGCTTTTCCCTGAAGATGTCCCCGTGGAAAGGAAAATAGAGCTCATGAGAACTGCGGACCGCGTTGCAAGGGACTTCGACCCGAGGATCAGACAGGTTTTGGCGGTCTATCGCGATTTTTCCCAGAAGGTGGGTATCGCAACGTCGGAGGGGTTCCTCGCCGAGGAGGACCGAACCTACACCACAGCAGTTGTCCGGGTCATCGCCGCCGCCGGCGATATCATCCAGACCGGATACGAGCCTGTCGGCGGCTTTGCCGGGTTTGAACTCTTCGATGAAAATGACATCGCGGAGGTGAGTCTGAGGGCCGCACGCCGTGGGATAATGATGCTCGGGGCGAGGAAGGCGCCCGGCGGGAGGTTGCCTGTTGTCATATCGTCCGCCGCCGGAGGGACAATGATACATGAGGCTGTCGGCCACGGACTCGAGGCCGATCTTTCGCAGCAGGGACTGTCGGTCTTCTCGGGGAAAAAGGGCTGGCAGGTGGCAGCCGGATGTGTCACGGTCATTGACGATTCCACCCTCCCCGGAAAGAGAGGCTCTTTCAGGTTCGACGATGAAGGCACTCCTTCGGAGAGGACCCTTCTTGTCGAAAAGGGGGTGCTGAAGGGCTTCCTCTATGACAGGCTTTTGGCCATGAAAGACGGCGTTGCTTCAACAGGCAACGGAAGACGCGAGTCATATCGGCACCGCCCCATACCGAGAATGAGCAATACCTTTATCGCCCCCGGGGAAACGCCTCCCGACGGAATAATACGGTCTCTTGACAGGGGACTGCTTGTGGTGAAAATGGGCGGGGGACAGGTGAATACGGTTACGGGCGATTTTGTATTCGACGTTCAGGAAGGATACCTCATCGAAAAAGGCAAACGTGGCGAGCCGGTGAGGGGCGCTACCTTGACCGGCAACGGCCCCGAGGTATTAAAAGCGATCGATATGGTGGGGAGCGACCTCGGGTTTTCGATCGGCACCTGCGGGAAGGATTCTCAAGGTGTTCCTGTTTCCGATGCCATGCCCACGATCAGGATACCGGAGATGGTTATCGGCGGCTCCTGCGGTTCATAAGGGTGTGTCGATAGGAAGACACATGAGGATATTTGTCAACACTTGTTCTGTTGGATCCGTTGATTAATAAGTAAATTTCGTTGGCATTGCATTTGCTTGTTAACCGGCCTGTACATGCGTTCACAGAGAACTATAAAGAGCGAAGTCAGCTTTGAGGGCATAGGCCTCCACACGGGGAGGTACGCCAGGGTGACCCTTAAACCGGCCTCAAGGGACGAGGGCATTACCTTTGTCAGGACTGACAAGAACACGGTCATCAAGGCGCAGGTCGGCTCGGTGATCGATACCGCGTTTGCCACTACTATCGGGAGCAACGGCGCAAAAATAAGAACGATCGAACACATGATGGC
>JBJKSM010000185.1:0-11323 GCA_046704045.1 Thermodesulfovibrionales bacterium | reverse complement strand
GCCTTCTCCTGAGGGCCCAGGAGGTGAGAGACAGGCTGAAGGGGGGAAGCGGCCCGAGAGAAAAGGAAATCTCCTGCACGGCCCGCACGGCGGCCTTATTCCACGATACAGACCGCCATCCCGGCGCCGTGACTTATCACCTTCGCGGTGACGCTTCCCATCAGGAATTTTTTCACGGCTGAAAGACCGCGCCTGCCGAGGACGAGCGTCTGGTAACCGCCGTCGGCCGTCTCCTCGATGATGCTGCCTGCGACGTCTATCGAATCGGATATCATCTTTTTCCCGATCTTGTGGGCGGGTATTCCGTAACGGGTCATGATGCCGATCGCCTTGTCGAACATCGGTTCCGACCTGACGCGCCGGCCCGTAAGCCACCTTTGGATTCCCTTCTCCCTGTCCTCTTTCTCTTCCTTTGTCGGGATATGACCGTCGTCCCAGAGGGGGGCGGGCGGATAGGGAAGAACATGGAGGAGCGTTATCTGAAGATCGGCAACGCCTGAAAATTGTGCCGCCGCATACTCCACCGCCCTGAATGAGGATTCGGAACCGTCGATCGCTATCAGCATCTTTTTCATCGTGTCTCTCCTTGCCGGGTTTGCTTTTTCTAATTACATTGTACTCAAAAAAGACGCGATGTCCCGCGAAATTTCGAGCCCTTCGCGCGCTTTGCTTCATTTCTCGCCGGTATGCATGGAAGCCAAACCGCTCAGTCAACCCGGCGGTGTGAGAATTTGTCCGTTTCTTGGTATGACTTAAATCATATGAGTGATCGGCATAATATCTTATATTTCAGATATGGCTGTCGGATAAATTCAAATTTACGGAGGGCACCATTATGAAAAAGAGGTTTTTCGGCATATCTGCAACTTTGATCTTTTCATTGCTCATCATGTCAGTTTGGGCATATGGAGAAACGAAGAGCGGCCTTCCCAAAGAATTATCCGCCGAGTCAAGGACATGCATAGGATGCCACAGCTCGACCACGCCGACCATCTACCAGCAATGGGGAAACAGCAAGCATTACCGCGCAAATGTGGGCTGCTACGAGTGTCACGAAGCGAAAAAGGGCGCAAAAGGCGGCTTTGATCATAACGGTTTTTTCATATCCGTTATCGTATCGCCGTTTGATTGTGCAAGATGCCACAGTCATGAGGTAGATGAGTTCGAAAATTCCCATCATGCCAAGGCCGGGCGCATCATCGGCTCGCTGGACAATATACTGGCGGACGTGGCCGAGGGCAACAACGGCATGAAGACGCCGGCATTTCCGGAGGGCGTGTCTGCCGCTGCCGTCAACGGCTGCTGGCAATGCCATGGCATTAAAGTAAGAATTGATCCCGACGGCAGGCCTGACCCGGCCACGTGGCCGAATACCGGCATGGGACGTGTCAACCCCGACGGCTCCGAGGGCAGCTGTACCGCATGCCACCAGAGCCATCAATTCTCGGTAGCCCAGGCCCGCCAGCCCGAGACCTGCGGCAAGTGCCACCTGGGGCCTGACCACCCGCAAATCGAAATCTATAAGGAATCAAAGCACGGGATTGCCTATTACGCCAACAAGGCAAAGATGAATCTCGACTCCCCAAAGTGGATTGTGGGAGAGGACTACTCGGCAGCGCCGACCTGTGCCACCTGCCACATGTCGGCCACAAAGGACATGCCTGTTACCCATAACGTAGGGTTGCGCATCAATATGGAATAATCGTCCAGCGCTGCTCACACTGGCCAACGTGGCTGATAAGAAATTAAACTTGCCCTCGGCCGCCATCACCGGCGACATGCGCGAGGAAAACATGAAAAAGGTATGCGCCGCGTGCCACAACATTAATTTCATAAACTCATTCTACGTCCAGTACGAAGCCGAACTGCAGCTGTACAACGAGAAGTTCGCAGAACCCGGTGCAAAGCTCTTCGAAAAGGCGACTGCGGTGCTCAAGGCGGTGGAGGGTGACCGATATGCGCAATTTTCTCACAGGATAGACTGGACGTGGTTTGAACTGTGGCACCACGAAGGCCGCCGTGCCCGCATGGGAGCTTCCATGATGGCCCCGGACTATACGCAATGGCACGGCAACTATGAGCTTGCCAGGAACTTCTATGGTGAATACATTCCTGAAATCAGGGATATTATTGAAATGGGTAAAAAGGACAGCAAGCCTGAGGCACAAAAGCTGGCCGGCAAACTTGACGGGTTGCTGTCGGAGGTCCTGAATTCACCCGACCACCAATGGTCCATAGGCAAGGTAGACCCTGCAGTAAAGACGGAAAGAATGAAGCGTGAAGCAGAATTCGGGCAGCGGTACAGGTAAAGATGCCACTATTGTGCAGGTGTGGTCGAATGGGCAAGGCGAATTAGACAGGGAGGATCGTAATGACAAAGGCTCAGGCAAGAGTAGGCCTCTGCCCTTACACCTGCCACTGACCTTGTCATTGGTTCAGGAGGAAGCCTTAATATGACGCAGATCATGTTTTTTCCGCATGTGATTCTTTAAAATCATTCCATGAAATTGTCGTATTTATTTGCTCTCTTGCTGGCGGCCTCGTTTCTCTTTTTTGACCATGCCTTTTCCCTCGGCTGCAACGTTTGCCATAGCAAAAACCCGAAAATGGTCAGAATGCATCAGGAACTCGGGTTCAAGGACTGTTTCGTATGCCATTATCCCGGGTCGAAGAAGACGCCTGAAGAGCAGAAGGTCCAAATGTCTGTCGATAAGCGTTGCGTCCGCTGCCACGGGAAATAGATCGGCGGCGTATCTCAAACCGGTAGGCGCATGAAATTTGGCCGTGAATGCGCTTTCCGGACTATTCCTGCACTTGTTCCGATCGATTAGGGCCGGCTATTCCATTTCATTCCCGCCACCCATTCCGAAGCAAACCTGACATTGCAAAACGGGGGCCTTAATATTTGGACGGTTTTATCGCATCCGATGAGGGTCAAATTGCCAAATCTGAATTTCAGCACAAAAAGATGAATACGCAATACATTGGAGGGGAGCTTGCATCTCCCCTCCAATGCTTTAATATCCTACATCTTTTTCTTGTGGTGCCTGCCCTTGCTTAACGACTTCACGTACGCCACGAGGTCTTTCATCTCGGCGCCCCTGGGATCTATTGCTTTGCCCTTGTTGGCCAGAATGATGCAGACGTTACACGCATCTTCCAGATTAAGCCATGTGCCGCCGGGGTTGGTCCATTCCTTCCTGCCTCTTGCCCCTGCCTTCTCGAGGCCTTTCCCATCGGGATGGCACGCCGCCGCACTGCACGCGGTCGACCCGCCCGCAAAGTTTGCATCGTCGAAGAGGGCTTTTCCTTTTTCAACATTGCCCCTGGCATACGCCAAAGAAAAGATGAGCCCGATAGCCATCAGTGACAGCAACACGATTCTCATATGTCTCATTGTCTTTCACCTCCTTTCTGTGTGATTTTCTAAAGTGCCCCACGTAGATCCGGACGTGGAGCGACACTTTTTCCTGCCCGCACCATGGCGGTATCAGGCAGTGACTTTCGTCGGCACTGATCCATTCGGCGGACCTCCTGCTTCCCACGTGCGTGAGATCAGGGCCTATGTCTCCTCCCACGCCGTTTAGTTTGTGGCAGGACGAACATCCCTTGGCCTTGAAAACGGCTTCACCCGGCATTATCGTAGTTCCGGCTGCCTCGACTGTTATCGGTTTTGGCGGCCAGTTGTTGGTGTCTATGCCGTTTACCCAGGTGAGGAAGGCGACAAGGTCGGCAATCTCCTGATCCTTAATGTGAAGGTTCGGCATCCTTCTTTTTGCCGGCCAGACCTTGTGAGGATCCTTCAGAAACTGCTTTGTCCATTCAGGATCGCGCCGCGACATGACTTTTGTGAGGTCGGGGGCATAGTAGCCGCCTATGCCGAGGATGGTATGGCAGTCATTGCAGTTATACCGCTGCCACGTCCACTTGCCGTTTGCAACCGCATCGGTCAGTCTCTCTTCGTGGGTCCTCCTGGGCATCTTCGAGATCGAGTCGTAGGTAAGCCCGAGAAAAATAACTGCTGAAATGACCGTACCCCATATGAAGATCGCCTTGCCCTGAGATAGCGTCATGGAATCCCCTTTGTCGTGGTCTTGCCGCGAATACAACCACACCGGCCCTGAACGTTACTGTTCAAATCATATCACAAAGAAACGAGAAGTCCAGTTATTCGCGTAAGCCGACGACAGTCCTCGGAAGTCTCTTAAGCCGGCATGCGCTCCACTGCCCTGTGCTCTATCATCAAAGGCCCGATCGGTTTCATGTCAGCGGTCTCCCTCCCGCCTTTTCCTCTTCGTTTCGATGTAATCCCTGATGACGGTGGCGTTGTTGCACTCCTCGTGCTTTGCGGCATAGAGGAGGGTGACGGCTCCCTCTTTGAGGCTGTCCTCGATCTGTCTCAGCAGATCGCCCTTTACATCGAGCTCCTTGAAGTATCTCCGTTTGAATTCCGTACACTTTGAGGGCTCGTGACCGAACCACTTCCTGAGTTCGTTGCCCGGGCCGATCTCCCTGAGCCAGAGGTCCACCTTCGCCTCTTCCTTTTTCATGCCTCTCGGCCAGAGCCTGTCAACAAGCACCCGGAAGCCGTCTTCCGCTGCAGGTTTCTCGTATACCCTTTTTATCTTCAGCAGTGCCTTTTTCATGCTGCGACCTGTTTTAACTGCATTGTTGATCATTACCCTCTTATCATAAGATGTAACCCGTTTCAATTATCACGCGTGCTATCACCTCGGAATGTTAGTCTATTTCGCCGGATTGACGTTCGCCGTTTATCTGTTACTCGCTCCAGCTTATGGCCTGAAACGGGACAGAGATCGATCGCCTCCTGGCAATCACAGGCGCCGCATTTATCAGGGGCGGTTACCCATGCCTTTTCATCGGCCTTTAATTCAAAGACCTCGGGGCAGATCGCAACGCATGAGCCGCAGCCTATACACGTTTCATAGTCGACCACAGGTATTTTCATAAACATTTCCTGCCTTTTGGATTTTTTGAAGTTCGTCGCGAATAGCCGATGCCGAGACACCCCTTTTCAGTCTTCAGATCATTGAATGTGGAATGCCGGCGTCCCAACCCGCTGGTTCGTATAGTTACAGAATATCACTAAGAAGTAGAGCTGTCATTTCAATTCATTGCCGAAAGATGCCGGCAGGCTGATCGGGATGTCAGGATCGCGATTTTTGAAAGGGTGCTTTCATTTCTTTCCAAAAAGAGGATGAATACGGTCCTGTTGAGACACCTGGGCCCAATGCGTCTGAAAACGGCCGAAACAGCGCTTTGAAGTTCTTTCCATGCCTCACTATATTAAAAATAGAAAGAGTTTTTGCTTTCGCGAGCAAAGAGCGATGGAAAGGAGGAAGACTATGGAAGCAAAAGAATATTGCGATAGCATGACGGCTGAATTGTCCGGGTGGAAGTCGAAGCTGGATCACATAGTCGGCAACTTCGATCGTGCTCCGTCCGATGACAAGAAGCGGGTTATAGACGAAGTAAAAGAAGTGCACCGGATTACCGACGAACTCGGCCGCAGGATCGAAGGACTGAAGCGTGAATGTGTGAGGGATTTCAGTCGCGGAAAGTGAAGAAGGCTGTGCCATAAAGATGAAGTAAGGGGAGCCTTGGACTGGCCGAATCCGCAACGGGTTTGGCTCTTTTTTTGTTGTGGCCCTTGCTCAGTCTCCCAGTATCGCCTTTATCCGGGCCATGGATTCCCTGGCGAAGTGTTCCTCGTCTTTGGGGTCCGGTTTTTCGGTACCGTCTATTCTCTGCAGGAGTTCATCGTCGATCTCGCTGATGAACCTCGAAGGCGGCGACGGCAGTACTTTCCCGTACTTGATCCTGTAGCCGGCGCGGGTGATATACAGCTCCTTCATCGCCCTTGTTATGCCGACGTAAAAAAGCCTCCGCTCTTCCTCGACCGACTCCGGCGAATCCGCGGACTTCCGGTGCGGAAGTATCTCCTCCTCCACTCCGACGATGAAGACGACAGGGAACTCGAGCCCCTTCGAGGAATGGAATGAGATGAGCGTTACGCCGCCCCCTGCCTTTTCCTCCTTTTCGGACAGCATGTCGGTGAGGGCGAGGGTTTCGAGGAACCCCTGAAGCGAGGGGTCTGTTTCTTCGGACTCGTACCGCGAAAGGGAGGCGATGAAGTCATCCAGGTTTTCGAGCTTTCTCGCCGATGCCTCCGGCGTTTTGTATAACTCCCTTATGAAGTCGGTGTAGTTGATCTCTTCGGTGAGGCGTTTGAAGCCCCGGCCCATGCTCCCCTTTTGCGTCAAGTCGGAGCGGTAGCGCCCTATCAGGTCTGCAAGCCCCTTTGCAGAGGCGGCCTGCTTCTCCCCGAGTCCTTCGATCTCGTCCGCCCGTTTGAATGCATCGAGAAGGGGGAGGGAATCGTTCTTCGCGAAGTCGGAAAGCTTGCCTGTAGCGGATGGTCCCAGCCCCCTCTTGGGGATGTTCGCGGCCCTGAGGAGGCTGAGATCGTCGCGGGGGTTTGCGATGATCTTGAGATAGGCGGTGAGGTCCTTGATCTCCCTGCGCTCGAAATAACTCGTCCCGCCCACAACCGAATAGGGGATGCGCAGCCTCCGGAGTTCCTCCTCGAAGGGTTTGGAAAAGAGGTTCGCCCTGTAGATCACCGCAAAGTCCTCGAAGCGGAGATTTTTTTCGATCCGGAGCATCGAGATCCTTGCGGCAACCCACTTCGCCTCTGCTTCGCCGTCAGCGGCTATGAAGAGGGCGACCTTCGGCCCCTCCTTGCCCGCAGTCCAGAGAGTTTTTTCCATCCTTTTCCGGTTGTTTTTGATAACCGAGTTCGCCGCCTTTAGTATGTGGCCTGTGGAACGGTAGTTCTGTTCGAGCCTGATCACGACTGCGCCGGGGAAGTCTTTGCCGAAGTCGAGGACGTTTCCGATATGGGCACCCCGCCAGCCGTAAATCGACTGGTCGTCGTCGCCGACCACACATACATTCTTTCTCTCCCCCGCAAGCAGCCTGATGAATTCATACTGGACGCGGTTTGTGTCCTGGTACTCGTCGACCATCAGGTACCTGAACCGCTTTCGGTATTTTTGAAGGACCTCCGGATGTTCCCTGAAGAGCTTCAGCGTAAGTAGAAGGAGGTCGTCGAAGTCGACAGCGTTCAGGGTCTGCAGGGCCTCGTGGTATTTCGGGTAGAGCCTTTCCGTGACTTCACCTATCTTGTCTTCCTCCCTCGAGGCCGTGCCAGGAGGGGGTGCGAAGTCGTTTTTCGACCTGCTTATCCTTTCGAGGACCGCCTCGATCTTGAAGGTTTTGTCGTAAAACCGTATGTCGGAGAGGATGTTCCTCAAAAGCGATATCTGCTCCGAGGTGTCGTATATCGTAAAGTCCCTGCGGTAGCCGAGGCGCCCTATCTCGCGCCGCAGGATATTGAGGCAGAGGGAATGGAAGGTGGAGATGACGGGCGCGCCGCCGCTTTCGCCCCGGAGCATCGAGCGCACCCGCTCCTTCATTTCCCGTGCGGCCTTGTTCGTAAAGGTGACGGCAAGGACCGACGAAGGCAAGGCGCCCTTATGAAGAAGGTAAGCAGCCCGCATGGTGATCACCCTCGTCTTTCCCGACCCCGCGCCGGCGAGGATCAGCAGCGGACCCTCGGTATGCAGGACCGCTTCCTTCTGTCTGGGGTTGAGGTTTGTGATCGCCCTTTCGATATCCATTGTCAGTTGAATAAGACCGCCTGATACAGCCGGCGAAGTATAGTACTTCTTTCCCTTCTTCGTGTCAAAGATGTGCCTGCGGCAACTGAAAGCCCGGTGACACTGCCGTTCCGGCCTTTCTGTTATAATAAATGCACCGAGGGAGGAGACGATGGGCGCAAGAAAACAGGTTTCCCGTACGGTTACGTTCCAGCCATTCGAGCACCTAAAGGATATGATCGAACACAGTGGCGCGCGCATGTCCCCAAAGCCCCATGCGCCGGAGAAGAAAAAAATCACCGATGAAGAACTCTTCAGCGATGCTATGAAGGAAGTGAGGGAGATCGCGGAATTCCGGAAGATCCCCTTCCAGTGCAGGGGCGCGGTACCGGTCAGAAGAGGCGTCTCCTGCGACGATGAGGTATTGAAAACGGTTGCGGAGATTGTGAGGGGGCGGGGGCCGCTCAACCTTCCCGATACCCAGGAATACGTCGAATGGGTGAGCCCCTCTTACAAGGCCGACGTCGTCGGGAAGCTGCGAGAGGGAAGGTTTTCTGTGCAGGACTGCCTCGACCTCCACGGCATGATTCTGGAGGAGGCTAAGGAGGAGGTCGACGGGTTTCTCGCCGAGTCATTGAAGAAGGGCCTCAGGTGCGTCAGGATCATCCACGGCAGGGGACTCCGGTCTCCCTGCGGGCCTGTGCTGAAGGAGGCCGTTATAGAATGGCTGAGCCGCCGTCACCGGAAAAAGATCATCGCGTTCGTCACGGCACGGCAGTGCGACGGTGGTCTCGGAGCGCTCTATGTGCTTCTGAAGTAGGATGGATTTTGCGGGTCAATTCGTTAAGGATGTAATAACCGTATAGTATATACAACCACCCCTCCCTGACCTTCCCCCCTCGAAGGGGGGGGCACAAAGGTACGCCATCGCCCCTCGGGGGAGGGGGCCGGGTGAGGGTGAATCAGGGGAGGAAAGGCATGATCGTGAAAGATGGGAAGGGTATGGCATTAGTCAAGTGGGCTGCTTTGTTGTTGCTCGTGGTCTGGGTTTCATACGGCTGCAGTATTTCGTAACAGGAAGTGACGGGTACGGTGCGAAATCTTCTGAAGGCGGCATACGAAAAGAACACCGACCAGGTCAGGAAGTATGTCGACTTCGACGCGATGCTCGACAGGTCGCTTAAGGATCAGGGCATGAGCAGTATCGATGCGAACCGCAGGAAAGGCATCATCGACGGCCTCGTGCAGAGCACCTGCCGGCTCTCGAAAGACGACTACGAAAGGGCGCTGCACACGATGAAGGTCGAAGTAGGACCGAACGGTGATATTGCGGGCGCGGTTTACAGCACCCTCGGCAGGACCGGGATCGCCCTGACGCTCAAAAAGAAGAAAACCGGCTGGGTCGTGACCGCGATAGAGTAAGACGTATACATTGCATTAATATTGCGCGCGCTTTTCCTGCGGCGTAAGGCGAATTATTTCGCGGGCCTGAAGATATAGAGCAATCCGGAGATCCTTTTAATCCCGATGCGGACGTGCAGCGTGTCATTCATCAAACGGAGATTTGAACAACAGAGAAGTCCACAGCGTGTCGTTGCTCGTCAAACCTGAAGAAAAGATGATCAGTGCCGGGGTTATCTCTTTCGTCATGGCGAGAGCTTCCGCTTCGCCAGGCGAGACATTGACCTTGTATCCGTGCCCTTCGAACAGGAGTTTCAATTTCTCGGCACGTGTCGGGCTGTCTTCAATGAGAAGGATTGTCCGCTCATCTTTCAGATCGATGGTTCTCCCTCCTTTGTCGGCGACTTCCACGCTGCATGCCGCCGCTGCATCCCCACATAAATAGTTAAAGGCTGTTCCTTTCAGATGGCAATCGGGAATTTCCTGAGTTTGGCCTTCGAAATTCCTTAGGGATAAAGGTCTCCGGAGTCAGCTTTCGAGAGAGGTGAGGCCTTCCCTGATGGCATACTTCGTCAGTTCGGCGATGCTGTGGAGATCCAGCTTCTCCATTATCAGCTTTCGATAAGTCTCGACCGTTTTGACGCTCAATCGCAGGATCGAGGCAATTTCTTTCGTGCTGTTGCCTTCAGTGATGAGTTGAAGCACCTCGCGTTCTCTTGTCGTCAGGATCGAAAAAACCGACATCCCCATGTCGGCAGAATCGACATAATTCCTGATGATCGCGTCGGATATCCCGTGGCACAGATAAGTGTGACCCGACAGCACGGCGCGTATGGCGGTTATCAGCTCCTCGAAGGCCGCGTCTTTCAGCAGATATCCCGAAGCACCCGCCTTCAGCATCTCGACAGCAAACTTCCTGTCGAAGTGCATTGAAAGGACAAGGACTTTAACCCCGGGACATTTGCCGCGGATGTTCCGGGTCGCCTCGATGCCGTTCATATCCGGCATGGATACATCCATCAGGACTACATCGGGCAGGAGTTTCCTTGCCATCTCTACCGCATTTCTCCCGTCTCCTGCTTCCCCGACAATCTGCATGTCCGGCCTCTTCTCGATCAAAGAACGCAGCCCCTCGCGAACGATCACGTGGTCGTCAACAAGTATGATCCGTATGCTCATCCTGTCCGTCCCCTTCTTTCCTGAGCGGCGCCAGTATGCAAACCCCGGTCCCGCGGCCCGTTTGAGAAGCGATCTCAACCCGCCCCCCTATACTTTCCAGGCGCTCGCGGATATTGAACAGACCGAAGCCCTTTCCCCTGTGCAGTTTGAGCTCCGAAGCCTCGAAGCCGACTCCGTCATCCCTCACCAGAATCCGTATGTAATCGGCTTCCCTCTTTATTGCTATGCCGGCCCGACGAGCCCCGGCGTGCTTGACGATATTTACCAGTAATTCGCGTACGGCCTTGTAAAGGAGAATACGGACGTCTTCATCCAGCGGTTTCGGGTTTCCGTCGTCGTCAACATTGAGAAAGACGCCGTGCTTTTCATGAAATTGTCCGGCAAGAGATTGCAGCGCGGCCTCGAGGCCCAGCTCGTACAGAACGGGAGGGCTGAGTTCGTATGTCAATGACCGCGCATAGCGGATCGACTGCTCGACAAGCTCGCGGATTTCGTTTACCATGTAAGCGCGGTCGTCTCCGGACAGAGATTCACTCAACGCTCCCAGTTTGATCTTCGATAGCGCAAGGGTCTGGCCTATGCTGTCGTGGAGATCGGTTGCGATACGGCGACGCTCCCGCTCCTCCAGTAAAGACAGGGCCGAGGAGAGGGAGCGGAGCGCCTCCTGATATGTCCGGATGTCATCTTCCGCCTTCCTCCGCTCTGTAATGTCCTCTCCGATGCTGGCAGCGCCCGTAACCCGTCCGAGGCCGTCGCGCAGGACGGTATTGCTCCACGAGATAAGGCGCTTCCCCCCGGTGCGGGTCAGAATTTCATTCTCATGCCAGACGGGAAACGTTTCGGACCGTACCGCGTTGTTGAAAATCGCTCTGATCTCCTCCCTGATTTCCCGGGGGATAAAGACATCGAACCAGTTGCGCTGAATGATTTCATCTTTTTTCCAGCCGGTAAGCTCAAGAAGAAAATCGTTGCAAAATATCAAATCCCCGCCGGTGTCGAGCATCACCGCGACAAGCCTCACATTCGTCATCATCTCGTGGAAGCGACGTTCGGATTCCCTC
>JBJKSM010000184.1:0-7053 GCA_046704045.1 Thermodesulfovibrionales bacterium | reverse complement strand
GGTGAAGGATGAATGCGATTTCCGTATTCTGCGACACCTTTTCAAGGAGGCATCGGCATACGGTCGTTTTGCCGGTCCCCACCTCGCCGGTGAGAAGGACGAACCCTCCGTCGCCGTTCATCCCATAGAGCAAGTGGGCGAGCGCCTCGCGGTGCCCCTCGCTCATGAAGAGATAGCGCGGGTCGGGCGCTATGGAAAAGGGGATTTCCTTCAGTCCGAAATGTTCGACATACATGGGATGCGTTTCCTCACTGCTCAAAAAAGAGTAATACAGGAGCAGGGCAAATTACAAATGTTTTTTGAGAAAGGTGGTACACTTCATTGAAGAGGAAATGGGAAAACATGAACAACAGGCTCACCGAGATTCTGGAGGAGATCAGGGAACTGGAGAAGACCGTCCAGGAGGAAATGAAGCGCAGGGAAGAAGAGCTGAATTACCGGGTCAGGGAAGGAAGGGTCATATTCGGGAAAGAGATCGCGGAGATGCACAAAAAATTCTCCGCTTCTCTTTTCCGCTACATCGTCGGGGCCCCTCTTCTCACCCTGCTTTCGGCGCCCGCCATATACATGATGATTCTGCCGGCTCTGCTCCTGGACCTCTGCCTCTTTGTATACCAGGCGATCTGCTTCCCGGTTTACGGGATACCCAAAGTGAGGCGCAGCGACCATATCGTTCTCGACCGGCATTACCTCAAATACCTGAATTTCATAGAAAGGCTGAACTGCGATTACTGCAGCTACTTCAACGGCCTCTCCTCCTATGCGGCCGAAATCGCGGCCAGGACCGAGCAGTACTGGTGCCCTATCAAGCACGCCTCGGGAAAGATTCGCAATTCACGCTACCATCTTTTCCTCGATTACGGTGACGCCGGGGCCTACAGGACAAAACTGACAGAGATACGGAAGAGGTACGAGGACCTGGACTGATCCGGTTTGCACGTCATCCGCAGGCCCTGCCCTTGAGGCTGAAGAAAAAGGCGAGCGCCTTTTTCACCCTGCCGGAAAAAATCTTATCCGCATAGAATGACGTTACCGCCTTTTTGTTTATCTCCGCAAGCGTGGGATAGGGATGCACGGCCGAAGCGATCTTCGACAGTCCGACCCTTCCGTTCATGGCCGCGATCCACTCGCTTATCAGTTCACCGGCATGGGGCCCGAGGACCTGGACCCCGATCGGCCTCTCCCTTTCATTGAGGAGCATTTTTATCCTGCCTGTTTCCTCGTCTTCCGCAAGACCCCGGTCATTGGTCCTGAATTCCTCGGTCCAGACCGAGTAGCCGATTCCGGCCGCTTGCGCCCTCTTTTCGTTCATCCCGATGCTCGCAAGCTCCGGGTCGGTAAATGTGCACCACGGCAGGTGCGTGTAATCCGCCTTTCTCGGAAGGTGGAGAACCGCGTTGCCGAGCACGATGCCGCCCTCATAGCCGGCGGCGTGGGTGAACAGGTGAGAGCCCGTCACATCGCCGGCTGCAAAGATGTGGTGATGGTTCGTTCTCAGCCTGTTGTCTGTCATGAGACCCCTGTTGTCGAATGCGACGGATATGCCCTCGAGGCCGAGGCCCGCGAGGTTGGCCCTTCTCCCAACCGCGATCAGGATCGTCTCTGCACTGAGACTCAGGGAGCCGCCGCCGTTTTCGATGACCACTTCCTTCTCTGTGCCGGTGTCCCTGATATTAAGGACCTTTGCATCAAGATGGAACGTTATCCCTTCGGATTCGAGCCCGTGCATAAGCTCGTCGGCGAGGTCCCTGTCCTCTTTGCCGAGGATCTGTCCGCCCTGCTCGATCACGGTGACCCTCGTGCCGAGCCTGGTGAACGCCTGCGCCATTTCGATCGATACCGGGCCGCCGCCGATAGCGATCATCGATGCGGGAAGCCGGTCGAGCGAGAATATCTGCCTGTTCGTAATGAAGGATGTCTTGTCGATGCCGTCTATCGGCGGGATGTCGGGCGAGGAGCCCGTGGCGACGACCCAGCTTCGGGCGGAAAATGTCTTTCCGTTCAGCCTGACCGAATGTTCGTCGACGAATGCGGCGTCGCCGAATTCCACCATCGCGCCGAGTCTGCAGAACCTCTCCACGGAATCGAACTTTTCAATCGTATATATCACGGAGCGTATCCTTTTGACTATGCCGGCAAAATTTACCGGCCCCGGATCGACGCAGGGAAGGCCGAACCGTTCCGCCTTCTTCATGAGGTGGCGGACATTAGCGGTCCTTATCAGGGTCTTGCTCGGGACACAGCCGTAATGGAGACAGTCCCCGCCGAGTGCCTTCTCCTTCTCGATAAGGAGCGTCTTTGCGCCGAACTGCGCGGCGCCTGCTGCGATCGTGAGCCCGGCAGCTCCGCCGCCGAGGATTCCTATGTCGAAGTCGTATCCCGCCATTTCAGCCTCCCTGCCTAGTCTGTTTCCCCGCCCTGTACGTACCGAGCAGTTTTTTTGCCGCTATCGGAAAGACCCCGAGGGCCGCAAACGAGATGATCAGCCCCGGAGAGAGTATCTCCGAAAGGGACTTGATCTTCGCCAGCTCCCTGCCTGCATTGACGTAAACAATGGTCCCCGGCAGCATGCCCGCCTGCGATACCCAGTAGAACGTTCCGAGGCGCATCGTTGTAAGACCCATGACGAGGTTGATCAGCCAGAAGGGAAAGACCGGGATCAGGCGAAGGGTGAAAAGGTAGAATGCGCCTTCCCTGGCGATCCCCTCGTTCACTGTCTTCAGCCTGTCGCCGAACTTCCCCTGCACCCAGTCGCGCAGGACGAACCGTGAGACGGCGCAGGCGAGCGTGGCGCCGATCGTGCTCGCGAATGAAACTGCCACGGTCCCTGCGACGAGACCGAAGAGCGCGCCCCCGGCGACGGTCAGTATCGCCGCGCCGGGGAGTGAGATGGAAGTAACGAGTATGTAGACGGCCATGTATGCGGCGACGACCGCAACCGTATGGCCCGAGTAGATGGCTGCAAACCGTTTTTGCGACTCCCCGATGTACTGGAGGGTAAGGTAATCTCCGAGGTGAAAGGCCCGGAAGGCGACGATGATGCCGGCGACTGCGGCGGCGACGATTATTTTCCCGAGGTTCCTTCGAGTCATGTCTTTCGTCCTCATTCAACCGATCTGCTTTTTTCATGGTAGCACTTCACCCCCCTTTGTCAACGATGTACGGCCCGGAAACTGCGCATTGACAACGACATGCCCATTTGGTAAGTTATTTGCAGGATATACCGACCTCTCCATAACCTGTTTCCCCTTATGAAGAAAGGAGAAAGCCTGTCATGAATCGAACAGCCATAAAGACTGCTGCAACCGGCGAAAGTCCCCTTACGGCCGATGAGCTTCGCAGGATCGATGCCTACTGGCGCGCCTGCAATTACCTGTCCCTCGGCATGCTCTATCTCATGGACAATCCCCTTCTTCGCGAGCCGCTCCGTCCCGAGCACATCAAGGAACGCCTCATCGGCCACTGGGGCTCGGATGCCGGGCAGAGCTTTGTATGGGTGCACCTGAACCGGCTGATCAAAAAGTACGACCTGAACGTGCTGTACATATCGGGTCCGGGCCACGGCGCTCCCGCGATGCTTGCAAACAGTTACCTCGAAGGGACCTATTCCGAGGTCTACCCGGATAAATCCGGGGACGCGGAAGGCATGTGCAAGTTCTTCAAGCAGTTTTCCTTTCCCGGCGGCATAGGCAGCCACTGCACGCCTGAGACGCCCGGCTCCATTCACGAAGGAGGCGAGCTGGGCTACAGCGTGTCTCACGCCTTCGGCGCGGTTTTTGACAATCCTGACCTGATCGCCGCAGCGGTTATCGGAGACGGCGAGGCCGAAACCGGTCCCCTGATGGGCTCTCTGCATTCCAACAAATTCCTGAATCCCGTCCGCGACGGAGCGGTGCTGCCGGTCCTTCACCTCAACGGCTACAAGATAGCAAACCCGACAATCCTTGCCCGCATCTCTCCGGAAGAACTGCAGGGTCTGATGTCAGGTTTCGGGTGGAAGCCGTTTTTCGTCGAAGGAGAAGACCCCGCGGCAATGCACCGGGAAATGGCCTCCACGCTGGAGGCCTGTATCGGTGAGATCAGGGCGATCCAGGAAGAGGCCAGGCGCACGGGTGTCGCAAACAGGCCCCGCTGGCCGATGGTGATCCTCCGCAGTCCCAAGGGGTGGACCGCGCCGAAGGAAATCGACGGGCACAAACTGGAGGGTTTCTGGCGCGCCCACCAGGTGCCGATCCCCGATGTGGTGGGCAATCCCGCTCACCTCAAGATGCTCGAATCGTGGATGCGAAGCTACAAACCCGGGGAACTCTTCGACAGTGACGGCAGACTGGTTCCGGAGCTGAGGGAGCTTGCCCCGACCGGGATCCGGCGGATGAGCTCCAACCCGCACGCCAACGGCGGCCTTGTGCGGAAACCGCTGCGGATGCCCGATTTCAGGGATTACGCGATTGCGGTCAGCGGTCCCGGAACCGGGGAAGCACAGCCGACGTACATACTCGGTCAGTTTCTAAGGGACGTGATGCGGAAAAATATGACGAACTTCCGCGTCTTCGGACCCGACGAGACCGCCTCAAACCGTCTCCAGGCAATCTACGAGGCAACGAAGAAGACATGGATGGCGGAGATGAGGCCGGAGGATTCCGACGGCGGCGAGCTCTCGGCGGACGGCCGCGTCATGGAGATGCTGAGCGAGCACACACTCGAGGGCTGGGCCGAAGGATACGTCCTGACCGGGCGCCACGCATTCTTTTCGACGTACGAGGCATTCGTCCATATCATCGATTCCATGTTCAACCAGCACGCGAAGTGGCTGGAAAAGTGCAAGACGGAGGTGGAATGGCGCACCCCGATATCCTCGCTGAATTTGTTGATCACCTCGACCGTCTGGCGTCAGGACCATAACGGCTTCACGCATCAGGACCCCGGCTTTCTCGATGTGGTGACAAACAAGAGCAAGCTGGTCACCCGGATCTACCTGCCGCCCGACGCAAACTGTCTGCTCAGCGTTGCGGACCATTGCCTGCGGAGCACCGGTTATGTGAATGTCATCGTGGCGGACAAGCAGCCCCATCTGCAGTATCTCGATATGGAGGCGGCGATCAGGCATTGTGAAAAAGGGATAGGCATCTGGCCGTGGGCGAGCAGCGACCAGGGCTCGGAGCCTGACGTGGTGATGGCTTGCGCAGGAGATATCCCGACGATGGAGGCCCTTGCAGCCACGGCAATACTGAGGGAAAAGTTTCCCGGCCTGAAGGTCCGGTTCGTAAATGTCGTCGATCTCTTCAAGCTCGAGCCGGAGAGCGAGCACTCTCACGGGCTGTCCGACCGCGACTTCGACTCCCTTTTTACGGCGGACAAGCCGATTATCTTCAACTTTCACGGCTACCCCTGGCTGATCCACAAGATGGCTTACCGCCGCACCAACCACACCAACATGCATGTCCGCGGATACAAGGAGCGGGGTAACATCAACACCCCCCTCGAACTCGCGATCAGGAACCAGATCGACAGGTTCGACCTCGCCATCGACGTCATCGACCGTGTCGCCAAACTGCGGGACTCCGGCGGCCATGCGAAGGAATGGCTCAAGGACCAGATACTCGAAAATGTCGCCTACGCCCATGATCACGGGATCGACAGGCCCGAGATCCGGGGCTGGAAATGGCCTTTTGCCTGAGCGGCTGCGAATAGACATCGGGAAAGGAGGCACGGGCGTTGGTTTTCACTCTCAAGGGGAGGCGATGTGAATTGTCGAAGGAAGATGTGGAAAGGACGATGAACGGAGTCGACCCTGCAAGAGGGCGCAATTACTTCGTTATCATCAACGGGCGACGGTACCCCGCCGAGCAGGTTCTCTATCTGTGTGTGAGAGGACAGCTGACGGGGCTTTCATTCCTTGACTTCAGAAGCTCCGATGCCGCCAATATTCTCGCCCAGATCGGATTCGAAATGATCGTCGAAAGGTAGCAGCGTCGAAAGGGATTCAAGTCTGTGCCGGTCAATTAAGCTCCGGTCCGTGGGCCGAACAAAGAAGCTCCGGGATCAAGAGCACGAAGCGCGGAAGACGCCTGAAAGAGTTGACTGCGAGTGCCTTTTTTTGTTTTACTATAGGTCTGATTTTTTGATCATCACCCTTACCCTCAGTGGGCCGTTAGCTCAGTTGGTAGAGCAGCTGACTCTTAATCAGCGGGTCGCAGGTTCGAATCCTGCACGGCTCACCATTAAAATCAAGGACTTAGGAGCTTCTCCTGAGTCCTTTTTTCATCCCGGGCCGCCCACTGTGATAAAATTGTGATAATTATCCATGTTTCCTGTCTAGGATGTTCAATCCTCTCCTGATGCTATCGGTATTGTGCTTCACGTAACGCCTCGTTGTCGAAAGCTGAGAATGGTCGAGTATGCTTGCTATCGTGTGGATATCCTGGCCGGCGCGTCCGAGACGGGTCCCGACGGTATGTCTCAGGTCATGAAAGCGAAGCCCTTTAAGACCGGCTGTCTTGAGAGCACCATACCACGCCCTCATCAAGTTGCGGGCTATGATCGGCGTGTCTTGCGAAGTGGTAAAGACATATCCCAACATTGACCTGATCTTAGCCTTCTCCTTCAGAAGATCGTAGACAGTATCGTTCATCGGGACAGTCCTCCATGAGTTCGTCTTCTCGTTATAGGACTCGAAGGTCTTGTTGAAAAGGTCGATTCGCTCCCATCTCATTTTCAGGACCTCGCCTTCCCGTATTCCCGTGTTCAACGCTATGACAACCATCTCCCGGAGTTGGCCGTCAAAATAGTGCTCACAGGCATCAACAAGTTTCTTCTCCTCGTCTTCCGACAGGCATCTGCCGATCTCATTGTCTTCCTTTTCCCTCTTTACAAGCTGACATGGATTTACCTTTGTCCACTTCCAAAGCCGTGCGAGATTGAACGCCTGTTGTTAATCGAGATCAACTGGCCTAATTATTCTGATTATTCTGACCGTTTCGTTTTGGGCTGGCCCAAATGAGGGGGCATTTCTGCCCCCGGTGCAGGTCAGATTATTTCTGTTGAGGCGATGCG
>JBJKSM010000183.1:0-4674 GCA_046704045.1 Thermodesulfovibrionales bacterium | reverse complement strand
GCTATAATCTGCCGCTGCTGGCGACGGACATCCCGGCAAACCGGGATCTTGCCGAAGAGGATGAGCTGTTTCCTGCAGGGGATGTCAGCGCCCTTGCCGGGCGTATGTCACGTCATGCCGGGGAAACGCCGGTGCAGGCGGACACGCGCAGCAGAATTGTCGCCGAATTCGACTGGGACCGTGTAGCCGAGCTGACCGAACAGGTCTATCTGAATCTCTGAATAACAGCCGCAATACCCGTTAATCGCCCACCCGGGAAATCAGGCTTACCCATTTCCCCGGAGTGCCCGACTCGACGCAGAGCCAGCCCGTGACCACATAGCGGTCCGGGGCTTTGCCCCGGATCCGGGGACGGGGGTTCATGATCCTGTCCCCTGCCTCCCATGTCCCGGTGGACGGCTTTACGCCGACAGAGTTCCAGTTGCTGATCCCCCTGTCACGGACGTTGTCCCGTACGAAGAAAGATGACAGGATGACAGGAGCGGCGGCGCCGATGTCTTTGTCCTTTATGCCCTTGAAGATGTTCCTCGTAATATGGCCCCTGGCCAGCGAAACACCCGGAAAGGCATATATGCCGTTTTTGCAGGAAGCAAGCAGATTCCCCGTTATGTCGATGTCGCTGTATTTCCCGGCTGCGGGAAATATGACGCCGCTGTCGGCATTCTCGACAACGTTTCCGGTGACCATGATCCCGTCGTCTCCGGATATCGCCGCTATCCCGGAGCCCGTCCCGCTCAGCCTCATGGTATTGTTCCGCACCGATATGTTTTCGCACCGGGCGTCGATGTAAACGCCGTTGCTCGTGTTTGCGAGCCTCTTTATGCTGTTGCCTTCTATCAGGGAAGATCTGACGTTTCGGAGGTAGATGCCGCCGGTATTTTCCTCCAGGACGTTGTTCGATATGGTGACGTTGCGGCTGATGCCGTCGTTTCCGTATACGTGGTCCCAGACGGCGATGCCGTACGCAGGGTTCTTGCTGCCCGGATAGCCCTCGTTTGCATAAAGGGAATTGCCTGTGATCGTAATATCGTTGCAGCCGACGACCAGGATGGCCCCTGCCCATGTATCAGTGGCAGTAACGATATTGCCGGTCACCGTCACAGCATCGGACCAGTCCACAAGAATTCCGTGGCCGGAGCTGCCGTTGTGATAGGCAACACTTCCCTCTATCGAAATCCCGGCGTTCCTGTAAGACTTGTAATCTCCGTTGAGCCTGCCCTCGACCTCGATCCCGATAACCCTGTTGTCATAAGTCACGCAGGAGCGGACGATCACGTTGGTATTTTTCGTATAGAGGTCGATGCCGTCACCGTCATTCGAATAAGACCAACAGGAATCTATCAGGCCGTTGAGGACATTCGAAAAAAGGATGCCGGTGCCCATTTTTACGGTCGTCTGCTGGCCGCAATTGTAGACGGTTACATCCTTCAAACGGACATTCGTCGCACTCCGGATGTAGATCCCGTTTGTCATTGAAGACTGATGTCCCCTGTTGCCGTCGACAGTTATCCCCTCGATCACGATGTTCGTGTCCCTGCGCAAAGGGGGGTTGACCGAAAAATGTTCATTTACCACCATGCTTGATAAAGGATAGTTCGTCCTGCCGGAGCGTTTAAGTATCGCCCCCGGCATTCCCTTCAGCGTCGTATTCGACGGGATGCGTATTTGAGTGTCGATCATGTAGACGCCCTTTGGCAGGACCACGCTATTGAAGCTCTGCAGCGCGCTCTGTATGCCCGAACTTCCGTCGGGTCCCCACCACTGCGGATAAACCTCTTTGACGGAGCCGTCGCCGAATCTCACTTCTCCTGCGCGGAAACCTGAAAAGACCCGGTACAGGCCGGCCGAGAAAGCGCCTTTGATATCGAGAACCAAAGGCGAGGCAGCAATGATGGAGCCGCCTTTTACGACAACCATAGATATATCCGCCGGGACAACGAGACCGCCAGTGAGTTTCATGGGCCTGCCGACAAGAAGTGTTTTCCCAGCCGAAGCGGCAACGGCGGCGTTCAACGAAGGGAATTCGCCGGCATCTACGTAAGTCCCTTTCGGCAACGGGCCGGACTGCTGCCCGAACGCGTCATGACATACAAGAGACAGACAGACGATAATCAGGCAGATAACGAAATAGCGTGAAAACATCCCAGAACTTTTCATATCACAAATTCCTCCCGCGGAAGTCCGAGTCCAACTGTTACGTCGCTTAAACTTCTCCAGCCGTTTTTGATCGTGTCCATAAAGAGAAGTCCATCTATATGTCGCCTTTCTCCCATGGTCCGGGAATGCAGATCACGAGGCTATTTCCTAACCTTCATCGCATCCGGAAGCCAGGTCTGAAGAGGAAGCCGCGAATGAGATTTTCATGGGGCTACGCGTGCCAGCGAGATAATGAGGGCAAGAAGTTTTTTGGCCGAATCTTCCCAAGAGAACTTCTCGGCCTGCCGGAAACCTCTGGCAATGCAGGTCCTCCTCAACTCTTCAGACTCAAGCAGACGGAAAAGAGCGCCAGCGATTTTTTCCGTGTTCCGAGGATCAGCAAGAAGGGCGGCGTCTCCAGCCACTTCCGGAAGAGATGATATATTCGAGGTAACGATGGGGCATCCGCACGCCATTGCTTCGAGGACGGGCAGGCCGAACCCTTCATACAGGGACGGAAAACAAAAGACGCTCGCCGAATTATAAAAATACGGGAGGTTTTCATCAGGCACATATCCCGTGAAAATAACCCTTTCCGTCAATTTAAGTTCTTTTACCTTTCGGTGAATAAGGTGCGCATCCTTTCCATCTCCTCCCACCAGTACGAGTTTATGTTTTAACCCCTTGCGCACCACCAGATCATAGGCCTCCACCAGCCGCAGGAGGTTTTTTTGAGGCAACGTCAATGTTCCTGTGTAAAGGATGAAATCGCCCTTGACGCCGTATTTGCGCTCCACGATGTCTTTAACCTCTGCCGAATTTAATTTTCTGAATAAAGACATATCCACTCCGTTGGGAATGACTTCCAGCTTTCCAACAGTGATTTTGAAAATTCTCTCGACATCTTTTCTCGTATTTTCAGAAACGCAGACAATTCTGTCAGCAAGCCGCAGTGCAGGAGGAAAGGCGATCTTCCTAAAAAGCAGCTTATACCATTTCTGATTGGGCAGATAATACTCGATCAGGTCGTGCTGAAAAAGAATGGTCGGCGCCATTTTCAGGACAAAGAGGTTTATCTGCGGCAGTATCACTACATCCGCCTTACGTCTTCGTATTTCGCTGAGAAAACCAGTCTGAGTCCAGATATGATTGAGGAGGCTGTTTCCAGCGGGGACTCCGTTGGACAGAAGATGAAACTTCGGATTTTTGAAGCGGACAAAATCGGAGAACTCCCTGTTCACGTAAATGAAATATTCATTTTCCGTGTCGAGGCGTTCCAGGTGCAAGAAGAGGTTTTCTATGACTCTCCCGACGCCGGTTTTGCTACCGCTGAATCTTCCGTTTACCACTATTCGCATTACTTTAAATCCCTCATTTCTGCCATGTACTCTTCCCATTGGCGTAGTATTGGAGAGCCTCGCTCAGTTTTCTGCCGTACTCCCTGTCATCGAATCTCCGGAGAAAGGCACCAATTATGCCGTCGGAAGTTTTCTTTTCCATAGCCATGCCGATCCCTGAGATAAAATCACCACGGTCCGTTAAATCAAAAGTCGTAACGAGACCGCCGTATACCTCCCTGAAGACTTCCAAGTCCGACACAAGCACGCTCGCTCCCTGGGATAACGCCTCCATCGGCGGCAGGCCGAAGCCCTCTGCAAGCGACGGGTATATGAAGAGACTGCAGCGCTGATAAAGATGTTTCAGCTCTTCATCCGTAACCCTGCCGAAGTGGAATACATTTTCCCCAAGCCCAAAGTCCCTGATTCTCTTCATCACAGGCGCATGGCCGTTCTTCCCCCAGCTTCCTCCGAACAATATCAATTTGAGTTTAAAGCGCTTATATATTTCCCTGTAATTGTTCAATATAATCTCGACGTTCTTTCGCGGCTCCCCCGAGCCGACAGCGAGGATAAAATCGCCGATTTCGTTAACCCTGTCCTGAAAGTCCCGCGACACTTTGTACCTTCTGTGGTGGAAACCGGGATGAAGGGCATCATGTACGACCCTTACGTTGTCTTTCGGCACGCCGACTTCGGCCGACAACTGGGCGGCCACCGCACCGCTGATCGCAACGCATCCCAGCGCGGATTTCAGCAGAGATATCTTGTACTGAGAAATGCGTCTCCTTAAACCCCTGTGCCCGACACGTCCGTCGAGCTGGATGATGTCGTGGACCATGAAGACCGTCCGGGGATGAGGCAGCCGAAGAAATCTGCTAACATTGTTTGGGACCAGGAAAATACCTCCCTTGCCTGTCAGATTCTCCCTGAGGTGGGAGGGCAGAAAATAATTGTAGTAACGGTATTGTCTGAAAATTCCGGCCTTCCCGCAGGCGGTCTGATAATTTACCTGCCGGATTGTCCAGCCACGGCTCGCGAGGCAGCAAAGGGCCATATCAATAACCCTCTTAATGCCGGAATCGGCAGCGTCGTGATAAGCCGATGTCTCGATAATCAGAAGTTTGTCAGAGTGCATGAATCTCTCCTGAATGAGCCTGCAGCAAAACAGAACAAGGCATATCGCTTCTCCGGACAGGGG
>JBJKSM010000182.1:0-3435 GCA_046704045.1 Thermodesulfovibrionales bacterium | reverse complement strand
GTCCCAGGCCGTACCTCCCGATTTTCCTCTGCGTTCTCCGCGATCTCCGCGGCGAAATGCTCTTCAGGTAAAAAGGGAACTCAGACGGCAGGTCCGCTCCGGCATCGCTGCTCATTCACTTTGTTTGCGGGGAGGCAACAACGGTATGCAGCAGAACGGGGGAGGACAGAAAAGGGCGGACTCGCAGTCCGCCCTTTTCATCTGCAGAATTTTTCTGCCGCGGGAACAGGCACACTTTATTGTCAGTGCTCGACATCGACCGGATCCCACACGGGAAGGACCATTCCTTCTTCCTCCCCGGTGTCCCCGGATTTCTCCTTCGGTGCAATCAACATCCTTCGAGGAACGTCTTCAGGCAATGGCTCCGCGACGGGTGCCTCAGCTTACGGATCGCCTTCACTTCGATCTGCCGGATTCTTTCCCTGGTGACATCGAATTCCTGGCCGAGCTCCTCAAGCGTCCGGGTCTGGTCTTCTCCTATGCCGAACCGTCTCCTCAGGATTTTCGCCTCTTTCGGGTTAAGCGTACAGAGGATCGCCTCGATCTGTTTTTTGAGATCAGCGCTGACCGCCCTATCGAGCGGTGAAGGGGTGGACTTGTCCTCGATCAGGTCTCCGAGATGGCTGTCCTCTTCCTCGCCTATCGGCGTTTCAAGGGAAACGGGTTCTTTGGAGATCTTCAGGATCGTCTTTACCTTTGCAATGGGCATATGGAGCCTCATGGCGATATCCTCGGGCAGCGGCTCATATCCGAGTTCCTGCACAAGCTCCCTCGTGGCCTTCGAAACACGCGCGATAACCTCTCCCATATGGACCGGTATTCTGATCGTTCTCGACTGGTCGGTGAGCGCCCTCGTTATCGTCTGCCTCACCCACCATGTCGCATAGGTGCTGAACTTATAGCCCCTCTGGTATTCGAATTTTTCCACCGCCCTCATCAGGCCGATATTACCTTCCTGGATGAGATCGGGAAAGCTGAGCCCCTTGCCCACATACCTCTTTGCAATGCTTATGACGAGCCTCAGGTTCGCCTCGACCATCGCCTTCTTCGCATCTTCTATCTCTTCCCTCCCCACGGCAAAGACTTTCACCGCGTTCTTCATTTCGGCGTGGGAAATGCCGATCGATTGCTCGTAATGTCTCGTCCTCTGACGGCACTCGCGGTAGATCTTTATGAGGGGTTCCATGTTCTTTATCTTCCTGTCGCTCAGACCGACCGGGATCTTGCCGCCGTTATTGGCGATGTCGTATCCGGCGGACTTCAGCCTCTTGCCGACCGAATTCATCTCCCGCACGGTCTCCTCTATCCGCCTGACCGCGGTCCCCAGCTCCTCATGGCATTCATGCATTACCGTTTCTTTCAGTCTCAGGCTGCCGACCAGGCCCACGATTCCTGCCGTGATTTCATCGGACGACCTTGCATTCTTCCTGCCACGGACCGGGGCGTCCTTCACCGTTTTCTTCCCGTTGCGCCCGGGCCCCGGCTTCTTCCGCAAATCCCTTATCCGATCGACGACGAGAAAGAACCTCTTTGTCTCCTCCATCACCGCCTCTTCGGAATCGCCGCTGCCCTGGATCAAATCGCTCAATTCCATATCGCCGCTCTTTACGAGATTGGCAACGGACAAGAGTTTCTCGACGGCAAAAGGAACCGAAAAAATGACCTCCATCAACTTCTCTCTGCCCCTTTCAATCCTCTTCGCGGTCTCGATCTCTCCCTCCCGTGTCAGGAGCGGGATGCTGCCCATTTCCTTGAGGTACATCTTCAGTGGTTCGTAATCGCTGTCGACGAAACTGACGCTTTTTTCTTCTTCCAGTTCGTCTTCTTCCGCGTCCTCATGCTCATCTCCGAAAACGTCCCGGCTGTCCGATACCCGCTGCTCCAGAAAATCAAGGTCCTCTCTCTCCACGTACTCGTCAGAATAATCCAGGACTTCCAGCATCTTGCCCATATGAACCCCCTTCTTAGTGTACCTTCGCTGTTTCACTCAAAGCATCCATTCAAGTGTCGAATGGATTTATCATAGATGATGGCGACGGCAGAAAAATATCGGCCTGCGTCTGTTTTTTTTGTAAGAATTTGAGGCGGCCGGCTGTAAGCATTTGTCCTACATACCTATCGGTCACGATTTTGATATAATGAACGAAGTTTATCCCTCTTCGGGAAGAGACGATGCCCGATTACTTTTTCAGGAGGAAAAGATGAACGCGACCGAGATCAAACCGGGCCTCTACTGGGTCGGTGCAATAGACTGGGCGGTGAGGGACTTTCACGGGTATGTCACGCCGAACGGCACGACATACAACAACTACCTTGCCATGGACGAGCATATCACGCTTTTCGACACCGTCAAGTACGATTTTTCGGAGGTGACGATCGCCAACATACGCGAGATTACGGACCCTTCAAAGATCGAAAACATAGTGATCAACCATATCGAGAACGACCACGCCACCAGCCTCGACAGGATAATGAGCCTTGCCCCGAACGCCACGATTTACATAACGGAGAAGGGCAGAAAGGGGCTTGAACGGTTCTTCGACATATCCTCCTGGAAGATGAAAACAGTGAAGACGGGGGACACGCTGAACATCGGCAGGAAAAATCTCCTCTTCATAGAGACGCCGATGCTCCACTGGCCCGATTCGATGATGACCTACATCCGGGAAGACAAGGTGCTCATAAGCCAGGACGGCTTCGGCCAGCATATCGCCACTGCGTCGAGGTTCGACGACGAATTCGTGGAATGCGCCTCCATCTCCGAACTCGACGATGCGGTGGTCGATTATTATGCGAACATACTGATGCCCTTCGGCAGCATCGTAAAGACAAAGATCGCCGAACTGGAGAAGCTCGGCATCGAAGTATCCATGATCGCCCCGGACCACGGCATCATCTGGCGCAGGGACCCGGGGAAGGTCATCAGGATGTACCAGAACATGGCAGCAGGTGCGGCCGATCTCAGAATCGTCGTCATCTACGACACGATGTGGCAGAGCACCGAGATGATGACCCTCCCCATCATGTGCGGCATCAGGGAGGAGGGCGTGGACTGCAAGATCGTAAAACTCAGGGCAACGCCGATGAGCATCGCGGTGAAAGAGTTCTGGAAGGCAAGAGGCCTTCTGGTCGGAGGCCCTACGCTGAACAACAAAATGTACCCTTCCGTGGCGGACTTTCTCCATCATCTGGCGGGGCTCCGCCCGAGAAACCGGATCGCGGGCGCCTTCGGCAGCTACGGATGGGGAGGCGGTGCGGTAAAAGAGGCAAACGAGGCCCTGAAGGGCATGAAACTGGAGGTGGTCGAGCCCGGCGTCGAGGTGCTCTACAGGCCGTCTCCCGACGATGAAAAGAAGTGTTACGAGTTCGGCAGGGAATTCGCGAAAAAGGTCAGGGAATACCACGGCCGGTTCCAGTCGTGACAGGCCGAAGGAC
>JBJKSM010000181.1:0-9238 GCA_046704045.1 Thermodesulfovibrionales bacterium | reverse complement strand
CGTCATGAGGGCCGGGAAGGTCGGCTCCGAAACCCTCCTTGCCCAGTTCGTCCATATGGTTGCCGAGGCCCAGAGGAGCCGCGCCCCTATCCAGAAGCTTGCCGACGTGGTGGCGGGCTACTTTGTGCAGATCGTTGTTGCGATAGCTGCGGTCACCTTTTTTGTCTGGATGTGGCTCGGGCCGGAGCCGAAGTTTACCGTAGCACTGATCAACGCGGTGGCTGTGCTCATCATCGCGTGTCCCTGCGCCATGGGACTGGCAACCCCGATGTCGATCATGGTGGCTGCGGGCAAGGGCGCATCCTCGGGCGTGCTCTTCAAAAACGCAGAGGCTATCGAGGTGATGAAGGCGGTGGACACGCTCGTTACCGACAAGACCGGAACGCTCACCGAGGGAAAGCCGAAGTTATCGAGGCGGTCCCGGCGGGCGGATTCGATGAAAAGGAGCTTCTCAGGATTGCCTCGGGCATCGAGATGGGGAGCGAGCACCCCCTGGCGGCGGCTATTGTCGGCGGCGCGCGTCAGAAAGGCGTTTCGCCCGCAAAGGTGGAATCCTTCGGGTCCCTGACCGGGCGGGGGGTGACGGGAACGATCGAAGGAAAAAAAATCGGCCTCGGCAACCGCGCACTCCTTGACGAGCTTGGCATCGACCCCGGGGACCTCTCCGGAAAGGCCGAGTCTATGCGCAGCGACGGTCAGACGGTCATGTTCGTTGCCGCAGGCGGAAAGATGGCAGGCATTCTCGGTGTCGCCGATCCCGTCAAGGAAACAACGGCCGAGGCGATCGAATCGCTCCATGGGGAAGGCATAAGGATCGTCATGCTCACCGGCGACAGCAGAACGACCGCCATGGCGGTGGCAAAAAAGCTCGGCATCGACGAGGTCATAGCGGAGGTATTGCCCGGTCAGAAGGCGGATATCGTAAAGCGCCTCCAGTCCGAAGGGAGGGTCGTTGCGATGGCGGGCGACGGGATCAACGACGCCCCGGCCCTTGCCCAGGCCCAGGTCGGCATAGCGATGGGCACCGGAACCGACGTCGCGATGGAAAGCGCGGGAGTGACGCTTGTGAAGGGAGACCTGAGAGGCATAGTCCGCGCAAGAAGGCTGAGCAGGGCCACGATGCGAAACATCAAACAGAACCTGTTCTGGGCCTTTGCTTACAACTCGGTGGGAGTGCCGCTTGCCGCAGGGGTGCTCTATCCCTTTTTCGGCATCCTGCTGAGCCCCATGATCGCCGCGGCTGCTATGAGCTTCAGCTCGGTCTCGGTCGTCGGAAATGCGCTGAGACTTCGAAGGGTCCGGCTGTGAAACGATGACGGTTGCCATTTCACCGTTTTTTCACCTTTTTTTCATACTCTCTTCATATAAGTGATGTAAATTAGCCTATAAGTGATTTTTTTTCTGTTACACTAAGTGTAAGTGACGCCGGTTATTCAATGCTTGAGCCGCGAAAAAGCAACAAAGGCATTTGGAGATCGAAGGAGATGAATGATGAAGAAGTTTTTATGGGTTGTTGCTGTGATGCTGCTGACCGCCGGCGTGGCCTCGGCACAGGGTTATGCTGTTGCCGGTAAAGCGGGCATTTATAACGTTACACTGAAGATCAAGAGCAGTCCGGCCGTTGTCGGTGAAAACCCGGCGACGATAGAGGTGAAAGATGCCGGTGGACGACATGTACCTGCCGCTGTGAGTCTGTATTACTTCATGACCTCGATGCCGGCGATGCATTACGAGACAAAGGCGATGCCGGTCGACCATGCCTACGCCGCTGTCATCATTCCTACGATGCCGGGCGCGTGGAAGCTGCACGTCAAGGTCAAAGGCAGCGACGGGAAGACCCATCGGGCGACCTTTGATTTCGTCGCAAAGTAGTATATAATCTCGGCATGGGCGCGGGCCGGGCGGATATCGCTCAATATGGCTTTTACTGAAGCTTACCCTGGAAAGCAGGGAAAGAAGGAGGGGAGTACAAGAGGCATGCTCAGGCTGCTGTGCGCCGCGGTGATCACGCTTTCACTCCTTTTTGTCACCCCGGCCTTTGCTGCCGATGCCGGCGGACTCGAAACACTGATCTCCGAGGCGCTCGCGAACAACCCGGAGCTGAAGGCGGCGCAGGAGAAGATCGACGCTTACCGCGAGATACCTTCCCAGGCGGCATCGCTCGATAACCCGCGGGTGGGGTTCGGGCTGATGAACATCCCGGTCAACAGCTTCTCCTTCAACCAGGAACCGATGACCCAGAAACAGGTATCGGTCATCCAGAAACTGCCCTTCCCGGGCAAGCTGCCGCTGAAGAGGGACATCGCAGGAAAAGACGTCGATATCGCAAGGGAAGAATACCGGGAGAGGCGGAACGACCTTATCAGGCAGGTCAAGGTGACGTACCGGAACCTGCTGCTGATAAACAAGACACTCGCCGTCACAAAGGACAACAGGGACCTGCTCAGGCAGTTTGTCAAGACTGCCGAGACCCGGTATTCCGTCGGCATCGGCATCCAGCAGGACGTGCTGAAGGCGCGGGTGGAGCTTTCGAAGATGATCGATATGCTTATCACCCAGCAGGAGAGAAAAGAGAGCCTGATCGCCCGGCTGAACACGCTCCTCTACCGGCCCCCCGATACAGAGGTAAAGGAAATCGAGGGCAAGGACATGGACACGCTTAAGCCGACAAGCTTTACCTACAGCGTCGACGACCTCGAAAAGATGGCCGTCGACAACCGGCCGGTGCTCGCGTCGGCCAAACGCATGATGGAAAAGTCGCAGCTTTCCTTAAACCTGGCTGAAAAGAACTACTACCCCGACTTCGACGTCGGGGTCAGTTACGGACAGCGCGACGACCGGCCGGATTTCGTATCGGGCTTCGTGACTGTCAGCATTCCTCTCTGGCACAGAACGAAAGAGGACAGGAAGGTGGCGGAAGAGAGGGCTTACGTCAGGCAGGCGGAGGAGCAGTACGATTCGATGAAGAACGAGATATTCTACCGGCTCAAAGACGCCGCGCTCAAGATCGGGAAATACTCCGACCGGATCGACCTCTACAAGACGGGCCTCATACCGCAGGGCAGGGCGGCCCTCGAATCGGCGATCTCCGGGTACAGCGTCAACAAGGTGGATTTCATCACGCTTATCGATAACCAGATCACGCTGTACAATTATGAGATAGAGTATTACAAGACACTGACCGATTACGAAAACACCCTCTCCCGGATCGAAGAGACTGTGGGAGAGAGGCTTTTCTGAGGGATTTCCTTATGGAAAGGGTTACTGAAGACAGAGGATGCGAACGATGGCAATGAAGAAGATCGTCAAATTCGGAGGCGTAGTGCTGGCGGTCCTGCTGGTTGTAATCTGGCTGTTCTCCCCGGAGCAGAAAAAGACGGTTCCGCCCGGTGCGCCTGCGGGAAAGATCGAGAAGAAGAGAAAGATAAAATACTGGGTCGCGCCGATGGACCCCACCTATATCAGGGACAGGCCGGGCAAGTCCCCGATGGGGATGGACCTTGTGCCTGTCTACGAGGACGAGGGGCCGGGCGAAAAGGGCGTGGTGAGCATAGACCCTGTCACCGTCCAGGATATCGGGGTGAGGACGACGAAGGTCACAAGAGGTCCGCTCATCGCCGAGGTGCGCACGGTGGGCCACGTCACCTATGACGAGGAGCTGGTGCAGCACGTCCATACCAAGGTCCAGGGATGGGTGGAGGAGCTTTTCGTAAATACGACAGGCCAGGCGGTGCGGAAGGGGGAGAATCTTCTCACCATCTACTCCCCCGATCTCGTGGCTACACAGGAGGAATACCTCCAGGCCCTCCGGTATGCGCAGCAGACGGGGAAGTCGAAGTTCAAGGATATCGCAAACGGAGGGAAGGCGCTCATCGACGCAACGAGGACGAGGCTTCTGCTGATGGACATCCAGCCTGCCCAGATCCGGGCACTCGAAAAGAGGGGAGAGGTTCAGAAGACGATGGTGCTTCATTCCCCGGTAAGCGGCATAGTGATCGACAAGAAGGTCCTTGCAGGCATGGAGGTGACTCCCGGTCTGGACCTTTACACCATAGCGGACCTTTCCCGCGTGTGGATACTGGCTTCCATTTATGAGTACGAGCTTCCCTTTGTGAAGACCGGCCAGGAGGCGGAGATCACCCTCCCCTACGAGCCCGGCGTCGTTTACAAGGGACGCGTCTCGTTTATCTATCCCTACCTTTCCGCTGAAACGAGGACGATCCAGGTGCGGATCGAATTCGAAAACCCCGGGCTTATACTCAAGCCCGACATGTACGTAAACGTATCGATCAAGAGCAAAGTGGCGGGGGACGTGCTGGAGGTCCCCTCCGATGCGGTCCTCCGCACCGGCACCCGCAATATCGTCATTACCGCTTTGGGCAGGGGCAAATTCCTGCCGAAGCAGGTGACACTCGGGGCCGAGGGCCAGGGCATGGTCGAGATCAAATCAGGGCTCGTGGAAGGTGAGACGGTCGTGACGTCGGCGCAGTTTCTCATCGACTCCGAGAGCAACCTGAAACAGGCGATAACGAGTATGGAGGAGGTCCCGGCGGCCTCGGTGCCCGCGAAGGCCGCGCCTGAGGCCAAACATGCGACAGGGGGCGAAGTAAAGGGGGGCGAAAAACCGGCTGCGTTCGAGGTTTATCCCAACGATGAGCAGAGGCGTCTCATATCTCTGATCATGGACACATATCTGAAGATTCACGATGCCCTGATTAACGACGATACGGCCAGGGTGACCTCGAATGCAAAGACATTTTCGGACCTTGTCTACAGGCTGCAGCTTTCGGATCCGCAGGGGCAGCTCGAACAGCTCACGGCCCCTATGGCGAAGTCGACGGAAGGACTGTTGTCGGCAGACCTGAAAAAGGCGAGGGATGGCTTTGCTTCGTTGAGCGAGGTGCTGGCGGCCTATGTGAAGGGACCGGGCAGGGAGGAGGCGCACGCCGCGGGCATAAGGATGTTCCACTGCCCGATGAGAAAGGCGCCGTGGCTGCAGAAGAGCGCCGCCGTCCAGAACCCCTATCTTGGAAAGGGCATGATCCTTTGCGGCAATGAGATAACGTACTGATGCTCGAAAAGATCATAGACGCCTCGATCAGGAACAGGTTTCTCGTCATCATCGGTGCGGTCTTTGTCATACTCGGTGGGCTCTATTCTCTTTCTAAAACGCCGCTTGATGCCATCCCGGATCTCTCCGACGTGCAGGTTATCGTCTATACCCCGTATCCGGGACAGGCGCCCGAGGTGGTGGAACAGCAGGTAACCTATCCGCTGACCACCGCCATGCTTGCCGTGCCGGGCGCCAAGGTCGTGAGGGGATATTCGTTTTTCGGTTATTCCTTCGTATACATCATATTCCAGGACGGCACCGACCTTTACTGGGCGCGCAGCCGCGTTCTCGAATACCTTAATTACGCCGCGGGAAGACTGCCCCAGGGCGTGAAGCCTGCCCTCGGACCGGACGCCACGGGCGTGGGCTGGATATATGAATATGCCGTCGTCGACAAGACCGGCAGACACGACCTTTCCCAGCTTCGGGCCATACAGGACTGGTATCTCCGTTATCAGCTGACTTCTGTCGAGGGAGTGTCCGAGGTGGCCTCCGTGGGAGGCTTCGTCAAACAGTACCAGGTCGAGATCGACCCGAACAAGCTCCTCGCCTACAATATTCCTCTTTCAAGGGTGAAGGCCGCTATCCAGCATTCCAACAACGACGTGGGCGGACGCGTGGTCGAGATGTCCGAGACAGAATACATGGTGAGGGGGCTTGGATACATAAAATCGGTCAGGGACATAGAAAATGTCCCCCTGGGGGTGGACAAAAACGGCACGCCGATCCTTGTGAGGGACGTGGCGTATGTGCATCTCGGGCCGGAACTCCGCCGGGGACTTACGGAGCTGAACGGCCAGGGGGAGGTGGTCGGGGGCATCGTGATCATGCGATATGGAGAAAACGCCCTCGCCACCATACAGCGAGTGAAGGAGAAACTGCAGAGCCTCAAGGCCGGTCTTCCGCCGGGGGTACAGATCGTACCGGTGTATGATCGTTCGGGCCTTATCGAGCGGGCGGTCCACACGCTCAACCATAAACTCCTCGAGGAATCCATCGTCGTGGCCCTTGTCTGCATGCTTTTCCTTCTGCACTTCAGGTCGGCCTTTGTCGCGATCTTCACGCTTCCGCTCGGCATCCTGATGGCATTTATAGTTATGAGGTACCAGGGGCTGAACGCGAACATCATGTCGCTCGGGGGCATCGCCATCGCTATAGGTGCGATGATCGACGCCGCTATAGTGATGATAGAAAACGCGCACAAACACCTCGAACGACACGGGGAGACGGAGACCCACTGGGACGTCATCGCGGCCTCTGCAAAACAGGTCGGCCCGGCGCTCTTCTTTTCGCTCCTGATCATCACCTGCTCCTTCCTCCCGATCTTCACCCTCCAGGCACAGGAGGGGAGGCTTTTCCGGCCTCTCGCGTTCACGAAGACCTATTCGATGGCGGCTGCGGCCCTTCTTTCGGTTACGATCGTTCCGGTGATGATGGGCTACTTCATCAGGACGACGCTCCTGCCGAGGGCCTGGGCCAGGAAAAAACAGAGGATCGTTTCGGCAGCAGCGGCTGCCGGGGTGTTCCTGGTCGTCTGGCTTGTTTCGAGGCTCTTCCCGTTTACGCTCCTTGAGGCGTTCGGGCTCACGGCCGCGATAGCGCTCGGTGCCCTTACCTTCCTTGTCCTGTGGCCCCAGGAAGTCAGCCCGGAAGAAAAAAACCCGGTAAACAGGTTCCTCATAAAGATCTATAATCCAGTTATCCTCTGCGTGCTCAGGAACAAGACCGTTACCATTGTTGGAGCAGTGCTCGTGATGATGTCGCTTCTTCCTTTCCGAAGCCTTGTTGTGAACAGGCTGCACCCTGGCGTGCTCAGGAATGCGGCGGAAAAACTCGACGTGTTCTTCCCGCTTGAAAAGATAGGGGGAGAGTTCATGCCGCCCCTCAACGAAGGCGACCTCCTCTATATGCCTACGATGCTGCCCGGTGTGTCGATAACGACCGCAAGGGCGGTGCTTCAGCAGACGGACAAGATCATAAAGACCTTCCCCGAAGTCGGGTCCGTTTTCGGGAAGGCCGGCCGCGCCGACACGGCGACTGACCCGGCCCCCCTGTCGATGCTCGAAACGACGATCAGGCTCAAGCCTGAAAGTCAGTGGCCGACCGAGCCGGTGCACAGGTTCTTCTCGGGCTGGCCCGGGTTCATCCGCGGTCCGCTTTCGGAGATATGGCCGCTTGAAAGACATCTCACCATGAAGGAGCTTACCGACAAGATGAACGGGGCGATCCGCTTTCCCGGCCTGACAAACGCCTGGACGATGCCTATCAAGACGAGGATCGACATGCTCGCAACCGGGATCAAAACGCCGGTGGGCATCAAGGTGATGGGAAAGGACCTCCGGACGCTGTCGGTCCTGGGGCAGCAGATAGAGTCGGCCGTCAAGAAGGTCCCGGGAACGCTTTCGGCATATGCAGAGAGGGTCGTCGGGGGATACTACTTCGATTACGATATAGACCGCGAGGCCGCGGCGAGATACGGGCTGACCGTGGGCGCTGTCGAGGACGTCATCCGGTCGGCCGTCGGTGGGATGGACATCGGCGAGACGGTAGAGGGCCTTGAGCGGTTCCCGATCAACATCAGGTATGCCCGCGGGCTCAGGGAATCGATACCGAGTCTGGAACGCGTCTTCATCGCAACGCCGTCGGGCGCACAGATCCCGATCTCTCAGGTCGCCCATATCCGTATACATCAGGGACCGCCGATGATAAAGACCGAGGATTCGAGGCCGAGCCTCTGGATCTACGTGGACCTCAAGGGCGTCGACGTCGCCACCTATGTGAGAAACGCGCAGAAGGCGGTCGAGGCCGCCGTAAAGATGCCGCCCGGTTATAACCTCGTATGGTCGGGCCAGTTCGAGTATATGCAGAGGGCCGACAGGCGCCTGAAGGTGGTGGTGCCGGTCACGCTGCTCATCATATTCCTTCTGCTATATCTGAATTTCAGGAGCGTCGCCGAATCGCTGATAGTCATGCTTTCGCTTCCCTTTGCTATCGTCGGCGGAGTCTGGTTCATCTATCTGCTTGGCTACAACATGAGCATCGCCGTCGGCGTAGGCTTCATCGCACTGGCGGGTGTGGCGGCTGAGACAGGCGTGGTGATGCTCATCTACCTGGACGAAGCCCTGAACGCGAAGCTGGCTGAAAAGCATTATTCCATCTCGCCCGGGGACCTCTATGACGCGATCATCTTCGGCGCTGTCGAGCGGGTGAGACCGAAAATGATGACCGTGACCGCCATCATGGCCGGCCTTCTTCCCATCTTCTGGGGCCAGGGAGCGGGCGCCGACACGATGAGGAGGATAGCCGCGCCGATGATCGGCGGCATGGTCTCCTCGACGCTGCTGACCCTGATCGTGATCCCTGCAATATACGCCGCGTGGAAAAGCGTCTCAATCAGGTTCAAAAAGGAAGAAGGGCCGCGGGAAGAGACCCCGCAGCAGTAGGGGACGCTGATCGGTCTTTCGCCAAGCTTTCTGTTGACAATTTCCGGCGGCCGGATTATAGTAAAAAATGTAAGTAAGCGCTAACATAACCACATGACAAAGGATACAAGGGAGAAGATTCTGGACGCAGGGCTGAAGCTCTTTTCGAAGAAGGGCTTTCTCGGCGCCACGACAAAGGAGATCGCAAAGAAGGCGGGGGTCGCGGAGCTTACGCTCTTCAGGCACTTTTCTTCGAAGGACAAGCTCTTCGAGGAGATGATCCAGAGCTACTCCTTCCTTCCCGCCCTGAGGGATCTGCTGCCGGGGCTGAAAGACCTTGCGTATGAAGACGCCCTGTACCGGATAGGGAGGGCGTTTCTCGCTCGGCTCTACGAGCGGTCGGATCTGATAAAGATCATGCACTCCGAGATCCACCTTTACCCGGTGAAGGTGAAGGAGATCTACCACAACATCATCGACGAGGTGTTCAGGACCCTCGCAGCCTATTTCAGGGACCTTCAGGCCAGGGGAACACTCAGGGAATTTCATCCGGAGCTGGGCGCACGGGCCTTCCTGGGTATGCTTTTTTCCTATTTCAACGCCCAGGAGATCATGATGCGCAAGCAGCATATGCCGGCCGATACCGAGCAGGTCATCAGGGAATATGTCGGCCTCTTCGTCCGCGGGACCCTCGCACCCGTGC
>JBJKSM010000180.1:0-9480 GCA_046704045.1 Thermodesulfovibrionales bacterium | reverse complement strand
TCCCCGTTGCGGCCAAAGCAGGTGTTATACTGGGCCTGTGATCAAAAAAAAGACATCCTTCATTTTGCTATGGTCAAATGGTCGAAAGAATCGGACGGCACTTACCGGGTCGGATTATCTCTTCTTTAATCAAGACCGGCCGGAATATGATAATCGGAGATCGGGATGATCCAGCGAAAAGGAATAAGAAAGAAGATTCAAGACGCCGCATGGAGCTGCCGGACGATTTGAGCCCCGATCGGCTATTTGCTTTTCTCCATTCTGTTCGGGCACGAGCGACACGCCCGATTTCAGGGCCATGATGAAGATCATGAAGGAGAAATTCTGCGGTCAGGAGTCCGAAGAGACCAAAGAGACCAAAACCGGCTGCGGGAATTGATAGCTTAAGAGCTGCGGAGAACCGGTCATCCGAATGCCGCAGCTCTCCTTTGCAGATGTGAACAATGAAGATCCGACCCCGACCCCGTCCTCTTTCGTGCACTTTCCGGGGGAGATCGGCCGGGTCGGACCAAGTTATCTATTTGATATTGCGGAAAAAACCTGCCGAAATGGCGTCGATTGTAGTCTTATAAGAACATTTTTGCACCGGAAAAAGTACCTTTAAGATGATCCCAATATTCTCGATTGCAGTCGAAAAAGGGAGCGGACTACTTTTTGCTGCTGTGTAAGTTCAGAACAATCTTTCCGCTGTCGCCTGAATGAGCACGACAAGTGGAGACGGATACACGGCGGGGAAGACGGAGAGCGAAACGATCTCGGCAAGTGCGGGGCCGGCGCCTCCTACACCCTTTCCCTCCCTGCAATGTCTTCATCCCAGAGCTCCGGCCGCTCTGCAATGAAGCGCTGCATGAGGGCGATGCAGTCCGGATCATCCAGCAGCAGCACTTCGACTCCGTGACTGCGAAGCAGTTCAATGTTTCCCGGAAAATTGCGGTCCTCTCCGATGACGACCTTCCTGATTCCAAACTGAAGCACCGTACCGGAACACATCATGCAGGGACTTAAGGTGGTATAGAGCGTGACGCCGTCGTACCGCGTGCGCCTGCCTGCCTTTCGCAGGCAATCCATTTCCCCGTGGGCGGTCGGGTCGCGGTCCTGCACGCGGCGGTTGTGACCAACAGAAATGATCGCACCGTTTTCCACCATCACGGCGCCGATGGGAAGACCGCCCTCGTTATATGAGTTGAGAGCCTGCTCATAAGCAGCGCGCATAAAGCTTCTGTCTGCTTCGTCCATCAGATCCTCCTCCTGCAAGCCGTTTACGTTTACCTGAATCATATCCGATCAATTCTCTGCGTAGGTATTTTCCCTCTGTTACATAATCAATCTCAATGCAAGCCGGCCAAGAATCCATTTTGTCCATATCTGCGACCTTTCCATCAGGCAACAGTTAAGACATAGGGTCTAAGCGGACTTCTTTCCCTTGAGGTTTAACGCTACCGCCTCACGGATGAGATTCTTCATGGCTACTTCGTTAATGCTTTCCCCTTCATGAATATCAATGGCGCGCCTTACATTTCCATCCAGGCTGGCGTTGAACAGTCCTTCAGGATCCTTTAAGGAAGCTCCCCTGGAGAACGTCATCTTGACGACGTTCTTGTATGCTTCACCAGTGCATATCAAGCCGTTGTGCGACCAGACTGGGGTCCCCCATTTCCAGTCTTCGACGATGTCAGAATCGGCCTCCCTGATGAGCTTGCGTATCTTAGTGAGCGTTCTTCCGCGCCAATCGCCCAGTTCCTTGATCCTCCGGCTGATCAGCTCGGACGGCAGCATATTGTCCGCCTGGCTTTTCCTGGTCATACAAATCCTCCTCGCAGTCAATATGGAGCCGCCCAGCAAGATGGCTCAAGAACCGTGAGTCCTCCTTCTCCCCAAATTATATCAAAACGGATAATGAATGCCTGCACGGCCATCTCATGGCTGCATTGTCGACCGCTGACCAGACCCGAAGGCAAGCGAAGTCAAAGCTTTCTCGACACCGTACCGTTCCTGAATGCCTTCAGCAGCTTCTACCTATTCCTCAAGCTGGTCGGGGTTCGTGAATATCTTGCTCACGGCAGAAAAAATTGGTGGTCATTTCCTGGGCAGCCTTGCCCTAACGCCCGCGGTGAAAAGAGAAGACATTATGAGGGTCATGCTCGAAATGGTAGAGTTTCGCCACCTCTATTTCGACCTTGCGAAGAGGAGTAAATCTGAAAATTCCCACGGCGAGAAGAGTGCCGAGAACAGGCCCGATCCAGTAGACCCACCAGCCATGCCATGCCCCGGAGATCACCGCAGGGCCGAGGCTGCGCGCCGGATTTGTACTTGTGCCGGAGACCGGGGCTTCGAGGAAGACCATCGCCGCGTATAGAAATGGGAAGAGGAGAGGGGTGAAGCGGCGAAGGCCCCGGTGGCGGACAAAGAAAAAGAGTCCCGCGATGAGGCAGAAGGTTGTGGCGACCTCTCCCGCCGCTGCAGCCCCGATGCCGTAACCGGAGCCGGGCAGCGTAGCGCCATAGTGAACGCTTTCCCCCATCTGTCCCCACGCAATAAGAGGAAGCGCTCCCACAATACCGCCGAGAAGCTGTGCGGCGACGTACTGAAGCGCGTGAGAGCCGCGAATCTTTCCCATCAGCCAAAAGCCGAGGGTGACCACCGGGTTGATGTGGGCTCCGCTTTCCTTCCCCAGCGGCGAGAGTGCGATGATGCCTCCGGTCGCCCCGAAAAGAAAACCCGTCATGAGACGCCTGAGCCCCGGGTCCGGAATCAGCTGCGCGACAGGACTGCCGCTGCCGAAGTTCAGGATGACCACCGATAACCCGCCGGCTACCAGCAGCGCCGTCCCGACAAGTTCGGCGATGAAGATTGCCGGGGGCATGGCGAAGTTTTCTCCAATACGGCGCGTTTTCATATCCGTGGCAGGATCACCTTAAACTAGTGCCATTCGGCGCTGTCCTTATTTATCTGTCCGAATTTCAGGATGTTTTCGGGGACCGCCCCGCGCCAGGTATAGATCGTCTGGAAGGGGTCGCCGACGACGAAGATGTTTTTCCTGTTTGCGGCCGAAAGCAGTTTTACGAGGTAGTATTGTATGTCGTTGGTATCCTGGAATTCGTCCACCATGAAAAAGTCGTAGCGGTCCTGCCACTTTTTGAGGATCCCGGGCCTGCTTAAAAAGAGCTCGGTGGCGAGGTAGATCAGGTCGTCGTAGTCCAGGGCGTTTGACTGCTCCAGGCCCCTTTGGTAGGCATCGGCCACTTCGGCGCAGCGGTCATGGGGAAAGGGCAGGGAGGCGATGTATTCCACGATGTTTCCCCGGTAGGTCTGCTTCGCCTTCGAGATCGTCTTTTGCGCGTCATCCGTCTCCCGGGGATCGAGGTTGAGGCCCCTGATTATGTCTTTCAGGGCCTTTTGGCTGTCGGTCTGGTCGTAGATTATGAACCTCCCGTCGTATTTCATCCCGAGGGCCGTTATGTCTTCCCTCAGGACCCTGACGCAAAAGGAGTGGAAGGTGCTTACCGACCGGGGTTTGATCGCGAGCATCTTTTCAACGCGATCGGCCATCTCCCCGGCGGCCTTTTTCGTAAAGGTGATGGCGAGTATCCGGTGGGGCCTGAAGCCCCGCTCCCTGATGAGATAGCCGATTTTATGGGTGAGGACCTTGGTCTTGCCGCTGCCTGCGCCGGCAAGGAGCAAAAGCGGCGAGCCGAAATGCTCGACCGCGGCCTTCTGTTGTTCGTTCAGCCCTTTGATCATTTTCCGAAAGTATCATCCTGATGTCGGATTATTGCAGCAACGTCCCCGAAATGTCGAAGCAATATCCGCCGGCAACTGCCCATCCATTAGTATACCTTAGTGGCTGTGCGGGACTGTATGGCCCCCCGCGGCAGGGTCCGCGGCGTCTTGCCGTCTCATTGTTGCATGGTTGCTAAACTTTGCATTTTCTGGTAACCTGTAGGCATAAACCTGTACCAAGGAGCTGAGAAATGGAAAAGAAGGGTTTCTGGTCTCCGTATGTATCTGGTATCGGGCTGGGATTTACCCTCCTCGCCGCATTCTACGTAATGGGAAAAGGCCTGGGCGCATCGAGCGCCTTTTCGATCGCCTCTGCCGTTGTCACTCAGAAAGTCAGTCCTGAATACGCGGGGGGCCTGAAATATTTCTCCCGCTATCTCGGAGGCGGTTCTCCCCTGAAGGACTGGATCGTCTTTGAGATCATCGGCCTCTTCATCGGGGCGGTCACCGGATCTCTTCTGAACCGGACCTTCAGACTGAAATTCGACAAGCCCTCGCAAGCGACAGGCGGCGCAAGGTTCTTTACCGCCCTGACCGGCGGCATACTGCTCGGCTTCGCAGCCCGGCTCGCGCGGGGATGCACCAGCGGAGTCGGCCTTACGGGGGGCGCCCAGCTGGCGATAGCGGGATGGGTATTCGTGATATCGATGTTCGTAACCGGCTTTATCGTGGCAGCCGTCTTCAGGAGGATGTGGGCATGAACTCTCCACTGTATGAATACGGTCTTTTCGGGGAAGGCACAAGCCTTGTAATAGCCCTGGTCATAGGATTTTTCTTCGGC
Source organism: Thermodesulfovibrionales bacterium (assembly GCA_046704045.1). GTDB lineage: Bacteria > Nitrospirota > Thermodesulfovibrionia > Thermodesulfovibrionales > UBA6898 > JAWOKY01. Next base: position 4,919 of record JBJKSM010000180.1, on the reverse strand, counting down.
CTTTTCCTCGAAAGAGGGGGCCTCGGCAATCCCCACAAACTTACCGGCGTCTTCTATCTGACGGATTTTGCGGTGCCGAAGGCGATGTTCACCGCGATCCTCGTCGCCTCAACCGGCCTCTACCTCATGGGCGATCTGAAGCTCCTCGACATGACGAGGCTCTGGATCGTGCCGACATTCTTTTGGCCGCAGATGGTCGGGGGGAGTCTCTTCGGCATCGGCTACCTCGTCGCCGGATATTGTCCGGGTACGGCCGTTGCCGGTCTGGGAAGCGGGAGGCTCGACGCCCTGGTGACCCTCCTCGGGATGATCGCCGGGTCGCTGCTGTTTGCGGTGGTCTATCCGGCCATCGAACAGTTTTACCTGTCGTCAAAAATGGGTACGGTCACGCTGCCGGATGTCCTGGGTCTGAACCACTGGATCGTGATCGTCTTTGTGGTCCTGATGGCGGGGACGATGTTTTACACGATGGAGCGGTACGAAAGAAGAGCACGCGAAGGCCGGCGTTTTTAACCGCCCCGTAAGCATTAAATCCCAAGCTGCTTCAGCCGGGGAAACTTTTTTGATGCTCGTGCCCGCGCCCTGGCGGCCTCAGCGGAGCGGTTTCTGGGCGGCGCGCTCGTTTCCAGCCGGCTTAAGAGATTTTTGGAAGCGGCTGCGACTTCGTCAACAGCAGCAAAGAATGCGGCTTCGTTGGCCCTGGATGGTTTATTGAAACCGCTCACCTTTCTGACGAACTGCAGGGCAGCCCCGCGAACCTCCTCGTCCGTCGCGGGCGGCTCGAAGTTGAAGAGGGTCTTAATGTTCCTGCACATAAGCGTTTCCTCCTGGATAGCTATATTTCTACCAGTATGCGTTCTTTAAATCAATAGAACCTGTGCGAACACGCGGAAGTCTGCTCCGGCGAATCTCTGAGCTTCTGCGCCAAATGCAGAATCTGCATTCAAAATGCAGGGTTTTCCACCGGATTTCGCCTGTTTTCCCGATAGAAAGAAATCCTTTTGGGAGATAGAATTAATCAGAAAGGGCGGCGATAAACATGAAAGGTTCAGTTATTGAAAGGGAGACAGATAGCGTCGAGCAGCACCTGAAGACATTCGACGAACTCGACTATGAGGTGTTCAGCAACCAAAAATGGGACAGACTGCCGGAAAGCCACACAGACGATATCGTGGTGACCTGGCCTGACGGACATGAAACAAGAGGCATCGCCCGGCATATCGAAGACCTTAAGGCGATGTTCGTCTTTGCGCCCGATACCCGGATAAAAGTCCATCCCGTCAAGTTTGGAAGGGATGAATGGACCTGCGTGACGGGAGTCATGACGGGGACATTTTCGCGACCCATGCCGGCAGGAGACGGAAAGACGATCCCGCCCACGGGTAAAAAGTTCAAGCTCGACATGGCGACGATCGGCCACTGGAAGGGCGGTAAAATGGACCACGAGTGGCTGTTCTGGGACAACAAGGCGTTTATGACCCAGATTGGTTTGGCCTGAACCTCTGAGATGAACCTATCGGACAGGTTTCCCTGTCCGATCCCGGCAGGGAGGTTACGATGCATTTCCCCCATATCTTCCAGGAAGGAAGGATCGGCAGTTCGGCCCTGAGAAACCGTCTTATCATGTCTCTGTATCCCACGAAGTATGCCACCGGCAGCAAGGTCAACGAAAGGATGCTCGCGTTCTACCGCGAGCGGGCGGCCGGAGGCGTAGCCATGATCGTCCTTGATTGTCCCTGCCTGGACTATCCGAAGGTATATAAAGGGCCCAGCGAGCTTCGCTTCGACACGCAGGAATATGCGGACACCATCAAAGTTCTTCTCGGCACGATCCATGCCGAAGGGGCGAAGGCATTCATGCAGCTCAATTATCCGAAAGAGCGTATCTTTGACCACGAGGTCCCCGGGTCGAAACAGAAGGGCAACGCGTGGGTTGCCTCGCTCGTGAGAATCATGACCGCTGCCGAGGCAAACGAAGTGATCGGGATCATGGCAAATGGTGCAAAGAGGGCGCGTGAACTGGGGTATGACGGGATCGAGGTCCAGGCGAGCTACGGTGATTTCATCTCGCAGCTTCTTTCGCCCCTTTCGAACAGCAGAACGGACGAATTCGGCGGCGGTATCGAAAACCGTGCGCGTTTTCTCATAGGGCTTATCGAGGCGGTCAAGGAGAAGGCCGGCAGGGACTATCCGGTGATGGTGAAGCTCGTGTGCGACGAATTTGTCGAAGGAGGGCTGAGCCTGCCTGACGCAACAGTGATCGCCGGAGCCGCCGAGCGGGCGGGCGCCGATGCCATCCTTGCCTCGGGAGGGAACAAGGCGACCAAGGGTATAACGATACCCTCTCACTATCTTCCCCCGGGCGCCCTGGTTCACCTTGCCAGGGGAATAAGAAAAGCGGTCGCCATACCCGTCGTCGCGATCGGGAAGATCAACACCCCGGAGCTGGCGGAAAAGGTGATCCGCGATGGCGACGCCGATTTTGTGGCCATGGCCCGCCCGTTTCTGGCCGATCCCTATTTCCCCGTCAAGGCCCGGACAGGAAAGACCGGGGAGATACGCAGGTGCCTTTACGACCTGGAAGATTGCGCCGACAAAGGTGTCAAAGGCATCGGCAGGACCTGTACCGTAAACCCTTTCTCAGGGCAGGAATATCGGTTGAGGCTCACGAGCGCCCTAAAGAAGAAGCGCGTTGTCGTCATAGGCGGAGGCCCTGCAGGCATGCAGGCCGCGCTCCTTGCGAGCCAACGAGGGCATGAGGTGATCCTGTACGAAAAGGACGATGCCCTCGGCGGCCAGATGAGGATCTCCTCTGTCGCTCCGTGCAAGGAGGAGATGGAAGCGGCGCTGGAGCACATGAAATACATGCTTGGCAAAACGAACACGAAGGTTTTTTTGAACACGGCTCCCGCAAATAAGGACATCCTTTCTCACCATCCCGAAGCAGTAATCGTTGCGCTGGGGTCGCGGCCCTCTCTTCCGGATGTCCCCGGCATAGACCTGCCCTCTGTGTATGACGTCAGGAAGGTCTACGAGGAAGATATCGATCTCGGAAAGAACGTGGTCATCGTCGGCGGAGGCGACATCGGCTGCGAGACCGCGGACCTTCTCGCAGAGAAAGGCATGAGTGTCATCATCGTCGAAGCCCTCGAAGAGGTGCTTCACAGGATGAAGGAGATCCCGAGACAGGAGCTCCTCAAACGACTCAAAAACAGGAGCGTCACTATCCTGACAGGCACAAAGGTGACGGCCATTGAGACCGGAAAGGTCATCGTCGATACCGCAGATGGTATCATGAAGGAATTGTCGACTGACTCGGTGATTCTCTCCACCGGCTCTGTCTTCATTGACTCCCTGGCTGAAACTCTCAAAGGACTCGTGGCAGAGGTTTATGTGGTGGGAGACGCAAAAGAGCCGGCCAACCTCGGCGCGGCGCTGAGAAGCGCAACTGCCGTAGCGTTAGATCTGTGAAAGCTTCTTTGGAGTTTTTCAGGCCGGCGAGTTTTATCCTGCCGAGGAGGTCAGACTCCGGACAAATAAACCTGACCCGCGGCCTCCCTCCGGCTGGGGTAGGATATGCTAACATCGAGGTGAATATGCCCACAAAACGAATCGTTATTATCTCCGACGCCACGGGCCAGAGCGGTCTGCATATTCTGAGGGCAGCCCTGGTGCAGTTTGAACGCACGAGCACCAAGATCATGCTTTTCCACGACATTGATTCCAAGGCCCGCCTCGGGAAGGTCCTTGATCAGGCCAGGGCGGACAAGGCCCTTATCGCTTTTACCTTTGTCAAAAAGGAGATGCGTGACTATGCGACCGCCTACTGCGTGAAAAACAAGATTTTTCATCTCGACATTCTGGGCCCGCTGATCAAGAACCTCGCAGCCTATCTTCAACTGGAGCCGCTCGAAACGCCGAGCCTGCTCAGGAAGGTCGATGAACGATATTTCAAGCGCATCGATGCGATCGAGTATACGGTGGGACACGACGACGGCAGGGACGCCGGGCACCTCAATGACGCGGACATTGTCATCGTCGGACTTTCGCGGACGTCCAAGACCCCGACCTCGTTCTTTCTGGCCCAGGAGGGCTACAAGGTTGCCAATGTCCCGATCGTTCCGGGCATCCCTCTGCCCGAAGAGCTTTACGAAATCGATCAGCGCAAGATCGTCTGTCTGGTAATCGATCCCGGGGTCCTTCAGAAAATCAGGAGGGTGCGCCAGGAAAAGTCCTCGCTCCCGCCGAGCTACAGCGACTTCAAGAAGGTCTTTGCCGAGGTCGAGTATGTCCGTGAGCTCAGCAGGAAGCACCGGATCTGGAAAATCGTCGATACCACCAACAAATCCATCGAAGAGACCGCGTGGGAAATCATCCACCATGTGTTCGGAGAGCAGCATGAAGAATATAATTGAGAGTAGGAAACCGTGCTTGCCGTTGTATTGTGAAAAAGAATAAAATAGCTGATGGAAAAAATAATCGGGGATCTTGGGCAGAGGGTTTCAAAGGCGGTTGCCCATTACTGGCTGACCCGTGAAAATCAGGCCACAAAGCAGAAGGGCGCCGGGCGCGCCGATCAGGGGCTGAGAAGCGCCGTAACAGGCGGCGCTCAGATGGATGGGTTTATCGGCTTGCTGACCGAAATAATAGTCGCTGCCGGGATCGATGAGCGGCATGTCTTTCACAACAAAAACCTTGAACTGCCCGGCTTTTTCAGGCCCACAAAGGAATGGGACCTTCTCGTAATCAGAGACGGGCAGCTGATTGCGGCCCTGGAAGCAAAGTCACAGGTAGGTCCTTCCTTCGGCAACAATTTCAATAACCGAACGGAAGAGGCCATGGGCAGCGCCCTGGATCTCTGGACGGCATACAGAGAAGGGGCTTTCAATAAGACTATCCGGCCATGGCTTGGGTATGTC
>JBJKSM010000179.1:0-5434 GCA_046704045.1 Thermodesulfovibrionales bacterium | reverse complement strand
GCCACGTGACGAAGGAGGGGACGATCGCGGGCCCGCGCGTGCTCGAACACATCGTCGACACGGTCCTCTATTTCGAGGGCGACAGGGGCCACGCCTACCGCATCCTCAGGACGATAAAAAACCGCTTCGGCTCGACGAACGAGATAGGGATATTCGAAATGTCCGATGCAGGATTGCGCGAAGTGGACAACCCCTCCGAACTCTTCCTCGCCGAGCGTCCGCAGGACGTCTCCGGCTCCTCGGTCGTGGCGAGCCTCGAAGGGACGAGGCCCCTCATGGTCGAGCTCCAGGCCCTGGTCTCACAGACGAACTTCGGGATGCCGAGAAGGACCTCGATCGGGGTCGATTTCAACAGGGTGAACCTTCTGGTGGCAGTGCTCGAAAAGAGGGCCGGACTTCATCTCGGCGGCATGGACATCTTCATCAACGTCGCCGGCGGGCTGAAGATCGTCGAACCCGCCGTGGACCTCGGCGTCATTGCTGCGATCACCTCATCGGCCAGGGATGTTCCGGTCGGGCAGAGGACTTTCGTTGTCGGGGAGGTGGGGCTCTCGGGCGAGGTGCGCGCGGTGGCGCAGGCGGAGGCAAGGCTGAAAGAAGCGTCGAAGCTCGGGTTTAAAAGGGCGGTAATCCCCGCAGGAAACGCCGACAGGATAAAGGGCGATCAGGGACTTTCAATTACCGGGGTGAAGGATGTCGAAGAATGTCTTGAAGCTGTTATGGGTTAGCGTCGCGCTCGTTCTCGTGTCGTGCGCCCCGAAGGCGGTGGAGATGCCGTCCTTCGAGGGAAGGGATTTCAGAGAGGCCTTTTCTGCGCGCGCGGCGGTTTCGAGCATAGACGCCGTTTTCTCGATTGCCTTCGAAAAAAGGGACTCCGAGAGAAAAGGGGACGGCGCACTTACCATCTCCCGCAACGGAGACATGAGCCTCCGCGTGTATTCGCTCGGGTTTCTCGCGATGGAACTCACTTCGCAGGACGGCGCGGTAAAGAGTTCCCCACGGATCGACAAAAACAAGACCTACCTGCTCACCGAAGGACTGAGGGATTGCCTCTTCTGGTGGGACATGAAGGACTATACCGTCGAGGACACGCCTGACTGTTTTGTGCTCAGAAATGGAGAGAGGACGCTCTGGATCGACAAAAAGTCGCTGCTCCCCGTCAGGCAGAAAATCTTTTTCGATATCGGCAAAGAACTGAACATTTACTACGAAGCGCCCCGGAAAGCGGACGGGCTCTGGTACCAGTCCAGGATCAGGATAGAACTCTCGCACTATTCCGTCAGTCTTACGGTGAAGAAGATTTCCTTCAAGGCGTAATTCGGGTTATTCTTCGAGGCCGAGATCTACGGCCACGGTCCTGATGATCGCTTCGCCGATGACCGGCTCCCTGAACAGGAACCCTTCGAGAAGCGCATTGTCGCAGATGGTGTTTATCAGCCGCGGACTCCCCTTCGAGAAGCTGCAGACCAGCTTTACCGCCGGCACGGTGAACACTTCCTTTTCGCACCCGGCCACCTTCAGCCTGTGGCGTATATATTCGTCGGCATTGTCCTCGGAATATGCCTGAAGAGGAATGCGGACCGCCACCCTCTGCTTGAGCGGCTCGTCGAGGGCGAGCACATGATCGAGATCCGGAAGCCCGAAGAAAATAAAGTTCACCATCTTGCCCTCCGGGCTTTCCATATTGAGAAGGCCCCGGAATTCCTCCATGATCTCGCGTGAATTCAGCATCTGGACCTCATCCATCAGAACGACCGCCTTCTTCCCCTCCTCGTTGATCTCAATAAGCCTCTTGTATATCTCGCCGAGAAGTTCGATCTTGCTTTCGACGATATTCTTTACCCCAAGCTGGATCGCGAACTTTTTGAAGAGCCACTCCGAGCTGACGGTGGAATGGATGATCACCAGCAGGGCGGCCTCGTAATTTTCCTCGTCGAGTTCTTCGAGAAGTTTCCTGGCGAGCGTCGTCTTTCCCGCCCCGATATTGCCGACGACCACGGCAAGCCCCTTCCTTGTATCGATCGCATACTTGAGTTTTACGATCGCGGCGGACTGCTGCGGGCTGTCATAGTAGAACCTGCTGTCGACAACGTTCGAAAAAGGATGTTCGCTGAGCTGATAGTATTCCAAATAATCCATGGCAATCTTTCCCCGGGCCGATACCCAAAGCCCGTATTTTCACATCATCAGTATAGCACAATATATTTCCGGGAGGTCAATCAGCCATCGGGCGCCGAACCCGCCATTTAAAAAACTGCTGTCCGCGTGAGGACGGCGGGAAGAAGGGAGCGCCGCTCCCCGGCAACGGCTAAGCGCTACAGGTAGGAGACACGGTTCTTTTTCTCTTTCGGCTTGTCCTTTTCAGCGCCCTCGCCCAGCCGCGCCTTCAGCAGGCTTATCTTCTCCGAGATGCCCCTGAACTTTGCGTTCCAGCCGTAGACGTCGGTGTAGAGGGCCAGGGCCTCTTTCAGATCATTATTCTTTTCATGGGCCTCGGCCAGGTCATACTTCACGGCCCAGTAGGAATCTTCCTTGTCGTCCATCTCCTTCAGCATGCGGCCGAGCACGTCGATAGCAAGAGAATAAAGGCCCTTCTCCACGTAGCACACGCCGAGCAGCGTCGAAGACTGGACAAACCGTTTCGGGTCGTTCCTCGCCCGCTGGAATTCCGTTATGGCGTCATCGAGGAGACCCATTTCCTTATAGGCGATCCCGAGGTTATAATGGGTTTCGGAGTCCTCTTCGCCAAGCTCCTTCTCAAGCCCCTTCTTGAATTCCTGGAAGATTTCCATGACATCGCTGTCCAGCGCGGGCTCGGGCATCTCCTGGGCCTCGACGGGTTCCTCTGCAAGAGGAATGATATTCTCAAGTTCGTCCTCCTGGAACGGCCTCTCGGAAACCTCCTCCAGCCCGGCTTCGGGGGCCGCTGCCCCGGACGCTTCGCCCTGTGCGGGCGCCTCTTCTTCCGGGATGTCGGCGGTCTCCTGCATCTGTATCTGACCGAGGTTTTCGAGCCGCTCGATGACAGCAGCGTTGCCGGGGAACAGATTGTGGAGTTTCTTCAGTATCTTCTCCGCCTCGATCACAAGCCCCTGCCTCATGTAAAAGTCGGCTTCGGCGACCTCCTCTTCATAGTCCTCGATGTTCTCTTCGCCCGCCTCCGCGGCCTCTGCCGTTTCGGAGATGGTGCCCGCACCGGTTTCCGCCGGCTTATATCCCCTCTCTATAAGCCTGGGGTCCTCGGGATAAATATTGAACGCCTCCCTCAGCATCGCTTCGGAGCCCTCAGGGTCGTCGTTGCGCTTGTACAGTTCATGAAGGATAAGACATTCGGTCACCGCGGACTCATTGTCGGACATGTCGATGTAAATTGATTTCAATTTTACGTGTACGTCGATATTGTGGGGCTCCCGGACTTTCAGGGCTTCAAGCAGCCTCAGGGCCTCGGGAAGAAGCCCGTATCTGGCAAATATGTCCGCTTCCGCGAGAATTTCCTCCGACGTCTTTTCCCCTCCCGGGATACGGACTGTAATCGCCTCTTTTTCGGGTTCCGGCTTTCTTGTCAGCTCAGCGATCGTTTCTTTCAGGCCTTCGTCATCAGGAGACAAATCGAGCGCTTCCTCGTAGCATCCCAGCGCGTCATCCGCCCTCCCTCTCTCTCTGAGCGCGTCTCCCAGTTGCGCAAGCTCGGAGGCGACAAGCGGACTCTCGCCGAGCTGCCGGTAGAGAGAAACAAGCCTCCTTCCGGTTTCCAGCGGCTCGAAATCCTTGAACGGCTTGAGAAGCGATACCGCCTCCTCGTATTTTTCCTCGAGGATGATCCGGTCTATCACCGGAAGATATTCCAGCCATGCCTTGTCCTTCACCCCTTCATGCAGATATATCTCGCCGAGAAGCCTTCTCGGCTTGATATTCCCCGGCTCGATCTCGATAATCCTGTAAAGACTTCCTTTCGCGCTGTCGTCATCTCCTGCTGCATGACAAATCTCTGCACGCCTGAAAAGGATGTCCGTATCATCGGGGAGAAGGGCAGCGGCCTCCGTTATATGCCTGAGCGCCTTTTCTCTTTCGCCCTTCCTCTCCAACAGGAAGCAGAGCCCCATGATCCCCTCCCTGTTGGAGGGCTGCATATCGAGGACCTTCAGGTACTGCATTTCGGCCTTCTCGGTCTCATCCTTTTCCTCATATATCCTGGCCATGTGAACATATTGCAGGACGGCGTCCGATATGAGACCTTCTTTCAGGAATATCTCCGCCACCTTCTGCCTGAGATTCACATTCGCCGGTGAAAGGGAGAGTATTTTCTGGTAAATTTCGAGAAGCCGCTCTTTCTTGCCTTCTTTGGAAAGGCTGTCCGCGGCCGCGAGATAGTATCGTGTAGCGTCGGTAGTAAGCCCTTTTTCCTCGCTCAGCTGACCGAGCGCATAAAGGGCGTCGGCATCGGCAGTGTTGATATTGAGGATTTTCTTGTAGAGCGCCAGCGCCTTGAGCGAAAACCCCTCATGCCTGAAAAAGTTCGCCGCTTTATGGAATGACTCTACAGCGCTCTTCCGGTCGCCCTTCTTGAAGTAAAGATCGCCTATTATATTGTAGGTGTTGCCGTCGGCGGACTCGTGGAGCAGTTTCTCCCATTCCGCAATCGCTTTGTCGAGCTGCCCTTTTAAAAGATACTTCTGGGCCTCTTTCATTATCTGGGTCTTGTCAGCCATAAGCGTAACTTAATCTTATCTCACACTTCCAAAAAGTGTCAAACCCCGCAAGCTCACAAGCCGACAAACTGATACGCCGGCAAGCTGACAAGTTTTACAGCCAACGAGTTTACGGGTCGACAGGTTTACAGCTTCCGGGCTTGTTGGCCTGCCGTTGCCCTGTTTGACAGTGTAAGCCGTTTTGTGGTTTAATGGAGTTGCCTTTAAGAATGCCCGGTGAGGCTAACAAGGTAAAGGAGTCAGCGTGAGCTGCAATCGATACAGAAAGCACGGCATCACGCCGTGCCGGTCTCTGCCAAACAATCTCGGTCACCCAGTGGGGGGTATTTTTTGCCTCCGGAGTCCCGCACATTACGCCTTTCCCCCATTGAACGGTTCTATCGATAAAGGTGCGCACCGCCATGCCTAAGGAGCTTCTCGATAAAAAGGATATGGAAAGGGCGGTAACGCGCATGGCCCACGAGATAATCGAGAAGAACAAGGGAGTGAACGGGCTATGCCTCGTGGGCATCCAGCGGGGCGGCGTACACCTCGCCGAAAGACTTGCGGGAAAGCTCGAAGCAATCGAGGGCAAAACTCTTTCCGTGGGCACCCTCGATATCGCCCTTTACCGGGACGACCTCAACGTCCGGAAGGAGCAGCCCGTGGTAAGAAGGACCAAGGTGCCCTGCGAGATCACCGACCGGAAGATCGTGCTTGTGGACGACGTCCTCTTTACCGGCAGG
>JBJKSM010000178.1:0-2636 GCA_046704045.1 Thermodesulfovibrionales bacterium | reverse complement strand
GCCTCGATAATGAAGATGGCGTCGCTGGCGTTTTCGAAGAGCATGCGGTAGCGCTTCTCGCTGTCTTCGATCCTGTAGATGTTTTCCTTCAGGGAGCCCGCCATATCGTTGAAGGCGGATGCGACCTCGCCGAATTCGTCGGCAAGGCCGGCGATGCGGTAATCCAGGCTGCCGCCCTTCAGCTTCCGTATCGCGACCAGCAGCGTATTGACGGGCTTTGTGAATTCCTTGATGAAGACGAGGGCCAGACCGGATGCCAGAAGCGGTCCGATGCCGACGAGCATAAAAAGGAGTGTCTTTGTAGCGGCGATGTCCCTCAGGCCCGTCTTTGTCTGTTCGTCCAGTCTTTTCCGAGTGAACGCGATCATCTCATCGATCTTCGTCGTCAGCGCATCCCCTATCATTATCGCATTGTCTTCTTCCGCCTTTTCTCTCCCGGGGTCCGCCCGTATAGTCAGCACCCTGCTTATGGCGACCTTGTAATCCTCGATATGGTTCCTCAGGTCGACCAGCCGCTCCATGACCTTCTCGGAATGATGGCACCGGAAACAGGTATTGGCGGCGTCGCTCATGCTTTTGACGTTGTTCACCGTAATATAGGCGCCGCGGGCATAATGGGTGTTCTGCAGGCTCAGGTCCGCCTGGACCCTCTTGACGCCGATCGAGAGGTTTTCCCTCAGTATCTCTACCTGATGGAGCGTTATCAGCCTGTCGAGCTTGGAGGTGGCCCTCTGAACGGTGTAGACAATGTATATCCCGCCGGCGAAGAAAACAAGCGAAAATACGGTCAATCCGATAATGATCTTCTTCTTCATTTCCCGTAGCCGTAATAATAGCCTGGCAGGTTTATCCCCAGCTCTCGCACGTACCTGTATAACGGACTGAAATCCTCGTCCGCCGTTGCGATAAACCTCTGCGCCCCGAACTGCTGCAGGATGTTCCTGCCTTCAGGGTCATTCTGCATGTTTAAAAGCGCGTCTTCCAGCTTGCTCTTCACTCCGCTGTCGAGGTCCCTGCGCAGGGCAAAGCTGCTTTCGGGGAATTCCGGCGAATATGCGATGATGTGCAGTTCGTCGGCCGCGCCGGGATCGTCTGCCGCAAGCCTCGCCAGCACGCTGTTTTTTGCAGCTCCGACATCCGCCCTCCGGTTCAGGACATCGTAGATGACGTCTTCGTGTGTACCGGTGAAATAGGTCTCTTTGAAATACCTTCCGTAGTCCGTTATGCCGTGACTTTTGAAATAGGCCAGAGGGAAGAGATACCCGGCAGCGGACGCCTTGTCGACAAAGGCGAACCTCTTTCCCCTCATGTCCTTCGCCGTTCGTATGCCGCTGTCTTCCCTCGAAAAGATGACGCCCCGGTATGTCGAAGCCCCGTTCAGGCCGAGGGGACGCGCTACGGCCTCCACCCCGAGTTTCTCATGGAGCAGCGCATAGGTAAGGCTTCCGAGAAAGGCGCCGTCCAACCCCCCGGTCGTAAAATTCCCGACGATGTCGCCGTACGAGGGAAGTATGATCAATTTCACCCTGACGCCGATTTTTTCGGAAAGATACTCCGCGATCGGCTCGTACCGTTCCATCTGCTTGAAGATGTTCTCCTCCGGGACGAGCCCGATCAGGATGAAATTATCCTCTTTGATCCCGGCATTCTGCCGGTTAGGAGCGGTGCCGGCCTTGCTGCAGCCTGAGATCATGCCAAGACAGAGGAAGACGACGGCGGCGATTAACGCTTTCCTCATGGGGGAAATGACGAATGAACTCTTTTTGACGATAAGAACCTCTTATGTTGACGCTGTTTGCTTCCGGGATTTCCTTAAACCTTCGCTTTTTATTTTAACCCTTTCCCCTTCTTTTTTTCTAACGACGCGGCGGCGCGCTATCTCAGCATTTCATTTTCCATGCCATTACAGCGAAAACAAACCCTGTCTTTGCAAAAGGGGCGGGGTCGGGACGGATTGGGCGGGCGTGGTTCATTTCACCGGGATATTTTTTCTTACCTCCGCTTCGCCGAACGCCTGCGAGAACATAACAAGCCTGTTCTTGTGGTTTATCACCTGGAGGCGGACAAACCTGCCGTCATCCGCAAAAGGTATGAACTTCATGACAAGGAATTCGAAGACCCGGTTCACCTCGGAATTCTCCCAGAGGTGTGCAAGAACATATGCATCGTTGAGGTTCCTCACCAGGCCGAGCACGTCTCCTATCCGGACTCTCGCATTTTCAGCCGCCGTCTGAAAAATGAAGGGATCCGCAGGTGCGGCAAGCTGTGCAGGCGTGAGCGTTTTCCGGATATTTTCAAGTATCCTGACGTGCTCCCTCTCGTCGGATGCCATCGTCTTCCAGAAGGCCGAGACCGCCGCTTCGTGGCCGAATTTCCCGGCGAGTCCGTTATAGAAGTCTTCGGCCGCCCGCTCCCCGATGATCGCAAACTCGAAGAGCGACGACGCGGTCCCGGAGCCGGTTCCCCCTTCCTCCGCCTTCTCCGCCTTCATATAACCCATAATAAGACTTTAGGAGGATCTGCGGCAAATGTCCATCTCCCGCGGGAATAAAAAACTCTTCCCGTCTTCCTGACGTTAATTGGTGCCGGTGGGGAGAATCGAACTCCCACTGGGTTGCCCCAACCGGATTTTGAGT
>JBJKSM010000177.1:0-11007 GCA_046704045.1 Thermodesulfovibrionales bacterium | reverse complement strand
CTCCTCGTCGTTTTCCTGCATCAGCCCTCCGATGACCACGATCTGGTTGTCCTTGACCACCACCGAGGTCTTTGTGGAACGCTTCGTTATGGTAGGACCGACGCTGACCGTGAGCTGGTCGGACTGGTTCTTTACCGAAGAGATCTCCTCGTAAATATCGAGCTTGACATGGTCTCCCTCGGTAATCTGCGGCGTGATCCTCAGTATTATGCCGACGTCCTGCCTCACGATCGAATTGAGGACCCCGGGGATTGCGGTGCCGCCGCTGGTGATTGCCGTTGAAACGCTGGTCTGGCTCTGCGTTATGAACGGCACATTCTCGCCGACGATGATCTCGGCCTCCTTGTTGTCGGAGGTAAGTATCTGGGGCGTCGACAGGACGTTTACCGTGTCCTTGAAATCGCTAAGGCTGAACAGTGCCGCGTATCCCGGAACAGTGAGCGTGTTAGTGACGGTCGTACCGTCGCTGTTGACGGTTGTCAGGGGCACATTCAGGAAATTCCCGAGGCCTCCTATGCTCGCGCCTTCGAGGCCCTGCAGGATATTCTGAAAAGCGGTCTGATCGATCGTGCCGAAACCCCCTATCACGACAGGTTTTCCGTTTTTTGTTGCGGTCGCCCTCCACTGTATGCCGAGGCTGCGCAGTTTGTCCATGGACGCCTCTATGATCATCGCCTCCACATACACCTGCCGCCTTCTCCTGTCGAGGCTCTTTATCACCTGGGCGAGGTTGCGGTAATCCGCCGGCGAGGCCACGATTACCAAAGCATTGGAAGCCTTGTCCGGCGTTATCGTTATGCCCCCCGCCGCCTCGAAGGGCGTGATCTGCGTGCCCTGTGCCCCCGCCTGCTGAGGCAGCGCCTGCCGGGCTCCCTTGATCATGCCTTCGAGCACCTTCGAAAGATCCGTTGCATCGGCGTTTTCGAGGAAATAGACGTTCACCCTTCCCTGGGCCTCCGGCGCGGGCGTGTCGATGAGGCCGATGAGGGTCTTCATCGATTCCCTCGCCGTCCTGTCGCCGAAGAGTATGACAGCGTTCAGCCTCGGATCGGCTACTGCGGTGGCGGCCGCACCGGCAATGACCGACTGTCCGGCGAATGTCCTCGGTCTTGCCTTGCTCATCCCTTCATTGAGGATCTTCACCACCGCATCGGCGCTGGCGTGCTTCAGGGAGACGACCTCCGGAATATCCGCTTGCGAAGGCTTGTCGATGAGGCTGACGAGCGAAAGGATCTTGTCGATATTCAGCCCCGAGTCCACGACGAGAAGAAGGTTGCCGGGTCCGAAGACGGAAATGAAGCCGTCTTTGGATACTAGGGGCTGGCAGAATTTGAGCGCATCTTCCGCAGGGACGTTCTTCAGGGGGATCAGCCGGGCGATATAGCTCTCATTGAGGGGCCGGCCCCCGGTCATTATCTTCATCCCCTGGTGTTTCGCCTCGGCCGCGGGGATTATCTTGTAGACATCCACGCCCGCCGGAACTACCGTGAAGCCCTTGAGTTCGAGGACCGAGGTGAAGAGGTTATAGGCATCGTCGACGGAGAGCTTCGTGGGCGCGATGATCGTGATCTTCCCCTTCACCTTTTCGTCGAAGATGAAGTTCTTGCCGGTGACGTCGCTGATGAATTTTGTGACAGTAGGAAGTTCGACGTCCACGAAATTGAAGGTGACTTCCGCCTTTTTCCGCTCTGCCGCAGGGGCGCCCGAACAGAGACAGAAGAGGGAAACACTTACAAGAAGGAGAGACAACGCACGACTGCCGGCGGACCGGGGATCAGGAGTTTGTTTCATGTCCTAAGTATATTATTAGAAATGGCGCGAGAGGGTCAACAGGGAAGAGCGTGAAACGTGAATGGTGAAAGGTTAATAGTGGAGAAAGACGGGCGACGCATGATGCAGGACTAACGGATCTGGTAAGTCATGGTCATTTTTTCACCGCCGCGCACGATGTCCAGCTCCGCCCTGTCGATGCTCCTGAGGGCCGTCAGTGCCTGGAGCGCGGCCTCCGGACTTGATATGTTGAACTGGTTGATCCTTAGAAGGACATCGCCGTTTTTTAGGCCGAGATTCGCATACACGCCGCCGGGCTTGACCTCGGTCAGCACAAAACCCTCCTGCCTGCCGTTGACCATATTGGGCATGAACCGCGCGTCGGTCATGATCTCGGTGGGCTTTGCTATCGCCTGCTGGACGCTCTGCATGTCTATCTGGTATGTTGAAGCGCCGGTCTTCCTTGAAAAGCTTTCAGGAGCGCCGGGCGCCCGGATCTCCTTTATCGTGGCCACATCCGCGAGGGGGATCTCCATCCCGCGGCCAGGGCCGACGAATACGCGGTATTTTTCCACCCTGACCAGTTTGCCGAGTCCGAAGACGGGATCGCCGGCCCTGAAGACCTCCTGCTTTCCGTTTTTGTCGGCAAAGATCGCATAACTCACCTCTTTCCTGCCGGCCACGGTCCCTATGAGCGACAGGTCGGTCCGGGAGACCGTCTGCCCCTGTGCGACGTCAAGGCGCCTGAGATCTCCGTCGGGGAAGCCGAAGGGGTTATTCCTGAGAATGCCCGCATAATCCTGGAGCGTACGGGTCCCGGGCGCCTGCGGTTTACGTTCGGACGAGGGCGCCTTCGCGGCCGGGGGCAGGGAGAGGGAGACGATGTCGCGGACAAAAAGCAGGACTGCGACGGCCAGAAACAGTCCGAGGACGACGTTGAGAAGGGGGAGCGCCTTTCTGACGGAGAGAGCCTTTCTTCCGGGGATATTCATCGATATGTTGAACTTAACAAAGAGAGCGGGATATGTCAATAGATACAAGGATCAGGGCTGAATCATGAAGGATGAAAAAGGGATGCGTTATAATATCTGTTATGAAGGACATGCTCGGAAGGGAAAATGCCGTCACCGCAGGAGAGGCCCTGAGGCTTCTTCTCGAAAACCTTCCACGGACAAGGCCGCCGGGAAAGATGGTCCGGATAGAAGAGGCCCTCGGCATGATCTGCTCGCGGGACATCATATCGCCGGAGGACCTGCCCCCTTTTTCGCGTTCGACGGTCGACGGTTATGCGGTGAAGGCCGAAGACACCTTCGGCGCCACGGAGACGATGCCCGCGTATCTGAACGTGTCTCAGGAGATCTTCATGGGCGAAAGCCCCGGATTCTCATTGTCGAAGGGGACGGCGGCCAGGATCCCGACAGGGGGCATGCTCCCTGCGGGCGGCGATGCCGCGGTCATGTACGAGCATGTCCACCCGGTCGACGCCGCGATGATCGAGGTGCTCGCTGCGGTTGTCCCCGGCGAAAATGTGATTCATGCCGGCGAGGATGTGAAGAAGGGCGGGATTGTGGTGCGGGAAGGCCGGAGGCTGCGACCCCAGGATATCGGCGCCTGCGCAGGTCTCGGCCTGACGGAGATCCCCGTCTACGAGAGGCCGGCGGTCTCGATAATATCTACCGGCGATGAGATCGTGCCTGCGCGCGAGACGCCCGCGGCCGGCCAGGTGAGGGACATCAACTCTTATGTGCTTTCCGGAATGGTCCTGAACGCGGGCTGCATCCCGGTCAAAAGAGGGATCTTCAGGGACGACTACGGGGGGATAAGGTCCGTCATGGAAGATTCGATGAAGGATTCTGCGGCGATACTTCTCTCGGGAGGGACTTCCGTGGGCACGAAGGACATGGTGGCGAAGATCATAAACGATATCGGGGGGCCCGGGGTGCTGTTCCACGGAGTTTCTCTCAAGCCCGGCAAACCCATGATCGGCGGCGTCATGAGAGGCGTGCCGGTATTCGGCCTTCCGGGCCATCCGGCAGCAGTGGGCATCTGCTTCGAGATCTTCGTGGAGCCGGTGATCGAGAAGCTTGCAGGGCTCGGAGAAAGGCCGTCATGGCGTCGGAGGCTGACGGTAAGGGCGAGACTTTCGAGGAACATCTCCTCTTCCCAGGGCAGGGAGGAGCACGTCAGGGTGATGCTCGAAGAAAGAGAGGAAGGCCTCTTGGCGGTGCCGGTGCTCGGCAAGTCGGGCCTGATCACGACGCTCGTGAAGGCGGACGGGACGTTTGTGGTCCCCATGAACAGAAACGGCGTCGAAAAGGGCGAGGTTGTCGAAGTGAGGCTCTTCTGAGCGATGAAGATAATAATCTTCACGAGGACGGGTTTCCACCACACGAGTTTTATAAACAGGCTGCAGGAGCGGTTCGAAATCGCCTGCGTGGTGAGGGAATCTTATCCCGGCAGCAGAGAAAGACGCCTGCCGGGAGCGATCGCAAGACCCCTTTTCAGGGGCGAAGGCATATACGGGGTGAGAGAGGAACTCTTTATGAAGAAGTTCCATGAGAGGTACTCGGCGGGCTTCAGGCGTCACAGGGCACTGCGGGAGTACCTGCGGGCCGACTTCGATGCGGTGGAGGAAAAACCCGGAACGAGATATCTCGATGTGAAATGCGGGGAGATCAACTCAGAGGAGTTCGCCGCTTATATGACTTCGCTCGGGCCGGACATCATCGCGGTGCTCGGAAGCAGTGTTATAAAGCCGGGGATCATCTCGGTACCCTCTGTTGCCGTGATCAACCTCCATTCGGGACTTTCCCCCTATTACCGCGGCGTCTGGAGCTACGGATGGCCGATCGTAAACGATGAGCCCGAATGCATCGGCGCCACCGTCCATCACGTGAATGCGGGGATAGACACCGGGGACATTATCTTTCAGACAAGGCCCCGGCTGGATGTCTCGGACGACCTGAACACGATCTTCCTGAAAGTCATAGCCGAGGGCACGGAACTTCTTGGCGATGCGATCGAGCATATCCGGACAACGGGAAAGATCGACTCATACAGGCAGCCCCGGTTTGGCGGCCGACTCTACCGCACAAGAGACGTTACCTCTCAAGCGGCGCGACGGTGCCTGCGCAACCTCGAAAAGGGCGCGATCGCGAGGTATCATGCGAACAAGGCCGCGTTCGATGCACGGCTCACCCTTTACGGGTACGTTCCTCCAAGAATATTCAGATGAACAACGTCGTCCTTCTTTTCCATTCTGTCGACGACCGCAGCCTGCTCTCGCTGGAGGACCTCGGCAATGTCAGGCCCGAGTTGTTCGAAACGTCGCTTCGCTGCCTCAAAGGGGAGTTCGATATCGTCGGTCTCGACGAGTTGACGGAGAACATCTCCCGCACTTCAAAGGGAAGTGAGAGAATGCTCTCCGTGACATTCGACGACGGTCCGAAATCATACATCACGAGGGCCCTGCCCGTGATGGAATCGCTCGGCGTTCCCTCCTCCTGTTTCCTCATCACCGACTGCGTGGGGGAAGGGAAGCTCTATTGGCGTTTTCTTTATAACTACTGCATTCAGGCCGGCTGCGGGAAGGAGCTTGCTGCCCTAATAGGCGCGGAATACGGCACGATGGTGGGCGAGGAGCGGATCATCAGCTTTACCCGGCGGCATTTCAGCCCCGGGAAAAACGCGGCGGTCATGGCAGGTATTTTGAGGAGCATTGTTTCGGAGGATGAGTACAGGGAAAAAGAGCAGGGGCTTTTTCTGTCGCCGGCCGACCTGAAATTTCTGAAGCGGCATCCCCTCGTGACGCTTGGCATCCACACGAGGTCGCACCCCGTCATGTCCGGGCTCACAGGCGATGAGATCAGGGATGAGATCTCCGGGAGCATCGATTTTTATGGGCGTGAAATCGGCGGCGGTGTTCCGGCCTTCAGCGTTCCTTTCGGCAGACTTTACAGGGACTATGACGACAGGACGGTCAGGATCGCACGCGACCTTTCGGTGAAGGTCATCCTTTCGGCCTACGGCGGCGATAACCGGGAGGGGCAGCCTCTTTACAATGTCCGCCGGATACCAGTCCGGGAAGAGATGCTGAAGGGGGGATTCCCGTCCTTCATGACATACCTGAGGGACCGGTGCGCTGCCGGGGATTACCCGGATGAGGAGACGAGGCTGCACTCCGCCGTCGGCGGGCATCCGTTCCGCGTTCCGACGCTGCCCTGAATTTCTGCGGTTTACCTGCAACTCCTTGACAAAGAGGGCGTTATTTAGGTTAAATGAATATCACTCGCTTACGCGAAACAGGCTCGTAGCTCAGGGGGAGAGCGCTACCTTGACACGGTAGAGGTCGGCGGTTCGAAACCGCCCGGGCCTACCATATAAAACAAGGGGTTACAGGTTTTGATCAGCCTGTAGCTCCTTGTTTTTGTGCTAATTTTGTGCTAATCATTTCTTTGTTGATCGCTTTAGCCAGGCTACGAACTCAGCCTATATTTCAAGACGGAGACGACCTCTACCGTTTTGGGGTAATAAATGTATATTTGGATTCTTTGAAATCAATGACTTAGATGCACTGTGCTAATTTTGTGCTAATCATTTTTTCACCGGTTAAAAACTTATCCAGGATATCTGCTGCCCTTACAAGGTGGGACGGCGCGAGGTGCGCATATCTGAGGGTCATCTTCAGGCTCTTATGCCCGAGAAGCTTGGATAGGGTGGTTATGTCGACTCCGGCCATTATGCAGTGAGACGCGAACGTATGCCTCAGATCATGAAAATGAAAGTCTTCAATGCCTTTGATGACCGCCAGTTTTGCCCCGCAATTTGGACAGGAGCCGGCTTCATCTTTGGTTTTCAGCCTTGGCTTTTTGTGATAACAGTCAGGGCATTTCAGGGTTTCTACTCTTTTCTTTGCCGTAGCGAAGGCCCGCTTGATGTCCCGATAGGGGTTTCGTGTGTCCTGATTGAAAAAGACATGGGGAATATCAAGCCTCCTGGGTAAGCCCTGCAGAACTCTTTTCAAGGTGTTGTTGACAGGGATTTCCCGGCGCTCTCCGGTCTTCGTCTTATCCAGAAGGATAAAACCATTTCTCAGGTCTATATTGGTCCACTTAAGTCCTAATATTTCCCCTCGCCTCATGCCGGTATTGAGTGCCGTAATTACTATGGGCCGCAGGTGGGGCTCGCATGCGCTTATCAGGACGGGGCATTCTTCAACTGAAAGATACCGGAGACGTTTTTCTTCATCCCTCATAGACTTAACCTTTCGGATACGCTTCAATACTGCCTCCTCGACCATTTCCCATTCAACAGCCTTAGCAACCATGGCTTTGAGAACATTGAGGACCTTATTGTTCGAGGATGCTTTGTACCTCTTATTGATCAGGTCTGTCTGCAGTTGCTCTACGATTGCCGTATCGAATCTTTTCAGGGGAAGGGCTCCGAAGATCTCCTTCAGTTGGCCTATGATATATCCTTTAACCTTTGCTGAAGCCTGCCTTCCCGCGATCCAGTCCATATACCTCTCGGCAAGTTCCGGAAATAAATAATTTGGGATGCTCTTAATCTCGGGCTCTTTATATTTCCCTACGGCGTTTTTACGATGCGCCAGGAGTAAACTTGCATCTTGAAACTTATTTCCGGAACGCTCTCTCTTTTGCCGTCCATCAGTGCCGGTATATCGTATCCACCAAATGTTGCCCCGCTTATAGATCCCTGTCGCCATAATTTATTCTCCTTCTTGTTTTCGTTTCTCTTTAAGACAATCCAGTAATCGATTCAGTTTTTCAGCCGGTTCTTTTTTCCCCTTGTTCCCGGTAAATGACGTGTCGCGGTGTCATTCCTGAGCGCTCGTCGACATATTTTAGGAGGCTCTTTATCGCTCCCTGTTTGAGAAGATGAATATATTGGAGGGAAAACCTGGTATGGTCGCTGGACGGATTGTTTCCATTCTCCAGCCACGTAGACTGCAACGGACGAGGCGCCGGCTGAATGAGGATCAGATTGTCAATATGTCAAATGGTAGGAAAGCCCGGAACATGCATGATGCCCTTAAGAACAAAGCCGACTTTTTGATTGCAATCCGATCGTTGATCCACAGTAGTTAGCCACCGGCTGTTTTCAGTTCATTCCTAAGCGCATTAATATCCCTTTCATCTGATAGAAGCATTCCTCTTTTCGACGCCAGGGTCTTTGCTTCTTCCGTAAATCCCGCCTTGGAAATATACCAGTATCTGTCCGCCAGATGAGAGGCTTTATTGAAAAAAGATGTTATCTCTTTAGCGCCGACAGCTTTGGTCTTCCACTTGACCTCGATGGCCCATTTCGATTTATTTTGAGCAAGGATATCGATTTCAGTCTTGCCGTCTTCGGATAGATATCTGTCAATCTTGCTGAACTTCGGGAGGGTCATGCGGCCTTTTACACCGAAGATGCCGCCCTCGATCTCCTGCCCTCCAAACTGTCTCAAGAGTTCCCTTATGGCCCCTTCCTTTTCCTTCCCGAGTTCCTCCGAGACAAAGCGGTATTTCTTGTCCAGATCTTCAATAATGGCAAGGAGGTCCCTTTCCGTAGGAAAATCAGGGACCTCGACCCCGTGCTGGACATATGCCACCCAGTATCTGAGGACCGGGTCTTGATAATAGTATTTCCTGTCTTTTTCAAATAACAGGCCGATATCCTGAAGTTCCTTCAGATTGATCCTCACCGGACCTTGGCTCATCCGTAACTCCCGCGCGAGCTCCGACTGGGTCATGGGCTCCTCAGCGAGGGCGATTACATCGAGGAGGGACCTTAGTACTCCGTACCCCCTGGCCTTTTGAAGGGAGATATTATAGAGGTAATTGCAGTATGAATGGATCAGTCCGTTCGGCGAGAGAGCCTCGGAGATGAATGCCCGTTTTATGAGGCCCTCCGACAGTGGTTCCCCTCTTTTCAAAAACATGCCGACCTTTCTCAATATCTGGACCAGGTAGAAGGGGGCGCCGTTACTGTAGTGGTGTAAAAGCCCGGCGTTCCTATTGCCGGTATCCGGTATGAATTTATCAATAAGTTCCCGTGATTCATTCCTTGAGTAGGGCATGAGGGGGATGTGCGTGAACTGGTTGAACAGAGGGCTGTTGCTGTCCCGCGTTATATACTCCATCTCGGAGACGATCGAGCCGCTGATACAGCAGGTTACGTTCTGAGCCCTGTCCTTAACCCCTCTCATGACCTTCAGGATGTTCTTTGTCTGCTCAAAGTTCCTGAGAGTCTGGATCTCCTGGAACTCGTCGAGAAAGAGTATCACACGCTTCTTGGAAAACCGGGCAAGAGCACCGGAAAAACCGAAACACTCCCCCAGAAGCCTTTGCCTATCCGCTTTTCCCTTTTCCAGTTCATGGACGATTCCCGTCAGGGCGTCTCTGAGTTCCTTGTCATGTACCTCGAAAAGGAGCGACGGCAGATGCAGGAAGGGGGTCGGAAGCCTGTCCCCTTTCGCGTAATACCAGTAGATATGCCACCCCACGTATTTGAGGGCAAAATCCTCCGGGATCTCCGCTATCTCCTCAAGGTTGATATAAACCGGGAGAACGGTCTTATCATGGATGTGGCGTTTTATGAACTCTTTTATGAGCATCGTCTTGCCGATGCGCCTCAGACCCGAAAGGTGTATGTCGGCGGGCCGCGTTGAAAGCAGGTACCCCTCCATCAGAGAGAGTTCTTCTTCCCTGCCGGAGAAAATGTCTCGGTCGTCTTTCCTGTAAAAGTAGTTAAGCATGGAATCACCCATAAGACATTAATGTCATATGAGTTATTTTATTGAAAGAAAGCTCCTCTGTCAAGAAGATAAGTAAGAAGTTGTCACCCTCGCTCCGGGGATCCAGATGCTGTCCTTTGAAGAAATACACGATTTCGGACCGGAACCGACAAACCATTCAGGAGGTTAGAGTTATGGAAATTAGAAAGCTGTATTTTAAAAAGCTGTCAAGAAGGGACTTCCAAGAAGTGCAGTTGGCACCGCCACGGCGATGGCAAACAATACAGGGCACACTTTCGACTTTGTGGCCACTGTAACCAAAATGTAACCATTTTCCGGAGATTGCTCTCTTATTCTGTCCAGAACATCCACTCCATGCCTCAAGGACTCAGGGTAATGATGAGCGTAGCGCATCGTCATTTTCAGCGACTTATGCCCAAGAAGCTCCTTTACCACGTAGAGCTCGACCCCTGCCTGAACCAGCCTTGTGGCAAAGGTGTGACGCAAGTCATGAAAACGCACATCTTCAAGCACCGCCTTCTTTCTCGCTGAATAGAAAGCCCTGAGCAGATTTCTCGGACTGATCTTGGTCCCAGCCGACGAACTGAAGACGTAACCCGATATGTGTCTAACCTTGCTCTTTGTCTTGAGAAACTCCAAGACCGTCTGGTTAAGGGGTATGGTCCTCTTCTCCATGTTCTTGGTCACCAAAAGCGTGATCGCGCGCCTGAAGAAGTCAACCTCATGCCAGTCGAGAGACAGGATTTCATACGGTTCGAGGACTGTGCGGCATCCGCGATATCATAGCGTCGCTCGTGGAGGATTGCTTCTTCGGTCGACAGCTGGGCCTGCCGTGGCTGATCAGGGTCTATAGTTTATCGTTCGGAGCGCTGCTTCGGCTGAATAGCGGACATTCCTTGTTTTGAATCAAAGGCCAAGTTGAACGTGTTTGTAAGGGACATTACATCAAAGTTTCTAACAAATCATTTAGAATCGCAGAGATAAGAAATTCCGGCCGACATGAAATGGAGATGGGATGCCAAATCGAAAGAAACTGTGCTATCTCAAGGAGACAGACATTTTCAGCAATTTGACTGATGAAGAATACAGAATAGTCGACAGCTGCACCAGTATACGGGAGATAAAAAAGGGGGAACTTATCTACTCCCAGGGTTCCAAAGACAATAATACCTATCTCCTTTTAAAGGGAGTAGTAAAGATAGCAAAATTACAGCCTCTGGGCAAGGAGAACATTCTTGACATCGTAAAGGGAGGGGCAATCATCAGTGAGATGGCCGTCCTTGGTTCTCTTGAAAAAGATGAATCAGTCCAGGTTATGGAAGAAGGTCTGCTGTGCATTATGAGCAAGACGGATTTTGGCAGGATTCTTCATTCCATTCCGGGATTTGCCGCCAAAGTGGCTAAAGTCGCGGGCCCCGGGATTTGGAGACGGAAGTTGGAGGCAAAACTCATCGATTTCCTTTACAGTACGGTCGAAC
>JBJKSM010000176.1:0-5545 GCA_046704045.1 Thermodesulfovibrionales bacterium | reverse complement strand
TCTGCAGGCCGGTCCATCGGAAGTGTCTGAAGCTGTTTCCCCACAGAATGGAAATCTCTTGAACATAACGTATAAGGCCAGGGGGTTGGAGGTGTACGATGACGAAACAGAATCTTGATTCCCTGCTTGCTGAGCTGGGATGCAGAACGCCGGTCAGGGAGATCCCCTCAGACCGCCAGGATATCATATCAGACTTTCTCCGGACGGAAATTGAGTACCGTAGGCAGCATAAGATCAAACGACTGCTCAGGGCCTCCGGGATTAAACAGGTCAAAACCCTGAGCCAGTTCGACTGGCATTTCAATCCGAAGATAAGCAAAGAGGACATCATGTCCTTCGTAAACTCTCCCTGGATCGACGGCGCCGCAAATCTCGTCCTGATCGGCGATACAGGCCTGGGGAAATCCCATATCGGTTCCGCCATATGCTACGAAGCGATACTGCAGGGACATTCAACCGCCTGTCTGACAGCCTTTGATCTTACCTCGAAGATCCAGAAGGCCCTGAGCCCTACGGCCAAAATAGAGTACTACGCAAGGCTCAAGGTCCTCTGTATCGATGAGCTGGGCTATACATACCACAAAAAGGAAGATACCGATATCCTCTTTCAGGTCATCTCCAAACGCTCGGAAATACTGCCCACTCTTATAACCACGAATCTGCCGCCCAAGGAGTGGGGTTCAATATTCTCCGGCGCTGCAGCATCGGCCATACTCGACCGGCTCAGCTTCAACGGCAGGTTTCTTACTTTCGAGGGGAGGTCTTATAGGTTATCCAGAAAACAGAAATCGAAATAAAATGCGCCGTCCCCAAAATATCCATTCCAGATTCCGCTCGCCTCAAAATCCCGAGGCTTTGCACAGGTGCGTCTTGCCTCCTGAACTCACTGTCCCGAAATTATCGTTTTTGGGGCCGTTTAAATTATCGCCTACACAAGTGTGTCCGGAAGGATGATATGGCTGAAATCCTGGATAAAATGGTCACTGCTGATGTCATCGTGATGGCAACGCCTGTGTATTTCTACACCATGAACGCGCAGATGAAGACGCTGATCGATAGAACTGTTGCGAGATATACCGAGATCAGAAATAAGGAGATGTATTTCATCGTGGCCGCCGCGGACAGCAGCAAGCGGGCAATGGAGCGGACCCTGGAAGGATTCAGGGGATTTACTTCCTGTCTTTCCGGAGCGAAAGAAAAGGGCGTTGTTTATGGCACCGGTGCCTGGGAAATCGGAGATATCAAAAAAAGTGACGCCATGAACAAAGCTTTTGATATGGGTAAAACAATATAAACCGAAGGGCTGGAATTGGTTCGGTCAGGTTGCAGCAGCCTGCCATTGGATTCCCGCGTGTGCGGGAATGACCTCGTCACTGCGTTATCTGTCGCGCTGTTGGGTTGCCACCGCCTCCCGCATAACGTAAGCTGGGAGTAAGATGGAACTGGAACTTCTGAAACGGAAGGTCCCTGCGAACCCCACGCCCGGTTTCACATTCGAGGCGGGCGACATTATACTTGTTACGGAGGGAGAGAAGCCATGAAGAGTGCGCTGACTTTCTTCAGAAGGTACGGCCGATGATCCTCTGGGGCGAATTTCTTCTATGCACGTTCGCGGTCGTCTATTCGGGGACGAAGCTTTCGAAATACGGCGACATCATCTCCGAAAAGACGGGACTCGGAGGGAACTGGACCGGCGTTGTGCTCATGGCCTCCGTCACCTCGCTTCCGGAGCTTGCAACCGGCATCAGCTCGGTCACCTATGCCGGCGCCCCCGATATAGCGCTTGGGGACATCCTCGGAAGCTGCGTATTCAATCTGCTCATCCTCGCGTTCCTCGACGCCCTTTACCGGCCGATGCCGCTTTCTTCGAAGGCGCACCACGGACATGTGCTCTCCGCGGGCTTCGGCATACTGCTGCTGAGCATCGTTGCCGCGGGTCTCGCCTTTCCCGGCCGGCGGTTCATCATCGGGTGGATAGGACCGTACACCCTCCTGATCGCGGTCATTTATTTCCTCGCCATGCGGCTGGTCTATTTCTATGAGAAGAGACAGATCTCCAAGTTCATAAAGGAGGTCGCACGCGAGCTGAAATATGAAAACATAGCCGTCAGGACTGCTGTCGTAAATTACGGCATAAATGCGGCGGTGGTTGTTGTCGCGGCCCTCTTCCTCCCCGAGATAGGAAAGGGGATCGCGGAAACAACCGGCCTTGGTCAGACCTTTGTCGGCAATATCTTCATCGCCGTGTCCACTTCTCTACCCGAGGTGGTGGTCTGCGTTGCGGCGGTAAGGATCGACGCGGTGGACCTCGCCATAGGGAACCTCTTCGGTAGCAATATTTTCAACATATTCATCCTCGGCCTGGACGACATCTTTTTTACTAAAGGACCGCTTCTTTCCTTCGTGAGCCAGCACCACATGATTTCCGCCATGTCCGCGATCGCGATGACCGCGATCGCTGTGATAGGGTCGACCTATCGTGCCGAGAGAAAGCCGCTGTTCATGGCATGGGACTCGATCTCGATATCGCTGGTCTACGTGACCAACCTGATGCTGCTCTATACGCTGAAGTAGACCGGGCGGCTATACGTTCTTTGCGGCGAGCACGGTCTCGACGGGGATGCCGGCGACCGCTGTCACCGACCATCGAGGACGCCGAAGCCGGCGGTTTCGATGAATGCGCCCAGTATCGGCCGGCAGTCGTCGAACAGTCGAGGACAAAGCTCGTACCACCTGCTTAGCCTGTCATAAAGACCCCGGGCCTCCTCCCCGGATCTACGGACCCTGCTTATCTCCCTGTCAGACAACCTTTTCCTTCCGCAGCATCCTGTACGTCCAGATCTTGAAATAGTCGTTGACCACGAACCATGCGAGGGCGTATCCCCAGATCAGGAAGGCGTATCGCCACCCGATCGGGGAAACGAACCACCCGTAAACGGTAAACAATGTCGCCAGGACCTTTGTGGAAAGTGCGGCCCAGAAGAGGAGAGGAGAGGGATAGGGTTTTTTCCAGAAGTGGTTTTCCGTGCGCGTCACGAATATCGTCAGATGTCCGGCGACTGCAAGCTTGAGGAAGATAAAACTCTGGACCACGGGGGCGGGCAGCCGCATGTATTTTTCGGCTATATAAAAGATACCGAAACTGGCGATGACCCCGAGGACCCCGAGGACCGTCGCTACGACCAGCACCTCCTTCATGTTCCATCGGACCGGTTTGTCGTCCACTTTTGTCCTGTCGTAGGCGATAGCGAGAATCGGCAGGTCGTTCAGAAATGCCAGTATGATGATCATGATCGCCGTGACCGGGTAGAAATTGAATATGATGATCGCCGCCGTCATGAAGAGGATGACCCGGATCGTCTCGGCGATCCTGTAAATGCTGTAGCTCTTCATCCGCTCGAAGGTGATGCGCGCGCCCTTGATGGCGTCCACGATAACCGACAGGCCGGGGGCCAGCAGGACGACGTCCGCTGCGGCCCTTGCAGCGTCCGTGGCGCCCGAGACCGCGATGCCGGCGTCCGCCTTCTTGAGCGCCGGGGCGTCGTTCACACCGTCGCCCGTCATGCCCACGATATGCCCGCCCTTCTGGAGCTTGTCGACAATGATGTACTTGTCCTCGGGAAAGACCTGGGCGAAGCCGACCGCGTCCTCTATCAGCGCGATGATCTCGGACTCGTGTCTCTTGACGTGTCCCGGGGGCAGCGCCACATGCTCGAAGGTGTGTTCGAGGTCTTTCACGACGCCCCTTGAAAAGCGCTCTATGTCCTGTTCGGAAACCTGCGGAGAAAGTCTCCTGTAAAGCTCGGTCCCGATGACCCGGCCAAGTATCACGAACTCCCTGCTGCTTGCGCCCTTCAGCTCGTTGGCATCAAGAATGTCGCTGCCTATTCCGAGGATATCGCCGATATGCCGCGCGATGGCGGTGTTGTCTCCTGTGACCATCTTCACGTCGAGACCGAGACCTCTCGCTTCATCTATCGTCGCCCGCGAGTCTTCCCTCGGGGGATCGAAGAGGGGGATGAGGCCTGTGAATTTGAAACAGTCATCCCCGGGTCCCTTCATCGCAACGCCGAGCGTGCGGTAACCCTTTGCGGCGAGCTCCTCGACCTTGTCCAGGATCGCGGGCCTTTCCGCCTCGTCCTCGCAAAGGTCCAGTATCACCTGCGGGGCCCCCTTCGTGACCGCGAAGGTCTTTTCAGCCTTGACCACGGAGGCCTCGGTCCGCTTGCGCACCGGATCGAAAGGGATGAACTGCACCTGCCGGTACAGGTTCAGCTCGCCGGCCTTTCCCGACGTACGCAGATACTCGAAGACGGGCTCTTCGATGGGGTCCCTGTTTTCCTCTTTCGATGAGAGCGCGGCATAGAGCATCACCTCGCCCACCGTATGATCGCCGAAGGCGAGCGGGTCCGAGACGGTCATCCTGTTTTGGGTGAGGGTACCGGTCTTGTCGGAGCAGAGCACGTCCACCCCGGCTAATTCCTCAACCGCAACGAGGCGGCTCACGATCGCCTGCTTCTTTGCGAGGTTTATGGCGCCCACCGCCATGGTGACCGTCAGGACGGCCGGCAGCGCGACCGGTATCGCGGCAACGGTCAGGACGAGGGTGAACCTGAGTATCTCTATCATGTTCTCCTGGCGGAACAGCGCCGTGATCAGGATGAGGGTCGCGAGAAATACGGTAATGAGGATCAGGTAATTCCCGATGCCTATGACCGCCTTCTGGAAATGGCTGCGCTCTTCCCTTTCCGCCTTTGCAACGAGGGCCACCGTCTTGCCGAAGAAGGTGTTCAACGCCGTATTGACGACCGCCGCCATCATCTCGCCCTGCTTTATGACGGAGTTGGAGTAGGCGATGTCCCCCCGGCCCTTGTTGACCGGCAGGGATTCCCCCGTGAGCGCCGACTGGTCCGCCTGGAGATACCCCTCTTCGAGAAGCTTCAGGTCGGCAGGCACGACGTCGCCGATCCTGACCTTGATGATGTCGCCGGGGACCAGGTCTCTTGAGTCTATGGTCCGGAAGGTTCCTTCACGAAGAACGAGCGCCTTCTTTGCCAGTTTTTCCTTGAGTACCTTCAGGGCGCTCAGGGCCTTCGATTCCTGCCAGAGGTCGATGAAGGCGTTGGTGAAGAGCAGGACCATTATGATGAAAAAATCCTCCCACCGCCGGACCGCGGCCGAAAGGAGCGCGGCGACCTCTATCATCCACGGAATGGGCCCCCAGAACCGTCTGAAGACACGGTGCAGCAGGGACTCTTCCTTTTCAGGGATCTCGTTGTGGCCGTATTCGGCGAGGCGCTTTTCGGCTTCGGCCTGTGACAACCCCTTTGCCGCGTCGGTAACGAGTTCCTTTATCGCATCTTCAATCGCGAGTTTTGCGTAATCATCGGTGTTTTTTGCCATTGTCGGTCTCCCGGGTCTTCACTGGCGTGACCTTTTTTGCCCTGCAGGCCCGCTTTGCGGGTCTTTTTTTTCTGTTCAATTATCGCTCGTAATCGTACATTCTGCAACCTTTTTCGGCCTGCGGTGCAAGGCAGATTAAATT
>JBJKSM010000175.1:0-9438 GCA_046704045.1 Thermodesulfovibrionales bacterium | reverse complement strand
GGAGAATTCGAGTGCCCTGTCGTAGTCGCCCCTTTTCCGATGGACGATAGCGATCTGGCTGCAGCTCTTCGCGACTTCTGCAACGTCGCCGATCTTTTCGGCAATTTCAAGGGCCTTGCGTGAATATTCCAGGGCTCCGTCGTAATCGCCCCGCTCCTGATGGACCTCTCCGATCTGGTTGTAGCTCATCGAAACCCCGGCAATGTCGTCGATCTCTTCGGCGGTATCGAGCGCCCTGCGGGAGAATTCCAGTGCCCGGTCATAATCGCCCTTCAGTTTATGAAGGAGCCCTATCTGCCCGTAAATGCGCAGGATGGTGTAAAAATCATCGGTCTTTTCCTTGATGGCCAGCGCCTTGTGAGAAAGTTCAAGAGCAGTGTCGTAGTCGCCGCGCTTCTGATGAACAATGCCGATATTCTGGTAGCCCGCCGTAATCCCGTCGCTGTCTTTGGTTCTCACAGCGATCCCGAACGCCCTGTTGTGGAATTCGAGCGCCCTGTCGTAGTCTCCCCGCTTCTGGTGAACGATCGCGATCTGGTTGCAGTTTTTCGATATCCCGCCCTCGTCTGCCGTTGCCTCTGCGATGTCGAGTGCCTTGTGTGAGAATTCGAGCGCCCTGTCATAGTCGCCCCGCTTCTGGTGAACGATCGCGATCCGGTGACAGCTCTCGGAGACCTCGCACCTGTCGCCGATCTTCTCCGCGATGTCGAGTGCCTTGTGTGAGAATTCGAGCGCCCTGTCATAGTCGCCCCGCTTCTGGTAGATGGTCGCGATCCGGTTGCAGTTCCTCGATATCCCGGAGATATCCTTTACCCGTTCGGCAACCTCCATTGCCTCCGAGTAATAGGCGAGTTCGCTGTCGCCGGAAGTCATCGGGTTCCCACTCTGCCGGGAAGCGCGGGATGAAAGACGAAACGTTTCATAGGCTATTATATATTTTTCGCTCCACCGAAGGGAATGACGTTTTGGGCGGGTGACCGGAAGTTGACGATTGCATGACCCGGCAAGTAATATAAAAAATGATCGCGATAGTTGATTACGGGATGGGAAACCTGCGGAGCGTCGAAAAGGGCTTCAAAAAAGTCGGTGTGGACGCCGTCGTCACATCGGACCCAAAGACTGTCGAATCCGCTGCTGCGGTTGTCCTGCCCGGCGTAGGGGCTTTCAGGGACTGCATCAGGAACCTCACCAACCTTTCCCTGACCGAGTCGATCGGCCGGTCCATAGAAAAGGGGAAACCCTATCTCGGCATATGCCTCGGCCTGCAGGTCCTCTTCAGTGAATCCGAAGAGTTCGGCAGATGCAGGGGACTCGATATCTTCAAGGGGAAGGTCGTCAGGTTCCAGATCAAAGAAAAAGTGCCTCACATGGGCTGGAACACGATAAATATCGTCAAAAAGCCGCCCATCCTCGCGGAGATCCCCGACAACTCCTACTTCTACTTCGTCCATTCCTTCTACGTCGTTCCCGACGATGACGGTGTCACTGCAACGACAACCGATTACGGCGTCACCTTCACCTCCATGATATGGAAGGACAACGTCTTCGCAACGCAGTTCCACCCGGAAAAGAGCCAGGAGCTGGGGCTCAGGATACTGAAGGGGTTCGGAGATTTCGTAAAGAAGGCCTGACGGCCTAACCCGCCTTACAGACAAGACAAACAAGACAAAAAAACTTCTTACCAAATGGGGCTTCGCCCAAAACCCCGGTTACCTTTCTTGCCGCCCAAGAAAGGTAACCCAAAGAAGGGCGCCCCAACGAAAACTCTTCACGGCTGCGCCGGCCATCCTCGCTGAATTTCAGAACCCGCCCTTCGGGCTCAGACATGCTGAAATGAAAGTCCCTTTGGGACTTTGATGCAAGGATACCAATTCTTGTAATTCGCTCGCCAACAGCTCGCTATCCATCGCCTTAACGCTCCGGGTGGCCGTGCTCGCCTAAGTTTTCGAAGGGGAGGACACGCCTTGCTCGCGCGCTGTTCTATCACATCCTGTAGGGGCAATCCCCTGTGGTTGCCCGGTTTTGCTGTCTCCCTCTTGACAGTGAACGTTCGTTCACCTTATAATGGAACCATGAACAGGGATATGAAAGAAGCTGCGCTCCGGTCCAGGGTAAGGGAGATTGCGGGTTTCTACCGGGAAAAGGGCAGGATGCCGAGCTTCTCGGAGATCGGAGAGCTGGTCGGACTGAGGTCGAAGAACGCGGTTTCGAAGCTCGTCGACAGACTCGAACAGCTCAAGATAATCGGGAGGGACGAAAAAGGCAGGCTCATCCCCGGCTCGATCGGTCTTTCGGTGAAGATCCTCGGCACAGTCGAGGCGGGGTTTCCGAGCCCTGCCGAAGAGGAACTCATAGACGCCCTTTCGCTCGATGAACTTCTTATCCAGAACCGGGAGGCGACCTTTCTGCTCAAGGTCTCGGGCGATTCGATGTCCGGGGCTGGCATACTCCCCGGCGACATGGTGATCGTCGACAAGGGCCAGGCGCCCAGAAGCGGCGACATCGTGATCGCCGAAGTCGACGGCGCATGGACGATGAAATACCTAATGAAACGGGGCGAGAGCGTCACCCTCCTGCCGGCAAATCCCAATTATAAGCCCATCAGCCCGAAGAGCGAATTAAAGATCGCCGGTGTGGTGACCGCAGTGGTGAGAAAGTATAAGTAAAAGGACATAACGCACAAGGAGGAGAAAACAATGACCCATGTATTCATGCTTAAATGTCTTGAAGACCTGTTTTACCTGGTTATTGCAGTCTGTGCACTGTATGGCTTGCGGGACCTTTTCCGCACCCAAAGGGCGGTAAATGCAGCTGCCATCAAGGCCCATATCGCCGCGTATGAGCTTCAGAAGATGATCGAGAGCCGGGCGCGGCAGGTGTAGGGGGAAATGTCGATCCTTTTTTATGTGCCCGTTATGCCGAATTCCGGCTTGTAGTAGTTTGGTACGCTAAGCGTGGAGGCAGCGGAGTAAACGACGACATGTGTGCTAAAATCATTTAAACATGAAAACATCCCATAAAATAATTACCGGCGATTCGAGATGTATGGGGGAAATTCCTGCTGAATCTGTTCATCTTGTTGTCACTTCTCCTCCATATTGGCAGTTGAAAGACTATGGAGGTGGAAATCAGATCGGTTTTTATGACACTTACGAGGAATATATCAACAATCTTAACCTGGTCTGGAATGAATGCCATAGGGTCTTACATAAAGGTTGCCGTCTATGCATAAATATCGGAGATCAGTTTGCGCGCTCCGTCTATTATGGAAGATACAAGGTCATTCCCATCAGGGAAGAGATAATAAAATTCTGCGAAACAATAGGGTTCGATTACATGGGGGCTGTCATTTGGCAGAAAGTTACAACCTGCAATACCACCGGCGGCGCAACGATCATGGGGTCTTTTCCATATCCTCGTAATGGAATCCTTAAACTCGATTACGAATTTATACTGATCTTCAAGAAATACGGCAGTTCTCCAGCTGTGAGCAAGGCAATAAAAGAGCAATCAAAGCTGACGCAGGAGGAATGGAACCAATATTTTGCAGGGCATTGGAATTTTCCGGGGGAAAGACAAGACAGACACCTTGCGATGTTTCCTGAAGAATTGCCGAAGCGTCTCATCAAAATGTTCAGTTTTGTCGGCGATACGGTATTGGACCCTTTTTTAGGAAGCGGGACCACAATGCTGGCAGCCAAAAACCTATCCCGAAACTCTGTAGGCTTCGAGATCAACGGAGATTTTATATGTCACATAAAAGGCAAACTCGGAATGCATGAAACTGCTTCCACGAAGGAAGCCGAGATTAAAATCACAAGACAAAACAAGACCGGTATCAACCTGAAAGATCGCATTAAAGAGTTGCCTTATATATTTAAAGATCCTGTAAAGTTTGATAAGAAAATTGATCCTAAAAGACTAAAATTCGGCTCAAAAATAGATAATTCTGAAAATCAAAGAAGGGAAGTCTATTATTCGGTAAAAGAAATTGTGAGTCCCGAGCTTATAATTTTGAATAGCGGTCTAAAGATAAAACTGTTAGGAGTAAAAGGGAAAAAGGCTGTAAATGGAGAAGCCTTGAAATTTCTTTCAGGTAAGTTAAAAGGAGAGAAAGTTTTCTTGAAGTTCGATTCCGTAAAGCACGATAGTGACGGAACCCTGCTGTGTTATCTTTACCTGAAAAACAAAACCTTCATCAATGCTCATCTGATAAAGAACAATCTTGCCGATGTCGATACCGTACTTGACTATAAATATAAAGCCAGGTTTCTACAGATGAGGGGATGACATAATGCCGAAAGAATGGCTTTCAGGCAGCGAAGGCAGAAATCTCAAGTTCAAAAGAGAAACGTTATTGAATTACGGAATGAACCGGTGGGGGCTGAATAAGGCGTCCAGCGTTGGCCCGACTTCTGAGTTAATCAGGCAATGCGCTCCTGATACTTTTGAGGATTGGGAAACATATTATTTCAATAATGCCAGACAGAAAAAACAAGATGGGGCCAAGATAACCATAGAGTTTATCCATGATTTAGGCGAAAGGCTTTACATAAAACTCTCGGAGGTGGTTCAACGCGAGCTTGAATCGATCCAAAAGGAAGAATGCATAGACTATGCATATAACCTTGTTTTAAACAGAACGTACGAGGGATACAGGTCAGAAATCGACACGATCTATGGCCAACTGGAGTCCGTTTTGCACATCGAGATCCATCCTGCCCCGGACAAATGGGACAGGGCCTACAATGTCGATTTTTATATTCAGGTTGACGATAAATTTATAGGCATTCAGATAAAGCCGATAGCTTCAGGTCAGTCGCTGAATCAATACCAGTGGGTGAAAATGCATGAAGTCAATCATAAAAAATTTCAGGACCGATTCGGCGGCCGTGTTTTCTTTATATACTCAATCAAAGCGGGCGGCAAGAAAAAGAAGATTCACAACGTTGAAATCATTGAGGAAATTCAGAGAGAGATTGAAAGACTTAGAGTGCCGTAATACAACGGGGTGGTCCGAATAAACCTTGTTTTGGGAGATAAATAAGTGAGAACTCTGGATTTACTATACAAAGAGCTTGATCTTGCTTCCGGGGACCTGTTAACAGCAACGAATGACCCTGCCTTATGCCGCAGTCGTGTCGATTGGCTGGAAAAAGGGGAATGGCTTGCTGCGGCCAAAAGGACAGGAGCCGAAAAGATCTTCTTTCTTGAAAATAACCCTGTGGCGGTGTTTGCCGAATGTAGCGCGGATCTTAGGGAGAAAATAAAGGCATTCAATAAGGCATGGAGCCTCGCACGCCCAAGGCTGCTGTTTCTTGCAACTCCAGGTGAAGTTACAGTTTATGATCTTGCTCAAAAGCCGATCGACATAAGCAAAGAGGCCGAATGGAAGAAGCTCAACCATCTGGAATTACTTCGCGATCTTGCGAAAACATCGGCAGAAATTCAGAAGTTCCATCGGGATAATATCGAGTCCGGGCGTGTCTTTGGAGATACTCGCTTCGGCGATTTGAATAATCGCGCAGACAAGGCGCTCATCCGTGACCTGAAGATTGTCCGCAAAGAGCTTATCAATGCCGGTCTTTCCAGGGACAATGTGCGCTTTGCTCATGCGCTTATCGGGCGCTCAATTTTCATACGATACCTTGAAGATCGCGGGGTACTAACCGAAAAATATTTCCAAAAAGTTGCGGGACAAAAGGCAGGTTGGACCGATTTGCTGCGCAAACAGCAATTTCGATCCGGCTATGACTTGTCAGGGAAAGAGATATTCTACCCGCGAGTACTTGCCAATAAAGACTTCACTTATGTTTTGTTCAGAACGCTGGCCCGTGACTTCAATGGCGACATGTTTCCGGGTGTGGACAGCTGAAAAACGATCACATATATACGTAAAATATGATCCCAATACGTCGCTCAGTATTCCCATGTCCACCCAACCTTTAACCATCCGTTCCTGGCCGAGGGCGATCGTCCATCTGGACGCCGACGCATTCTTTGCGTCCTGCGAGCAGGCGGTGCATCCCGAGTTGCGCGGGAAGCCGGTGATCACCGGAAAGGAGCGGGGCATCGTGGCGGCCGCAAGCTACGAGGCGAAGGCGATGGGGATATCGAGGGGTGTGAGTCTTTACGACGTAAAGAAGATCTGCCCCGGGGCGATTATTGTGCCTTCGGATTACGAGACCTACAGCCTCTTTTCCGTCAGGATGTTCGAGATACTGAGGCGGTTCTCACCCGACGTCGAGGAATACTCTATAGATGAGGCGTTCGTCGATCTCACCGGACTAAGGAGGAGCTTCCACGGTCCTTACGGATCGATCGCGCAAAAGATGCAGGAGACGATCGAGCAGGAGCTGGGCATAACGGTGTCGGTGGGGGTGAGCCTCTCAAAGGTGCTGGCGAAGATAGGCTCGAAGCATAAGAAGCCGCGGGGCCTCACCCTCATCCCCGGGAGAGACATCCATCTCTTTCTCGAAAAACTGCCGGTCGAAAAGGTCTGGGGGATTGGGCCGAACACGGCCGCCTTCCTCGGGAAGTTCGGGGTCAGGACCGCGCTTCAGTTTGCGAGGAAGGACGAGGGTTTCATCCAAAAGCACCTCTCAAAGCCTTACCTCGAGATATGGCATGAGTTGAATGGAAGGAGCGTCTATCCTGTCGTTGCCGAATCGAAGAGCAGCTATCAGTCTATCAGCAAGACAAAGACCTTCACCCCTCCCTCGCATGACGAGATCTTCGTCTTCGCCCAGCTTTCGAAGAACCTCGAAAACGCCTGCATCAAGGCGCGGCGCTACGGGCTCGCCGCAACGAGGCTCATCCTCTTTCTCCGGACCCGGGAATTCAGGGATGCCGGGATGGAACTGAAACTGAACCGGCCGACAGCCTATCCCGTCGACCTCTTCGGGCCGCTTCGGGAAGGCTTCGATCAGATCTATCGGCCCCATACCCTCTATCGCCAGACAGGGGTTGTCCTCGGGGGACTTCTGCATGAGACGAAGGTCCAGTATTCCCTCTTCGACGACACCGCAAAGATCGAGAAGATGGGGAAGATCTATACCGCCGTCGATATCATTGCCGAAAAATACGGCAAATACACCGTCCACCACGCCTCGACACTTCCGACGAAACTTCAGGCCCTCCACGAAGGAGAAAGAGGGGATGCGCCCGGGAGGAAGTCCGACCTCTTCAAGGGAGAGAACACACGTCAGCGGCTCGGGTTACCGGTGTTGCGGATAAAGGTTTGAAGCTGCGGCGATGTGTTATAATGCTATATATTCCACGGGGAACAATGCTCCGCTTTGCGAACCCGGAAGGACCAGGCTTAAAATATGAAAATTCTCATCGCAGAAGTCGACCCCATTTTAAGGCAGCTCCTCGAAAAAAAGTTTGAACTCTGGGGGCATGAGGTCAGGGTCACGGAAAACGGGCAGGATCCCAGGGACATCCTGTAGTCCGAAGACATCAGGTTTCTCATCGCCGACTGGATGATGCCGGTCATGGACGGTCTCGAGCTTTGCCGGAGGATCCGTTCGGAGCGGTCTTCCTACGTATACATCATCCTCCTTACCGGCAAGGACAGAAAGGAAGACGCGGTCAAGGGCCTTGACGCAGGCGCCGACGACTACATCAGGAAACCTTTCGAATGGGACGAGCTGAGGGCGCGGATCCGCGCGGGGGAGCGCATACTCGGTCTTCTCGAAAGGGTCAAGACGCTGAGCGGGCTGCTGCCGATCTGCGCCTCCTGCAAGAAGATACGAGACGACAAGGGTTACTGGCATAACATCGAGACCTATATACGCGAGCGGTCGGACACGGAATTCACCCACGGCTATTGTCCCGAGTGTGCGAAGAAACTCTATCCGAAGTACTACCCCAAAAGAGAAGACGAAAAGGCGAAGTGACATCAGTTTCGTAGCGGATGCCGATTAAGGTCCCGGGTATCGCGGAACGGGACTTCCTCAACCAATCATGACGCATATCTTGCCGAAGTGCGAGCCGCTTTCCATATGGCGTAGCGCCTCCGCTACCTTCTCGAAGGGGAAGACCCTGTCGATGACAGGGTGGAGCCGGTGGATGCTTATCGCCCGGTTCATGGTCTCGAACATCTCGCGGGAACCGACCATTATGCCCTGCATGCGGACCTTTTTCATGACGAGCGGAAGCGGGTTCACCTCTCCGGTGTTTCCCGTCAGAACTCCGATGAGGCTGATGCGGCCACCGATGCGGACCGCCTTCATCGACTGCGGCAGTGTCCCGGCTCCGCCGACTTCGACAACGATGTCGACACCCCTTCCTCCGGTAAGCTCTTGCACCTTAACGCCCCAGTCGGGCGCCCCCCTGTAGTTGATACCCTGTGACGCGCCGAGCCGGATCGCCCTCGCCAGTTTTTCGTCGCTTCCCGAAGTGGCGATAACCTGCGCACCTGCCAGCCGGGCAAACTGGAGCGCAAAGATCGAGACGCCCCCGGTCCCGAGAGTTAGCACGGTGTCACCAGGCCTGACACCGGTTTCCACGACCGCGTGCCATGCGGTGACCGCTGCGCACGGGAGCGTCGCCGCTTCTTCATAGGAGAGGTGATCGGGGATAGTCACGACTCCCTCTTCGGAGAGCACGACATACTCGGCAAGCACGCCGTCGATCTCGCCGCCGAGGGCCGACTTTGCCGCAGCCCCGGTCATTTCGCCCGAAAGCCATTTCTGAGCGAAGATAGACGCAACGCGGTCGCCCGGCTTGGCCCTTGAAACGCCGTTGCCCACTGCCACCACCTCACCGGCGCCGTCGGAAAACGGGATGCGGGGGAGGGGAAGTCTCGGGTTGTAAAGACCTCTCACCAAAAGCAGATCGCGGTAGTTGAGCGAGACCGCTCTGACCTTCACGAGCACCTCTCCGTGTCCCGGAGCAGGCTGCGGACGTTCGGCAATCGCGAGATTTTCAAGTCCGAATGAGTCCTTTATCTCGTATACCTTCATCTTTCTTTGCCTCCTGTGTCGATCAGGCTGCCCGGCTTCGACTCTGTTTAGAATGTACCACATGGCCGGCGGACAGTCTATGTATGAAGATGACAATTCTCCACTGACATGCCAAGACGCCGCCATCATGAGTGAGTGTGGCATCTGGGCGGCCTCAGCGGCTAGTATGCCTCACCTGCCGGTGGGGCGCACCCGGAGGTCGCTTCGACCGACAATGAGAGAAGATGCCTGCTCGCTCATAATGTGCCCTAAAACAGAGATAGAGATTTAATCTGAGATATGAAAGACCTTGTCGGCCGCTATGAAAGCGGGTATAAAGGAAGAGTTACCACACAAATCCTGTAACCGACAAGGTGAAAACATGATACGACAAACGGTGTTTGGTTTCAAGATTGAGAGGACGGAAGAGGAACTGACGGCTCATGGGGGCTTGGCACTTCTGGCAGAGTATAACCACGGAATAGGATTA
>JBJKSM010000174.1:0-43444 GCA_046704045.1 Thermodesulfovibrionales bacterium | reverse complement strand
AGCGGGTCTTATCGGACTTGCCGATGTTTACGGGTCTTTATAATTTACGAACCGCCGTATGCCGAACGGCACGTACGGTGGTGTGAGAGGACGGCAGGTGAAATAATCACCTGCCTCCTACTCGATTAAGTTCGCTTGATCCTCCCCGGTCTTTTGCGCGATCAAACCCGTTCGGGGATGCGCACTTGACCTCGAAAAGGAGGAGAGGTGTCAAGATATTATGGTATTACAGCTGAACAGCACTTTGTTATTCTTAGTAAGGAAGCCATAGGGTCCGACTTGCCCCTGCTGCAACACCTTGAACCCCGACTCCCTTGAAGAAGGACGGAAAGGGTGGGGATGTGCTCCAAGGATCGCCGATCCCCGCAAGGACAGCTACAGATAACGGTCTGTGCCCCTCTCCGCTCCTTGTCCACCACCCCTTTTTATGCTAATGTAAAATATGTCCGCGAAGGTAGTATCGGTCAATATCAGCGACAAGAAAGGCATGCGAAAAAAGCCTGTCGATGAGATCCTTCTGAGGACGGATTTCGGCATCGAAGGCGATGCCCATGCATCCTCGGAGTGGCACCGGCAGGTGAGCCTGCTTGCCCTTGAAAGCATCGACAAGATGCGTGACGCGGGGCTCGATGTCCATCCCGGCGATTTTGCCGAAAACATCACGACAGAAGGAATAGATCTCGTCTCCCTTCCGGTGGGCACAAAGGTCCATATCGGCCGTGAAGTCGTGGGCGAGGTAAGCCAGATCGGCAAGGAATGCCATACCCGCTGCGCGATCTACTACCAGGCGGGCGATTGCGTCATGCCGAAGGAAGGGATCTTCATCAGGGTCGTCAAGGGCGGGACGGTCGCCGCAGGCGACCGCATCGAAATCTTCCAATGATCACCGCTGCCATACTTACACTGAGCGACAAGGGCGCCCGCGGGGAGCGGGATGATACGGGCGGTCCGCTGATCGCCGAGCTGGTCAAACATATAGGCGTCTCCGTTGAACATTACGAGGTGATTCCCGACGACAGGGCGTTGATAAAGGAAAAGCTGATCGGGTACAGTAAGAGCGTGGATCTTGTCATTACAACAGGCGGCACCGGCCTTGCGCCGAGGGACGTGACCCCCGATGCGACACTTGAAGTGATCGACAGGGAGATCCCCGGCATCGCCGAGGCGATGAGGGCCGCCGGGCTTGCGAAGACGAAGAGGGCGATGCTTTCGAGGGCTGTTGCCGGGGTCAGAGGTCAGGCGCTCATCATAAACCTGCCGGGAAGCCCGAAGGCGATAAAGGAAGGTCTCGAAGCGGTGCTCGATGTCATCCCCCACGCGGTCGAAAAGATCAAGGGGGACCCCTCTGAATGCGCAGCCCCTGAGGGCCTTAAATGAAGGATGTCTCTTTTCCCCTCGCATTTCTTGCCGGCCTGCTGTCGTTTCTTTCTCCCTGCGTTCTGCCCCTCGTACCTTCCTACGTTTCCTTTATCACCGGGATCTCTTTTGAAGACCTGACTGAGGGGGCCGGCAGGGGAAAGGTCACGTTTCTCACGATCACGAATTCCCTTTCCTTCATAGCCGGCTTTTCGACGATCTTCATCGGCCTCGGCGCCTCTTCATCTGCAATCGGAAAGTTCTTCTTTGAATACCAGGACTGGATCAGGATCGTCGGCGGTATCCTCGTGATCTTCTTCGGCCTCTTCGTCTCCGGGATCATACGGCTCGATTTCCTGACCAGGGAGCGGAAGATCCATCTCAGCGGGAAGCCGGCCGGGTATATCGGATCGTTCCTCGTGGGTATGACCTTTGCTGCCGCATGGACACCCTGCATAGGGCCGATCCTCGGCACGATCCTCCTCTATGCGAGTTCGAAGGGATCCACGGTCTACGGCCTCAAACTGCTTGCGGTATATTCCCTCGGTCTTGCGATCCCCTTTTTCCTGTCATCTTTGATGCTTAACACCTTCCTCAGTTATTCAAGCGGGATCCGCAGGCATATGAGGATCATCATGGGCGCAAGCGGCCTTCTTCTCATCGTCTTCGGCGTGCTGCTCCTTACGAACAACGTAAGGCAGCTTATGTCGTTTTTCCCCGACCTCGGCGTAAAGTTCTGAACGTCCCGCCGCTTCTTTCGTCACCCGCCGCCTGTGGTATAATACCTCATTCATTCTGACAAAGATCGTCCGCATGCGCGAAATGTTTTCCCGGAGGTAGCCATTTGGAAGAGAGATACGATCCCAGGAAGGTCGAGCCGAAATGGCAGAGATACTGGGCCGAGAAGGACCTTTTCAAGACCTGGACCGATGCATCCCTGAAGAAGTTCTACTGTCTCGAAATGTTCCCCTATCCCTCGGGGAAGATCCACATGGGACATGTGAGAAATTACGCAATCGGCGACGTGATCGCCAGGTACAAGCGGATGCGCGGCTTCAGTGTCCTCCATCCGATGGGATGGGACGCCTTCGGACTTCCGGCCGAGAACGCGGCGATAAAGCACGGCGTTCACCCCTCGAAATGGACCTATGAAAATATCAGCTACATGAAGTCGCAGCTGAACAAGCTCGGTCTGAGTTACGACTGGGACCGGGAGGTGACCACCTGCAGTCCCGATTATTACCGGTGGAACCAGTGGTTTTTCATAAAGATGCTCGAAAGGGGGCTCGCCTACAGGAAGTCCTCCTATGTTAACTGGTGCCCTTCCTGCGCTACCGTGCTTGCAAACGAGCAGGTGATCGACTCGAAATGCTGGAGATGCGACAGCATCGTCGTACAGAAACAGCTCGACCAGTGGTTTCTGAGGATCACGCGGTATGCCGAAGAACTCCTCGCCGCCTGCGACGGGCTTACCGGCTGGCCGGAAAAAGTCGTCATCATGCAGAAAAACTGGATAGGCAGGAGCCGGGGGGCGGAGGTCGATTTCAGGGTCGACGGCGCGGACGAAAATATCAGGATATTCACCACCCGGCCGGACACGCTCTTCGGCTGCACTTTTCTCTGCCTCTCCCCGCCCCATCCACTTGCGGAGAAGCTCGTCCGGGACAAGGCGGAG
The DNA here is from genome assembly GCA_046704045.1 of Thermodesulfovibrionales bacterium. Classification (GTDB taxonomy): domain Bacteria; phylum Nitrospirota; class Thermodesulfovibrionia; order Thermodesulfovibrionales; family UBA6898; genus JAWOKY01. The sequence continues at coordinate 40,413 of JBJKSM010000174.1, read as the reverse complement.
CTTGAAAAGATCACCGCCCACTACGGCAAGATCGACGAAAAGATCGGCCTCTTCACCGGCCGTTACGCCGTAAACCCGATGAACGCTGAAAAGGTCCCGGTCTATGTGGCCAATTTCGTACTCATGGAGTACGGCACGGGCGCGATCATGTCGGTGCCTGCCCATGACCAGAGGGACTTCGAATTTGCAAAGAAATACGGTCTTGAGATCAGGACGGTAATAGCGCCCGATGACAGCGCTGAAGAGCAGAAGCGCGGCAGCGCAGAAGGGAAGACCGTTTCTCCTTTCGCTTCCGGGCCGCAGTCCGCCTTTGAAGACGAAGGGGTGCTTGTCGCCTCCGGTCCTTTCAGCGGTATGAAGAGTTTCGAGGCGAAGGAGGCGATCATTCGGTACATCGAGAAAAAGGGACTCGGCAAAGGCGCGGTCAACTACAAGCTCCGCGACTGGGGGATATCGAGACAGAGGTACTGGGGCACCCCCATACCGGTCGTCTACTGCGAGCGCTGCGGCACCGTGCCCGTTCCCGAAAAGGACCTGCCGGTCATTCTACCCGAGGACGTGAAATTCACCGGCAAAGGCGGCTCTCCGCTGCACGAGTCGGCATCATTCCTCCATACCTCATGTCCTTCCTGCGGAGGAAAGGCGAGGCGCGAGACGGACACGATGGACACCTTTGTCGATTCCTCGTGGTATTTCATACGTTACTGTTTCGGGAAAAACGACCCGGAGATCGGTTCGAAACTGTCCGCCCGGAGCGGAGAGCTCGAATACTGGATGCCGGTTGACCAGTATATCGGCGGCGTCGAACATGCGGTCCTGCATCTTCTTTATTCGAGGTTCTTTACAAGGGTGCTCCGGGACCTCGGCATCACCAAATACAGCGAGCCGTTTACGAACCTCCTGACGCAGGGGATGGTGATAAAGGACGGCGCGAAGATGTCGAAGTCGAAGGGGAACGTGGTCGACCCTGATTATCTCATCGACAGATACGGATCTGACACCTCCCGGCTCTTTTCGCTCTTTGCGGCCCCGCCGGAAAGGGACCTCGACTGGTCGGACAAGGGCGTAGAGGGGGCGTTCCGTTTTCTCTCGCGGTTGTGGAATATCGTCTACGGGAATCTTGCGCAGCTTACGGAGGCCGGCGCTGCGCCCGATAAAAAGGCTATCGGGATTTCAGGGGCCGGAAAGGGGCTGGTGCGCAAGACGCACCAGACGATAAAGAAGGTGACATCGGACATAGAAAAGGAATATCACTTCAATACCGCGATCGCGGCTTTGATGGAACTGGTGAATGAGATGACCTCCTTCGAGACAAAGAGCCGGGAGGATTATCGGATACTGAGATTTTCGGTTGAACGGGCACTTCTTCTCATCTCGCCTTTTACCCCCCATATCGCCGAGGAGCTCTGGAGCTGCCTCGGAAACGAACCTTGCATATTCGAAAGGCAGTGGCCTGAATGGGACGAGGAACTCGCAAGGGAAGAAGAGGTCGAACTTGTCATCCAGATAAACGGGAAACTCAGAGGCAAGACGATGGTGCCACTCGGTCTTTCCGACGAAGAGATAAAAAAGCTCGCACTTGACGACGCAAGGATAAGGGAGATCATAGGGGACGGAACCATCCGGAAGGTGATTGTGGTCAAGGGCAGGCTCATCAACATAGTGGCGGAGTGAAAACGTCGAAGTGAAAGGTGAAAAGTGAAAAGTGAAAAGCCGGTAAGGGAGAAAATCAATATAGCGACACTGCCCCTCCTTCTGATTTCGGCCATGGTCGTGAGCCTTTTCCTCAGCGGCTGCGGTTACGGCGTACAGAGACACTCGGCGCTTCCCTTCACCGAGATAAGTCTCGGCAGGGTCGAAAATGCGACCCTCGAACCCAAGCTCCAGGACAAGCTTTACGAGGCGCTGACAAATGAGCTCATGAAGCAGGGGATCAGCGTCACCCCCTCGGCGAAATTGAAACTCACGGGCACGATAAACAGTTTTGACATGGTCGGCCTCTCCGAAAAAAACGGGATAACCGCCGAATACAGGGTGATCATGAACATCACCTTCAGGCTTCTCGACGAAGACGGAAAGACAAGGAAGACGATGACCGTAAGCTCGCCGTTTATCGTTTCCTTCACGGGTTCCCCCGACCTCGGGACCCTTCTTGCGACCAAAGAAGCGGCGGAAGAGCAGGCGATGGCGGACATCGCGATGGAGCTCGTCGGAGAGTTGATCTATAAATGAGTTACCGGAATTTTCTCGACGAACTCAAAAAGGGGCTGCCCTCCCCTGTCTATCTCTTTGTCTCCTCCGACCCTTTTCTTCATACCGAGGCGGTTTCCTCGGTAACGGACCTTGTTCCTCCGGAGGAAAGGGATTTCAGCTTCCATACCTTCGATCTGATGAATTCCGGCGCTGTCCCTTTCGAGCAGATCCTCGACGTCGCGAATACCGTGCCCTTTTTCGCGGGGAGGAAATTCGTTGTGGTCGGCAATTCCCAGAAGCTTTTGAAGAAAGATCTGCAGAAGCTCGGCCGCTACCTTCAGAGTCCGGCCGTGACCTCGGTCCTTATCCTCCTCAACGCGGGGACGGCCAAGAAGGAATTGAAAGACGCCCTCAAGGGCGCGAAGCAGATAATCCTCGATATCGGCGAAAGAGACATCCCGGCCTGGATAAAACTCAGGGCAGGGACAAAGGGTATCGTGATGTCTGACAACGCGGTCGATTATCTCATCGGAACCGTGGGTGCCGACCTCGGCCTGCTCGCTTCGGAGATTGACAAATGCGCGCTCATAGGGAAACCGGAAATCGGGAAAGAGGACATCGCCGGGATAATCGAGTCCAGACGGACATACAACGCCTTTGCGCTCGTCGACGCGATAGCGGCGAAGGACGTGGAACGTGCCTTTCGGATCTACAAGGTGCTGCAGGAGACCGAAGAGCCCTACAGCCTGCTCGGGGCTTTGAACTGGCAATTCGGAAGGTCTCTTGCAGGGAGGGGGGGCAGGGACTACTATTACAATGTCTTCGACGCCCTGCACAAGGCCGACGCGGGGATAAAGACCGGCGGCTATCCCATGGAGCTTCTCCTGGTGAGGCTTCTGGGTCTGTCGCGGGCGCGCTGAGAGCGAAAGTCACCAATAGTCCACCGCAGGAGAAACGGAGAGCGCAGAGAAATTCACTATCTCTGCGTCCCGGCGGTGAAAATATTTCCCGTTCCGGCTTTGCCGGGTCAGGGCTGATTTTCCTTCTTGACGACGTCTTCCGGCCGCGATAAGATGAAATCGCAGGGAAGCATCATACAGAGCCATACGTAGGGTAACGGCCATCCTGTGAAACGCAGCGGACCATATGAGGAAGCCGGCGTGGAGGTTGTCCAAAGAAGCAGACCCGAGGTATGGCTCTTTCCGTGTGCGGGTTCATTTTTCCCGGGTGTGGTACAATGAAAAATCCCAGGCGAGGGAGGGTGAGATACTGATGGCGGTGCCGAAGTATATTCTTGAGCGGATCGGGATCAAGAAGGACGATTACCGGCGGTATAACTTCACGCAGAAGGAAAACGACGCGCTGAAGACCTTTTTCGACCTGGCCCAGGAATTCGGCAGCATCGAGGACTTTTATCACCTGTGCGTGGCTGTGCCGAAGGGTTTTTTCGGTCTCGATGCCCGTCTTTATCTCATTGACCCGAAGCACAACGGGTTTTCCCTTGTGACGACGACCGAAGAGGAGCAGCATGTTCTCCAGGGGCCGCCGCCGGACGATGTGAGGCCGGCCGACAGGCCCTACTATACGGCGAGGAAGAGCGTCATCCTGACCATTCGGGGCAAGAAGCTTCAGATCGACCGTCTTCCCTTCCAGGCGGAAGGAGATGTGATGGGGCTGCTCGAGGTGTTTCCTTTCGAAGGGGTTGATACCCACGCGGAACTCTTCTTCGAAAAATACGCCAACCGCATCGGCTACAGAATGCACAACAAGTTCCTGGTGGAAAAGAATATCGAGCACCTCCGGTTCATCAAGTCCCTCGTTGCCGACATCGAACACAACATCATCGTTCCGAACATGGTGTACAAGCTGTTTCTCCGGCGTCTCAGGGGGAAGGTTATGAAGAATGTCGAGATCGAAAAGCTCCTCATAGAATACGGGGATCATGGGAGCTTCGACAGGGAGCGGCTTAACGGCATCGTCAAGGAGATGGAGGAGGTGAACGTCGGCCTTCAGGTGGATCTCGAAAACCTCGAAAAACATTACCGGAATATGAGCCTCTTTATTGAAACGCTTTTCAGGAAAAGCCACTTCGACCAGGGACGACTGACCCTGCGCACAAAGGTCTGCAATATGAAGAAGGACGTTGTCCAGCCCCAGCTCGAAAGGTATCTTGAGCAATTCGGCAAGGCCGGTATCAGGATCGACGACCGGCTGAGCGGCATCCCCGATGAAGAGACGATAAACGTGGTGGATGTAGGCCTGATAGCACAGGTGTATGCAAATCTTTTTTCTAATGCACTGAAGTACGCCGAGGAAGTAGAGATCTTCGGGGAAAAGAAAAAATATATAGCCTACGGGCATGAGATCCTGAAGGACTTCTTCGGACCGGGAAAGGACGGCGTGAAATATAATGTCTTCAGTTCCGGCAGGCACATCCAGCCGGAAGAAAGGCCCCGGCTGTTCAGTGAGGAGTTCCGCGCATCGAACGCCCTGAACAGGCCGGGCACGGGCCACGGCCTTGCGTTCATAAAAAACGCCGTCGAGATACACGGCGGCGTCGTCGGGTACGAACCGACGGAATACGGAAATAATTTCTATTTCATCCTTCCCAGGTAATCAGGCAGGGATGTGAGAAGGGGCTTTTGTATCAGGCGTTTTCCGCCCTGAGAACGGCGTTTGCCTTTTTTGTGAGTCTTGAGATCTTTCTGGCCGCATTATTTTTGTGGATAATGCCTTTCGATTTCGTGCTGCTGATTGTCTTTACCGCGGCGCCGAGCGCGGCCCGCACGGCCTCTTTATTGTTTTCATTTATCGCGGCTTCGACGGCCTTTGATGCGCTCTTGACGCCGGAACGCTCGTGTCTGTTTCGCGCATTTTTCTTCTCAGCCTGTCTCGCCCTCTTCAGAGCGGAAAGGTTTTTCTTCGGTGCCGATTTTGCTGCCAAATTTGTGTCCTCCTTAGGGGTTAATCATATTTTTTACCATAAACCGCGACCTTAAATCAAGCCGGAGCGCCCCCGAATAAGATCTTATGAGCGGGTTCTGTGGTAAAATCAAAATTATGAAATATAAACCTCTTTCGCTTGCCCCGGTGAAGTCCTATTCACTCTGCGCCAGAAAAAGCAGGGTCTCGGTGAAATCCTTTGCCGGGGTCCCGGCAAAAGGCGACCTCTTTTCTTCGTTCCTGCAAAAAATGCCTGACGCCTTTGCGGCCCGCGACTTCAGGGCGGTGGTAAAGGCTGTTGTCGAGGCCCGGGACAACGACAGGCCCGTTGTTCTCGGGATGGGAGCCCACCCGATCAAGCTCGGGCTCTCTCCCGTTATCATCGAGCTCATGAGAAGAAAGGTGATCACAGCGATTGCCATGAACGGGGCGTGCGCGGTCCATGATTTCGAGATATCTATGGTCGGCCATACCTCCGAAGACGTCGCGATGGAGCTCTGTACAGGGACCTTCGGCATGGCGAAAGAGACCGGCCGGGGAGTGAACCGGGCGATCGTCAGCGGCGTGAAAAAGGGATACGGAATCGGCAAGTCCATCGGCGAGCGTATCCACAATGGGAAATTCCCGTACAGGGACAAGAGCATATTCGCAAGCGCCTATGAGCTCGATATCCCGGCGACCGTTCACGTAGCCATAGGCACGGACATCGTTCATATGCACCCCGAAGCTGACGGCGCGGCGATAGGGAAGGGGAGCATGAGCGATTTCAGACTGTTCGCGGCGGTCATTTCGGATCTCGAAGGAGGGGTGTATCTCAACCTCGGTTCCGCGGTCGTGCTTCCCGAGGTCTTTTTGAAGGCGCTCAATGTGGCGAGGAATCTCGGCAACGACGTCGGGAAGATAACCACGGTAAACATGGATTTTATACAGCACTACAGGCCGCGGGAGAACGTCCTGAAGAGGCCCACCTCGATGAACGGGAGGAACTACGCCCTTACCGGGCATCACGAGATCATGTTCCCTCTCCTCGCCGCTGCCGTAACAGAGGAGTTGAAATGAACGTTATAGTGGATCAGGATACATGTATCGGCTGCGGCACCTGTCAGGAGATATGCCCGGCTGTTTTTCACCTCGACGAGACGATCGGCAAGGCCGAGGTTATCGACGCCGACGCCTGCGAGTTCGTCGGCTGCTGCGAGGCGGCCGAGGAGAACTGCCCGGTGGAGGCGATCACTCTGGAAGGCGAATGACGTCTGACGCCGGGTTGTCCGGCAGTCTTTCGGGCCGCTATTCCTGTCCCGCATCTCAAACGCTTTTTCCCGACTTCCGGAGATGCGTCATGCCGTCAAGTCTTCTGCAGCATTCTTCAGCGTCTTTGCGCGGCTTCATCCGGCAGAAAATAAAAAGGCCCTCGGGCGAGGGCCTGAATCCTGAGGGCTGGGGATCGGGGATAACCCTCAGGACTCCTATGCGGGCTGGAGGGTAGAATGCCCGCACGTTTCTATTATATAAACAAACTTATGTTCGCATCAAGTGCAAAATCCAGAAATTCTGCGGCGCCGGCAACCACGACCCCCTCGACAAGATCGTTCTTTGTAAGGCCGGTCATTTCGAGTGTCGGGGTGCAGGCGATCATCTTCACTTCCATCTCCCGGCATGCGTCGACGAGCTCCGGGATTGACGGCCAGTTGATCTTCTTTATCATCCCGTTCATCATCATCGTAGCCATGGAGGTCATGCCCGGGAGCATGCCCAGTATGTTAGGGAACGGCACCGGGGATGGCATCGCCGGGTTTGCTATGGGAGCAACCTTGAGGGAGCGGTATTTCTTCTTGTTGACTATGTCGACGCCGTAAAGAGTAAAAAATATCTGGACCTCAACGTCCATCGCCGCTGCCGTCGACGCAAGAATCAGTGGGGGATAGGCCATATCCAAGGTCCCCTTGCTTGCGATAATAGCCATTTTCTTCTTCGGTGTTTCTGACATGTTCAATCTCCTTTTTGCATCCTTGTTTTTATTATATCATCAACTCGCCACGGTCACATCATCAACCACGCGCTGAATTCTTGCCCCACGATAAATTATAAAAATTGCACGCCGATATTGTCAATAAATTCATAAACAAGGAAACTGTAAGCGCAGCGGATTATGGCCGTCTTAAAAAGAGGGTCCGTCGATCCCGTACTTCTTCAATTTCAGGTAGAGGGTTTTTCTGTCTATCCCCAGGATCTGGCTCGTCTTTGACTGGTTGCCGTTCGCTTCCCGGAGGACCCTGAGGATATAGTCCTTCTCCATCTCATCGAGCGAGGGGTGTGAATTTTTTCCGGTCGACGAGGGGACCGATGAAATCGAAAGGTCCCTCCTTTCGAGGATCGATTCATCACACAGGATCACCGCCCTTTCGACGACGTTTTCCAGTTCCCTCACGTTCCCGGGCCAGTCGTAAGCGGCGAGCGTTTCCATCGCATCCGCGCTGAAGCCGGTGATCGACTTCGACAGTCTGCTGCAGTATTTCTTCAAGAAGAAGGCCGCAAGCTCGGGGACATCTTCCCCGCGCTCCCTCAGTGGCGGCAGAGCGATGGCTATCACGTTCAGCCGGTAATAGAGGTCTTCCCTGAACGAACCGTTCCTGACGAGACGCGTCATATCCTTGTTCGTTGCCGCAATGACCCGGACGTCGACCGTGAGCGTCTTGTTCGACCCGACCCTTCTGAACTCGCCGGAATCGAGAAAACGCAGCAGTTTTGCCTGAAGGCCGAGCGGCATTTCGGCTATCTCGTCGAGGAAGAGCGTCCCCTTGTCAGCGACCTCGATAATGCCGTGTTTTGTCTGGTAAGCGCTCGTGAAGGCGCCCTTCTCGTGGCCGAAAAGTTCGGATTCGATCAGGTTTTCGGACAGGCTGGCGCAGTTCAGCGCTATAAAGGGCATTGCGCTCCGCCCGCTGCGCTGCCAGATGATATTGGCGACAAGCTCCTTGCCTGTCCCGCTTTCGCCCTGGATAAAGACGGGGGAGTCGGCAGGGGCGATTTTCCCGATCAGGGTCATGATTTCCCTGAGCAGTGCGCTCTTGCCGACAAACTCCACAGACGAACCCTTTCTGACAAGTTCCTGCTGGAGCAGCCTGTTTTGTTTGCTCAGTCTGCTGTATTCGTAAGCCCTGTTTATGACGATGACAAGCTCGTCGAGCTTGTACGGTTTCGTGAGATAGTCGTAGGCGCCGTTTTTCATCGCCTCGACCGCCGTTTCGATGGTAGCCCTTCCCGTCAGTACGATGATGACCGGAGAAGCAGGGTCCGCCTTCAGTTTCTTCATGAGAGAAAGGCCGTTCATGCCCGGCATCATAATGTCGAGGAGAATGACGTTGTACACCGTTTCCTTCAGAAGATCCAGGGCGGTTGCGCCGTCGGCCGCGGTTTCGACCGCAAAACCCTTTCTCGTGAGTTCCTTCTTCAGGAGTCTCCTGAAGGGTTCCTCGTCATCCACCGCAAGAATTTTTATCGTCTCGTTCATTGGCCGGAAGCCTTATGATGAATGTAGTGCCGCTGCCGTCATCGCTCTCCACGTCGATGCTTCCCCCGTGCTCCTCGACGATCTTGTGACAGATGGCGAGCCCGAGCCCTGTGCCGTCGCCGACGGGCTTGGTCGTGAAGAAGGGATCGAATACCTTTCCGATTATCTCCGGCGGAACGCCCGAGCCCGAATCCTTGACGGAAACCCTTATCATGTCCGCGTCCTCGTCGAAGGCGGAGGAGATGACGATGCTCCCCTTCTCCGGAGTGAAGTAAATGGAATTAATGATTATATTCATGAAAAGCTGCCTCAGGCTTCCCGGGTCCGCCGAAATCTTCGGCAGATCCCTGTTCAGCCTGCAGGTGATGTTGTGGCTCAGACGCGTCGCCCTGTGGTTTACGAGAAGCAGCACTTCCTTTATGAGTTCATTGATATCTATCCGGCGGAAGGCGCCGCAGGAGGGCCGCGCGAAATCGAGCAGGCTCCTCAGGATGTCCTTGCACCTGAAGATCTCCTGGTGGATCGTGTCGAGGTACTCGGGAAAGTCTTCGAATGCCTGCGCGTCCAGGAGGGACTTTTCCTTCGCCCTCTCGATGAGCGCTTCGGAATACCCCGCGATGATTCCGAGGGGGTTGTTGATCTCGTGTGCGATACCGGCGACAAGGGTACCCAGCGAAGCCAGCCTGTCCGATCTTATGAGCTGCTGTTCAAGCCTTTTCTGCGATGTGACGTCCTTCAGGTAATGAACGATCGCGTAAAGTCTTCCTTCTTCGTCGATCAGGGGGTAGGCCCAGAAATGAAAGATGGACCCCCCGGTGCCCCTGAGCTCCCTGAATGACGGTCTTTGCGCCCTCGCGGTTTCGGCGCAGAGGCAGTCGGCCGTGCTGATGCCGATCCTGTCAAGGAGCTCGCCGCATTTTTTCCGGGGGATATCGACGGACGACATGCCTGTCTTCGAAAGGAGCGTCCGGTTCGCCCGGATCACACGCCTGCCGCCGTCCTCTATCCATACCATATCGGTAATGGCGTCGAAGGTCTTCTCCCACTCCCTCTTCTCCCTTGAGATCTCCTCGAACAGGAGGGCGTTTTCAAGTGCGATCGATATATGCTTCGCCGCCGGCAGGAGAACCTGGAGATCCTTCTCGGAATAGTTCTCTTTTTCGGCGCTGTCGAGGTTGAAGACCCCGAGCATCCTGTCCTTGAACAGGGGAATGCTGATCGTGGAGCGTATGCCCTCGTCGAAGAGCTTCCTGTCCAGAGGGAATTCCGTCCGTTCGAGGTCCCGGCTGATCCAGGGCCGGTTGTTCCTGACGACCCACCCTGCGCTCGTCCCCTCCAGAGGGGCTTTGACGCCCTTTTTCATCACCGTTTTCATTTTTGTATCGAGGGCGAAAATGAGCAGGTTGTCGGCCTTCTCGTTGAAGAGGAGAAGGCTGGCCCTGTTGTAGCTGATCAGTTTTCTTATCTCCGAGACCATGATCCTGAACACGGTCCCGATGCTCAAGCTGGAATTGATGATGCCGCTCAGTTCGCCGGTGAGCTCGATCTGCTTCATCTTGTCCTGGAGCTGTCCGATGAGTTTCGTGTTTTCTATCGCAACGCCGAGCTGGCTGCCGATCGTCGTAAGCAGCTGAATGTCCATCGCGGTGAAGAAGGCGCTCCTTCTGCTTGCCACGCCGAGAACGCCGAGGATGGTCCCGCGGGAGGATATCGGTACTCCGGCCATGCTTTCCATCTCCTTGTCGCGGTGAGTTACCCTCGGGTCTGCCGAGGCGTCCTTGACAAGGAGGGGCCTCCGTGCGGCAAGGACCTTCCCGTTGAACCCCTCGCCGGGCTTAAGCCGGTTTACTTTTTCTGCGAGGATCCTGCTCAGGCCCTTATGGGCCTTCAGAGACAGCTCCGCTTTTTCCTCGTCATAGAGATAGAGCCACGCCGCGTCGGCCTCCATCTGGGAAATAAGCGCGTCCAGCGTCTCCCGGACGATCGTCGCCGCATCGGTACGACGCGTAAGGACGGATGCAAAGGTTGTGAATACGGAAAGTTCCTTTGTCCGCTGAAAAGCCCTCTGCCGCAGCTTCTTCTGGTCCGAGATGTCCTGGATCACCGCGAGGCGGTAATCCCCTGTCTGATGAGGAACGAAGGACACCTTCGCCGTGAAGAACCTGCCGTCGCGCTTCCTGCAGACCGCCTCGCTGCCTGTGCCGTCGGCATTGCGGTCCGCCGCCCGGGCCCCCGCCGCGTGTTGTCCGTAATATTCGGTCCCCCGGAAGGTCCTGTTTCCTATTGAGACGAGTTCGTCGAGAGCACGGCCGGTGAGGTCCCCCCCGTCGTATTGAAAGACCCTGCCGGCGGCGAGGTTCGCTGAAACGATCTCCAGTTTTTTGTCGACGATGAAGGCCGGCATTCCCATACAGTCGAACGTATCCAGCAGCGGGTCCGGCTTCTGTTTGATCGATACAGCCATTAAATTATTATAACAAACCCGGCGGGGCCGTATGTCATCCGGTTATGCGTCTGCAAGGATTGGATCGCGGGACATAGGTCCTTATCAAAAATGACGGTCGATCACGCGCCCCCTCGCGCGGGAAAATAAAAGGGGCATGGAATTACCATACCCCTTGAGAGCATGCAGCGATGAGCAGCTTCTTATTTTATCGCGTCCTTGAATGCCTTCCCCGAGGTGAATTTCGGCGCCTTTGAAGCCTTGATCTTTATGGTCTCTCCGGTCCTGGGGTTTCTTCCCTTCCTTGCGGCCCTCTTTGAAACCGAAAAGGTGCCGAACCCCACGATGGTGACCTTGTCGCCCTTTTTGAGGGACTTCTTGACGCCTTCGATGAAGGAATCCAGCGCCTTGCCCGCTGCCGCCTTTGAAACGTCGGCGTCCTTTGCCATTTTCTCGATAAGCTCTGCCTTTGTCATCGAAACCTCCTAAAGATTTTATGAAGCTACGGTGTCACATTATACACTATTTACCCGGCGAAAAAATATATCTTTCGCAAGGAATCACAGGGCCGGAAGGAGGGGCTCCGTCCGGGCGTCCGAAGCGGGATGGGCCGAACGTCACGTTACCCTGACGGGAAAGTAGAGGCTGAAGGCGGACCCTTTCCCCAATGTGCTCTCGATCCTGATAAAGCCCCCGTGGCCTTCGACCATTCTCCTTGCGATAGGAAGCCCGAGCCACGTCTCTTTCTTTGTCACCTTTGTGGTGAAAAAAGGTTCGAAGAGCATTTTTATCTTGTCCTCCGATATGCCGACCCCGGTGTCCGCCACCTTTATGCAGACATAATTTTTCCCTTTGACGCAGTCCCGGCGGGTGGTGACGGTCAGCTCGCCCCCCTCCGGCATCGCTTCTACGGCATTCGATACCAGGTTCTTTACCGCGGCCGTGACGTGACCTTTGTCGACATAGATCTTCGGAACGTTGCCGAAATATGTTTTCAGCAGTATTGAATTCCCGCTGAACGCAGCCCTGTATGCCTTCAGGGATTCTTCGACGATTTCGTTGATATCGCGTTCTTCCCGGTTGAAGAAGGGTTTGCTCGAAAAAACGAGGACGTCTCTCAGGAGCTCCTCGAGCCTTTTTACTTCCAGGGAGATCAGTTCCAGGTCTTCTCTTTCCTTCGTTCCCGGCGGAATGCTCTTTTCCAGTCTTTTGGCCAACCCTCCGATGACCGTTATGGGGTTTCTTATCTCGTGAGCGACGTTTGCCGCAAGCCTGCCGAGCGCTGACAGCTTTTCATATTCGATGATGTTTTTCTCCCGCTTTTTCAGCCCGGCGAGTTCTTCCAGAAGCTCTTCCCTTGTCTTGTCCTCGTTTTTCATGGCAGGTCGACGCCCGCAGCGAAGCGTTCCTCGTTTGCGGGCGGTAATCCCTCCTGACCGCGATTTTCTTCCCGTTCGGGAAAACGCCGTCCCCGATGTACAAGATTTTCCCCGTTAAAACGGCCGTTGTCAAGGGGGGAGGGTCCGGCACGCCCGGCCGCAGTCCCTTGCTACGGGGACGCGTTCTTCCAGCTTACCGTCCTTGACAACCCATCCGAGTTGCGGGAAAATCTGCAATAAATACGGTCGGCCGGGGCGCCGGGATTCCATCGCGACGGCTGCCTTCCAGGGAGGTGCCTCATGACTGTGACTGCAAAAAACCTTATCAACGGAAACTGGGAGGACGCGGCTTCGGGCCAAACCTTCGAAAGCATCAATCCCGCCGATACATCGCAAGTGGTCGGGGTTGTGAGCAAATCCGGGAAGGCCGACGTGGATAAAGCAGTCGATGCGGCCAGAAAGGCTTTCAAAAGCTGGCGGCTCACGCCCGCGCCGAAGAGAGGTGAAATCATCTTCAGGGCCGCTGAAGCCCTCGTGAAACGGAAGAAGGAACTCGGGGAGCTGATGACGCGGGAGATGGGAAAAGTCCTGCCCGAGGCCCTCGGCGACGTTCAGGAGGCGATCGACATGGCTTACTATATGGCGGGCGAAGGCCGGAGGCTGGGCGGCGAGACGATACCCTCCGAACTCCCGGACAAGGACTGCAAGTCCGTGCGCGTTCCCGTCGGCGTGTGCGGCCTCATCACTCCCTGGAATTTTCCCGTCGCCATTCCCGGCTGGAAACTGATGCCCGCCCTCGTTTGCGGAAATACGGTCGTCTTCAAACCGAGCAGTTACGTCGCGGTCTGCGCGACCGTGCTTGTAGAGATACTCCACGAGGCCGGAGTGCCGAAGGGCGTACTCAACCTCGTCCATGGAAGCGGTGAAGAGGCGGGGGCGTATATCGCGTCCCATCCCGGCATCGACGCCCTGTCATTTACCGGCTCGACCGCCGTGGGTGAAAAGATAGCGGCTATGGCGGCGGGTCAGGGGAAAAAGGTATCCTGCGAGATGGGCGGAAAAAACGCGATTATCGTTATGGACGACGCAGACCTTGACCTTGCCGTCGAAGGCGCGATATGGGGCGGCTTCGGGACGACCGGCCAGAGATGCACCGCAGCCAGCCGGGTCGTTGTCCATGCCGCGGTCTATAACAGGTTTCTCGACATGTTCAAAAAGGCCGCTTCGCGGCTGAGGCCCGGAAACGGTCTCTACGAGAAGACCGATGTCGGACCGCTGATCAACGCCTCGCAGATGGAGAAGGTGCTGAATTATATCGAGGTCGGAAGAAAGGAAGGCGCCAGGCTGGTCACCGGAGGCAAGGCATGCACGGACGGAGAGTGCGCGAAGGGTTATTTCATAGAGCCGACGATATTCGCCGACGTGGAGCCGAATATGCGTATCGCACAGGAAGAGGTCTTCGGTCCGTTTGTCTCGGTGATAAAGGCGAGGGACCTCGACGACGCCATAGGCATCGTGAACAGCACCAGGTACGGACTCGTGTCTTCGGTCTACACGCGGGACGTCAACAGCTCCGCAATCGCCGAGCGGGACCTGGACACGGGCATCGTCTATATCAACGCCTCGACGATCGGCGCAGAGATCCAGCTTCCCTGCGGCGGCACGAAGAAGAGCGGATACGGCCACGAAGAGGCGGGGGGAAGGGGAGGGGCCATAGAGATGTACACGAAATGGAAGGTGATCTACAGGGACTTCAGCGGGAGGCTCCAGAAGGCCCAGATCGACCGGCAGGAACGATAAGATGGAAGACCCGACCGGCAGGGCCAAAGAGCTTCTGACCACGGCGCTGGTCATCCATACCGATATCGTCGTTAAAAAGGCTTCCGGGGTATACGTGGAAGACTTCGACGGCCGCAGGTACATGGACTTTACCTCCGGCCTCGCAACGACCAATATCGGCCACAACCACCCCGCCGTCGTGGAGGCGATAAAAAGGCAGGCGGAGAACTTCATCCACTCCGGCTGCATCTTCTACTACGAATCGCTTGTCGCGCTTGCCGGAAGGCTCGGAGAGGTCACGCCCCCGGGGATCGACATGTTCTTTTTCTCTAACTCCGGGGCCGAGGCCGTGGAAGGCGCGATCAAGCTGGCGCGTTTCCATACCGGCAGGCAGGGGATCGTGGCGTTCACCGGCGGCTTCCACGGAAGGACCTTCGGGTCCGTCAGCCTCACCACGTCGAACATCAAATACCGCAGAAGATACCACCCGCTTCTGCCGTCGGTGTACCAGTCACCATATCCTTACTGCTATCGCTGCTTTTTCGGTCAGAAGAAGGACTCATGCGGCATGGAGTGTTTCGAATACCTGGAGCGGCTCTTCAGACATCTCATTCCACCCGAGGAGACGGCGTGCATCATTATCGAGCCGGTGCTCGGCGAGGGCGGGTACGTCGTCCCGCCGGCCGATTTCCTTGGGAAGCTGAGGGCTTTTTGCAGCAAATGGGGCATCCTTTTTATCTTCGACGAGGTGCAGGCGGGGATGGGGAGAACCGGCAGGTGGTTCGCTTCGGAGCACTTCAGGGTCGTTCCCGACATCATGACCTTGGCGAAGGGTATAGCATCGGGCATGCCCCTGAGCGCCGTGGGCTCCACTAAGGAGATCATGACATCATGGCCGCCGGGCGCGCACGGCACGACCTTCGGCGGCAATCCTGTTTCGTGCGCCGCCGCTGTCGCTACGATCGATACTATAGAAAGGGAAGGACTCCTCGAAAATGCGCGGAATACGGGTGTTCACGCCCTTGAACGGCTCCGCGAAATGCAGAACAGATGCCCGGGCATCGGCGACGTGAGGGGCCTCGGTCTCATGATAGGCATCGAGTTTGTGAAAAACGGCGACGAGCCCGACACCGAGGGCCTGAGACGGGTGATCGACTACTGCCGCAAAAAGGACCTGATCCTGCTTGAATGCGGAACAGAGAGGAACATTATCCGTCTGGCGCCTCCCCTCGTCGTAACGAAGGAGGAGATCGGCAGGGCTTTTTCGATTCTCGAAGAGGCGATCAACGCGACCTGCGGGGGCCGGCGGTGAAAAGAGAGCGCATCATCATCATGGGCGCGGCGGGCAGGGACTTCCACAATTTCAATATGGTATACAGGAACAACCCCTGTTTCGAGGTGAAGGCATTTACCGCCGCCCAGATACCTTTTATCGAGAAGCGACTCTATCCCCCCGAACTCGCGGGGTCGCTTTATCCCGGGGGCGTCCCGATCTATCCCGAAGAAAAACTCGAACAGCTCATCAGTGGACTCGAAATCGAGCGGGTCGTTTTCGCGTACAGCGATGTCGCCCATTCCTATGTCATGCACAAGGCGTCCCTCTGCCTGTCGCTCGGCGCCGATTTTACGCTCCTCGGACCCGGCAAGACGATGCTCAGGTCGGCGAGGCCGGTCATCTCGGTCTGCGCCGTCAGGACCGGCTGCGGAAAGAGCGGGGTGACGCGCTACATCGCCGGCATCCTGAAGGAAAAGGGATTAGTGCCCGTGGTAATCAGGCATCCAATGCCCTACTGCGACCTCGGTGCGAGCCGGGTGCAGCGGTTCGCGGCGATGGACGACCTCGACCGGCAGAGTTGCACGATCGAGGAAAGGGAGGAGTTCGAGCCACTGATCCGTTCGGGCACAACGGTGTACGCCGGGGTCGATTACGAAGAGATTCTTTTGCAGGCCGAGACGGAGGCGGACGTTATCGTATGGGACGGCGGCAACAACGACCTGCCGTTTATCAGGCCCGACCTCGAGGCGGTAGTGCTCGACCCCCATCGTCCCGGACACGAGCTTCAGTACTACCCGGGCGAGACGAACCTTAGAAGGGCGGACATCGCTATAATCAACAAGGTCGACACCGCTGAAAAGGAAAAAATCAGGAGGGTGGAGGAAAACATCAAATGGGTTAACCCCGACGCCGTCGTCGTCCGCACCGCCTCCCGCATCAGCGTCGATCCCCCTGCCGTGATGCAGGGGCGGAAGGTGCTCGTCGTGGAAGACGGACCGACGCTTACCCATGGGGGAATGTCATACGGGGCGGGGTACCTCGCTGCGAAAAAATCCGGCGCGGAGATCGTCGACCCGAGGCCCTACGCAACGGGCTCGATCAGGGAGACCTTCGAGAAATACCCTCACCTGAAAAACCTTCTCCCGGCGATGGGCTATGCCCCCCGGCAGATGCAGGAACTCAGGGAGACGATAGAGAAGACGCCCTGCGACCTCGTTCTCATAGCCACGCCGATCGACCTTGGGAGGCTGCTGGACCTGAAGAAAGACACTGCGTCTGTGAAGTACGAAATAGAAGAGAGCGACGACATGGAACTCAGGGGATATATCGAGGGCTTTGCAGACAGCGTCTGCCGCAGGGAAAAGGGCGCGGCGTCCTGAGAAGACGTTGCGCCCTTCTACCGGGGTCTTGTCGTCGGGCCTGTCTCCTACTGGACGAGTTTCGCCTTTAACCTGATCTCCGTGCCTGCGAGCGCAACCGATACCGGGCATCCCTTTTTTGCGGCCTCGGCCTGCTCAAGGAATTTCTTTTCATCGATTCCCGGCGCCTTCGCCTCGGTGTCGAGGTCGATGCCGGTGATCCTGAATCCCTCGCCGACCTTTTCGATGCGGACGCTTGCGACGGTGTGGACATGGGCCGGCGTGTGGCCCGCCATTTCGAGGAAGAGCGAAAGCGCCATGGAGAAGCAGCCGGCGTGCGCGGCGGCGATCAGTTCCTCGGGGTTGGTGCCCTTTCCCTCCTCGAACCGCGAGGCGAAGGAATAAGCCCCCTCGAAGGCGCCGCTTCCAAGCTTCATCGTCCCCTTTCCCTGTTTCAGGGTCCCTTCCCATACTGCTTCGGCTTTGCGCACCGGCATGACTGACCTCCTTGAAGATAATGGAATAGAAACCTGCTTACATCTTAGTAGGCTTCCGGGGGGATTGCAACAGGAAACAGGCACGGAAACAGTCCTCAGTCCTCCGCTTCTTCTACCCCGTTTTTCCCCTTCCGCTTCGCCTTGTAGAGCGCCTCGTCCGTTCTCCTGAGGAATGAGTCGTCGTTGTCTTCCGGACGGAACATGGCAACGCCGAAGCTGCACGTGAGCGCTTTTACGACGCCGAAGGAATGGGCGTCTATCTTTTGACGAAGTCGTTGCGCGAGGTTCACCGCACCGGCGAGACCGGTGTAGGGCAGCAGTATCGTGAACTCTTCCCCGCCCCAGCGGGCAAAGATGTCCTCCGGCCGCATGGCGTCGGAGATGAGATCGGCGAGGTCCTGGAGCACCAGGTCGCCTGCCCGGTGTCCGAAGGTGTCATTGATAAGCTTGAAATTGTCGATGTCGAGCATGATCAGTGAAAGCGGGACAAGGTGACGCCGTGCCTTGCTGATTTCAACGGCCAGCGCCTTGTTGAATTTCAGCCGGTTTGCGATCCCGGTCAGGGCGTCTGTCGTTGCCTGGCGTTCGAGAAGTTCGTTCATCCACTTCAGCTGTTTTTCTATCTCGCTCTTTTCCCTCAGGGAATCGATCATGGCGTTGAAGGATGTCGAGAACTCTCCGAGAAAGTCTACATGCTGGTTCAGGTCACCCTTCGTTATCTGCTTCGTCTGCCAGGTGAGATGTCTGAGGTTTGAATGAAGCTGCTTGAAAGGGGAGACGAGGAAATTTCCCGGAGGCTCCTCGATCTCAAGTTTTCCCTCCGAGAGGGAGAGGATGAACTGACGGGCTTCGGAAAAGGCCCGGATAAGGCGGTTTACCGCTTCGCAGGCGCGGTTCACTTCTTCGGAGTCAGCCTCTTCGCCGCAGATTTCCTCCGGGAGCTCTCCGAGGCGGATGCGTTCGACCGCTGTTGCTATCTTGTCGAGCAGTTTTCGTTCCCGTTCGTCCACGGGCTCACACTATGATCCCTGCGCAGCGGTCGGCATCGGTCCGAGGTTCGGCCTCTCCTCCTCGATGTTGCCGATATCCTTCCACAAAAACCCGCTTCCTTTCCTCCCTTCCTTCGGCATTCCGGACCTCCCTTTCGGCGGTATTCACTCTACTGTTTCAGTATACCCTCAAATCGGCGACGGGGCGACAGCGGGAGGGCACGCGGCCGACATCGCAACGCCGCAGGCCGCCGTGTTAAAATCAGGCATGTCCGACGACAAACCGGAATTGGTCTACTCCACCGACCGCGCGGTTCCGCGTAAGGAAAAGCGGGCCGCACATGATATCCAGCCGGGCGTCCATCCTTCCCGGCAGAGGGTATCTGTCCGGCTTGACCGGAAGGGCAGGGGCGGAAAGTCCGTCACCGTCATCGAGGGTCTGCAGATGCCGCAGAAGGAAAGGGAGGCCCTCCTTAAACAGCTGAAGACGCGGTTCGGCACGGGCGGGACGGTCACGGGGACCGGTTTCGAAATCCAGGGCGACCGTCGCGACCCGGTCATGGAGGCCCTGAAGAAGATCGGGTATTCGCCGAAACGCTCGGGCGGGTGAAGTGCGGCGCTCGCGACGTTTTTGCTGTCGGCGCCGTTTTCCCTTATCAAACCTCCCAAATCACTGTTTTCTGAGGAAAATATAGTCGGCTGCTTCCGCCAGAATGGATTCTTCGTCAAGGCGCTTTTCGACTTCAGTGATTGCCGCCTGCGCGGCCTTGAGTTCCTGTTTGTATTTCATTACGATTTTCTTCCGGGCTTCCGTACCCTGCGGAGCTGCCTTCAGAAAATTCTCAAGGGCCTCGTTCGACGTAGTTGCATATCCAGGAAGTCAATGACCGCCGCCCCGGAGGAAGCGGTTCAGCACAAAAAAAAGGGGAGGCCCGGTACCGGGCCTCCCCTTTTGGGTCAGTGTCCTGACTCCGGGTCTACCACCTGCCCGGCACAGGTATCGCTCCGGACATTCCATATCCGAAGACACCATACTGGTCAATTGTATTTCCGTCCCACTGCCAGTTGCGGTTCTTGTCGAGATACCAGTATCCGCCCTGCTGGTAGATCCCTATTTCCGTGATGCCGTCGGCGTTCCAGTCGCCTGTCACAGGCACCGCGTTCGGCAGTCCTGTTCCGAAGGCGCCTAACGTGTCCCCTCCGGACTGTCCGTCCCACTGGCCGTTTCCGTTTGTGTCAAGATACCAGTTTCCGTTCTGGTAGATACCGATCTTGGTCTTCCCGTTTCCGTTCCAGTCACCCACCACGGGGACAGCGCCGGACAGCCCTGCGCCGAATGTATACTCAATGTCTCCGGTGTCCCAGACGCCGTCTCCGTTCAAGTCGAGGTACCATGTCCCATTGCTATAGACGCCTATCTTTGTAGTGCCGTTTCCGTTCCAGTCACCCACCACGGGAACAGCGCCGGACAGCCCTGCGCCGAATGTATACTTAACGTCTCCGGTGTCCCAGACGCCGTCTCCGTTCAAGTCGAGGTACCATGTCCCATTGCTATAGACGCCTATCTTTGCAGTGCCGTTTCCGTTCCAGTCACCCACCACGGGTACAGCGCCGGGCAGCCCTGCGCCGAATGTATACTGTTTATCTCCTCCGGCCGTTCCGTCCCATGTCCAGTTCATGTTCGAATCGATATACCAGTTGCCCGTCGATGGATCGAAAACGCCGATCTTGGCAGGCGCTATCTTCATGGCAAAGTTGATGCCGGCGGTGTTATTGCCCACATTGACGGTCACAGACGTGGCAGACGACACATCAGGGGCGTTGTTGTAATACTGTTCTATATAGTATGTCCCGATCGTATCCACATTTACATAGAAGCTTCCTGTCGGAAGTCCGAGTATACTGTAATTCCCTGAACTGTCGGTAAAGGCCGCGTAACAGTTTCCTCCTGCCGTCGGGCAGGCGTTTACGGTCATGCCCGGAAGGGCGGCGCCTGTCGAACTGTTCGTCACCGTCCCGGAGATCGATCCGGCCTTCACCAGTAAGAAATTGATGCTGGCCGAGGTGTTACCCGAGGTCACGGTCACCGGCGTGGCAGACGCCTGGTCGGAAACGTTGTTGTAATACTGTATGAAATAGTTCGTCCCGGTACCGCCTGCGCTCACATAGTAGCTTCCTGCCAGAACTGATGGCAGCGTGTAGTTACCGGATGCATCGGTAATGGCCTGGTAACAGCCTCCTCCTGCAGTCGGGCAGGCCTTTACAGCCATGTTCGGAAGGTTTGTTGAGCCGTTCTTCACATTCCCGGAGATCGATCCTGCTCCCAGCAAGGCAAAATTAATGCCCGTCTGGCTGCCTCCCGCCGTTACGTCCACCGGTGTAGCGGACGCCTGATCGTAGACATCATTGTAGTACTGAGTGACATAGCCCGAGCTTCCGCCGCTGCTCACATAGAAGCTGCCGGTGGGAAGAGACATGGTGTAATTCCCTGATCCGTCTGTAGTAGCCAGGGTACAGTTACCCGACGTTGTCGGGCACGCACTTACCGTCATTCCGGAAAGGACCGCATTTGTTGAACCGTCCTTCACATTCCCGGAGATCGATCCGGCCTTTTGAAGCGAGAAATTGATATTCGGTGTGACATTTCCCGAGGTTACGGTCACGGGCGTGGCGGACTTGTAATCCGAAGTGTGGTCCCAGTATTGGATGAGGTAGCCGTTGGAAGCGTCTGCAAACACAATGTAGTTGCCCGCTGTAACGTTAGTTCCTGTTATAGTGTAATTCCCCGAGGCATCGGTGGTGGCTGTGCCTGCAATATAGCCTGCCGGGGTTGCATAGGCTTTGATGGTCATCCCTGAAATAGCCGCATGCGTCGCGCTGTCCGTTACGGTCCCTGAAATCCCTGTTGCTGTCGCCCCGGCAATGGAAGAGCCGGCCAGGATAAGCAGGATAGCCAGAAAAAAACTGATACGTCTCATTGGTACAACCCCCTTTTTGGGAATCTCCTTTCGAGGGATTCCGTGTTGCGTGTTAAATAAAGAAATATTTTGAATTTATCATCAACGGCCATGTTTCGTCAATCAGAATATCGTCTCCCGCGTCAGCGGCCGCGCAGGGAGACCCGCCGCATATCGGGCCTTACTCCCTGATGCCGGCGCGCCGATCCCCCGGTTGCGGCCGCCTGTAAGGACATTTTCAATAAATATGAATGTGGAATCTCTTCCGGAATTATGATAAGATTTCTCTTAATATGTCCGGGGCCGTGCCCCTGCTGAAAGAATAAAGAATACTGAAAGAGCGGGTACCTGATATGCCGGAAACTATAATCGGATCATGCAGCGTGAAACGCCTCGATATCCTTGACGAAAAAGGCGAGGCCGACGAATCCCTCCTGCCCTCCCTTTCCGACGACCGGATCAGGAGGCTCTACGAGCTGATGGTCCAGGCGCGGACCTTCGATCACCGGGCTCTTAACCTCCAGCGGGAGGGAAGGATCGGAACCTATGCCTCGATCCTCGGACAGGAGGCGTCCCAGGTCGGGACGGTCTTCGCAACAGAAAAGCCGGACTGGGTGTTCCCCTCCTTCAGGGAAAACGGCGTCGTGTTTGCGAAGGGCCAGGAGATGTACCGGATCCTCCAGTACTGGGGAGGCGACGAGCGGGGCCTCATCGCCCCCGACGATGCGCACATCTTCACGGTTTCGATCCCGGTGGGGACCCACATCCTCCACGCCGTCGGCGCCGCTATGGCGATGAAGTACCGCGGCGACAGGGCCGCGGCCCTTGCATACTTCGGAGACGGCGGAACGTCTGAAGGGGATTTCCACGAGGGGATGAACTTCGCCGGTGTCTTCAAGGCGCCGGTCGTCTTCATCTGCCAGAATAACCAGTGGGCGATCTCGGTGCCGAGGGAGAAACAGACAGCGGCCGGGACGATTGCGCAGAAGGCGTTCGCCTACGGCTTCGAAGGCATACAGGTCGACGGAAACGACGTCTTCGCGGTCTACAAGGCCGCGAAGGAGGCCCTCGACAAGGCCAGAAGCGGCGGCGGCCCGACGCTGATAGAATGCTATACCTACAGGATGTCGGACCATACGACCGCGGACGACGCCTCCCGATACCGTACAAAGGAAGAGGTCGAGACATGGAAGGCGAGGGACCCGATCCTCAGGCTCAGGCTCTTCATGGAGAAGAAGGGTCTCTGGACGGAGGAGTATGAGAAGTCGGTCCAGTCGGATGCCGCCGACATGGTGGACGAGGCGGAAAAGAAGGCGGAGGCGGTTGAGCACGCGAGCCCTTCGGACATGCTGACCTATACATTCAGGACGCTCACTCCGCGGCAGGAAAAACAGGTGAGGGATTTCTGATATGCCGAAGATGAATATGGTGCAGGCGATCAACCTTGCATTGAAGGAAGAGATGCAAAGGGACGAAAACGTTGTCATACTCGGCGAGGACGTAGGGAGGAACGGCGGGGTCTTCAGGGTGACGGAAGGGCTTTTCGATCAGTTCGGCCCGGACCGCGTCATGGACACGCCGCTCGCTGAATCGGGAATAGTCGGGACCGCTATCGGCATGGCGGCCTACGGGCTGCGGCCGGTCGCCGAAGTGCAGTTCATGGGGTTTATCTATCCGGCCGTCGACCAGATCTTCAACCATGCCGCACGGCTTCGCTCGCGTTCGCGCGGCAGGTACGGCGCCTCCCTTGTCGTGCGGACGCCTTACGGCGTCGGGATCAAGTCGCCGGAGCATCATTCTGAAAGCTCGGAGGCGCACTTCTGCCACATGCCGGGGCTTAAGGTGGTCGTACCCTCTTCGCCGTATAACGCAAAGGGACTCCTCATATCCTCGATCAGGGACCCTGATCCGGTCCTGTTCCTCGAATCCACGAGGCTCTACCGCATGATCAAGGAGGAGGTGCCCGAAGGAGAATATACCGTCCCCCTTGGAAAGGCGAGGGTCGCCCGGGAGGGAAAGGACGTAACGGTCGTCGCGTGGGGGAGCATGCTCCAGAAGACGCTCAAGGCGGTGGCAGGGACTGGCGCGGAGGTGATCGACCTGATGACACTCAACCCCTTCGACGAAGAGACGATCTATGCCTCGGTCAAAAAGACCGGCAGGGTCGTCGTCGTCCATGAGGCGCCGAAGACGGGCGGATTCGGCGCCGAGATAGCCGCCTCGATCGCCGAAGAGGCGATGCTCTATCTCAGGGGGCCGATCATGAGGGTCACCGCCTGCGACGCGGTCCTGCCGCTTCCGAAGCTCGAAGACTATTACATGCCGACCGCAGCCAGGATACTGAAGGCGGTTGCAGAAGTGATGAAATATTGACGGCCCGCGATGCGCACGAGGGAGGGATCTCCCGCCGGGCAACCTCCAGTGGTTGCCCGGCGATCCGTGATTTGTGGGGAAAGAGATGAAGGTGAAAGGCAGATATGTAATTGTCGTCCTGCTCGCAGTTTGCCTTTTGATCCCGCTGGCCGCCCGCGCCGACGATTCGACGGCCGAAGGAAAAGCGGTCGCGACCATGGCGGCGGACGGTTCCGGCGCGGCGACCGCGCCGTCCGGTGGAAAGGCGGCCGGCGAAGCGGTGAAAGCGCCGGCGGCCCCGGGCATGGGCGAAGGGGAGAGCACAACTGCCCCGGAGTCCGAAGGGCCGCCTCCGGAAGAGGCTGCGGAGGAGAAGCCCATACCTGATCCCATCGAGTCGGTGAACCGCATCTACTTTACCTTCAACGACAGGTTATAGTTCTGGGTTATGAAACCCGCTGCAAAGGTTTACAGCGCGGTCGTTCCGGAATGGGGCCGGGTGAGGGTGCGGAACGTATTTCACAATCTCGCGATGCCGATACGCTTTGTCGGCTCGCTCCTCCAGCTGAAGGTAAGGTCTGCGGCATTTGAGCTGGGGAGCTTCATGGTGAACAGCACCTGGGGCCTCGGAGGAATGTTCGAAATCGTAAAGAAGCCGCCTGATATCCATACCAATGAAGACCTGGGGCTTGTCTTCGGCCACTACGGGGTGGGCGAGGGGTTCTATATCGTGTGGCCGTTCGTCGGTCCTTCCTGCCTCAGGGACTCGGTGGGACTGGCGGGGGACAGCTTCCTGTATCCCGTGAATTACATCACGCCGCTCGAAGACCTGATAGCCGTCCGGGGCTACGAGCAGCTCAACGGCACTTCGCTTAGGATCGGGGAATATGAAGACCTGAAGGCGTCGGCCCTGGATCCTTACATATCGGTGAGAGACGCCTACAAGCAGTACCGAAGGAGCAAGATCAGGGAGTGAGCCTTTAAGGGCTCTTGACCGTTTTTGCCTTCAGCCTCCTGACAAGGTCTGCGTACGAGCCGGAGCTCATAATCTGGTAGAACTGGGTCCTGTAGTTGTTCACAAGGCTCACGCCCTCGACGATGATATCGTAGACCTCCCACTTGTCGCCGCTTTTGAATATCCTGTAATTAACCGGTATCTCTACTTCCTTTGTGGTGATGATCAGGGTCTTTACAGTCGCGTACGGGCCTTCAACGGCTTCCCCGACGTAGGTGACCTTCTCATGCTCGTATCTCTCTATCTTCCTTATGTATGTGTTCTCGAGCAGATCGGAAAAGAGCGTTACGAATTCCTTCTGTTCAGCGGGTGTCCTCTGTCTCCAGTAAATTCCGAGAGACCGCTTTGCCATCTCGGCGAAATCGAACCTCCTGTTTACGACCTCGCGGATCTTCGCGCTCCTTTCCCTGCTGTTCCGGGGCTTCTTCAGCTCCTTGTTGTTCAGGATATTTATCACCTCATCCACGGTTTCCTTCACCTGGTCCGTCGGCGCCCCGGCGAACGTCTTCGGCGGAAATGCCGAAAAAAGGACCAGACAAAACAGCAGCGCAACGAGCGGCTTCAAAGCCATCTTCTTTTTCATGATATCCCCCTATACCTTTCCGAAAACGTATTTGGCGATCAATCCCTGGATGTCTATCGCGGGCTCGGTCTCCCTTATCCTTCCGCCGGACGGCAGGATCTGCTCCGACCCGCCCGGCGTTATCTGCACGAACTGCTCACCGATGAGCCCTTTTGTCTTTATCGAGGCGATTGCGTCCTCCTGGACCTTTACCCCTTTGTCGATACTGAAAGCGACAACGGCCTGGTAGTCCCGGTTGAGCCGCATGCTTTTCACCGTGCCGACTTCGACACCCGCGATCTCCACGCTGGCTCCCGGCTTGAGGCCCCCTATGTCGCTGAAATCAGCATAGAGCGTATAGCCGCCGCCATGGATCACCTCGAGCCTGCCGAGCTTTACCGAGAGATACCCCAGCGCAAGGATGCCGAAAATGATGAAGAGCCCGACCGCCGTTTCCACGTTTATCTTTTTCATTTTCCCAGCGCACCTCGTATCATAGGAGTCCGATAGGCCCCTCCAGGGAACCTGTTATGAACTGTTTCACAAAGGGATTCGGAGACTTCTGTATCTCTTCCGGAGTCCCGTATTCGATCAGTAGTCCATTATAAAGCATGCCGACCTTGTCCGCAACATCGAAGATCTCCGGTATCTCGTGGCTGATGATCACGCCGGTAAAGCCGTACTTCCTGTGGGTGCCGATGATCAGGCGGTGGATCGAGTTCGATATGATGGGGTCGAGGCCGGTTGTGGGCTCGTCGAAGAGCACGATCTTCGGCTCGGTGATAAGCGCCCGCGCCAGCGCCACCCTCCGCTTCATGCCGCCGCTTATCTCTGCAGGGTACTTCACCTCCATCCCCTTCAGTCCCACGTCTTCGAGCGCGTCCGTCACCCTCTGCCTGATCTCATCCTTGTGGAGCTTCGTCTTTTCCCGGAGGGGGAACGCGACGTTGTCGAAGACGGAGAGGGAATCGAAGAGCGCACCCTCCTGGAAGACGACGCCGAAGTTTTCGCGCACCTTGTCGAGCCGCCTTCCGCGAGCCTTCGTGATATCGACGCCCTCGATGAGGATCTTTCCTTCGTCGGGCCTGAGTATGCCGATGAGGTGCCTGAGGAAGACGCTCTTGCCTCCGCCGCTGCCGCCGATGACCGCAGCCAGCTCGCCGTCCTCTATCCTCATGCTCACCCCGTTGAGGACGGCTTGGGCTCCGAAGGACTTCCTGATATTTATGACCTCGATCATTACTGCGCTCCCCTCAGTGGAAGACCGACCCGAGAAAATAGTCCCAGACGAGTATGAGAACCGAAGACATCACGACGGCCGCCGTGGTGGCCTTGCTCACGCCTTCCGCGCCGTAGCCGGTGTAATAGCCCTTGTAGCAGCAGATCCACGAGACTATTACACCGAAGCTGAGCGCCTTGTACAGGCCTATCCTGATGTCCTCCATAGCCACGAAATCCCGCATCTGCGAGAAATAGGTCGCCGAGTTTATGCCGAAGAGCTGTGACGCGACCACGCTCCCGCCGAAGATGCCGACGGTGTCGAAGATGGAGGTGAGAAGAGGGAATGAGATAACCGCCGCGACAATGTTCGGAACGATCAGGTAGCGCATCGGGTTGAGCGCCATCGACCTGAGCGCGTCTATCTGTTCGGTGATGTTCATGATCCCGATCTGCGCAGTCAGCGCAGAGCCGGCCCTCCCGGTGACCATGAGCGCGGACAGCACCGGCCCGAGCTCCCTGATGATGCTCAGGGCGACCGCAGGACCGAGCATGGCCTCCGCGCCGAACTTCCGGAGCGTATAATAGATCTGGAGGGTGAGGACCATGCCGGTGAAGGCCCCGGTCAGGAAGATCACCGATAGCGACTTGTTCCCGAAAAAGCGCAGCTGCCGGAGCATGAATCTGAACTTGAAGGGCGGCATGAAGACCATGACGACCGAGTCCGCAAGGAAAATAAAACTCCTGCCGAGCCCGCTCAGCCCTGAGAGGACCCATGCGCCCAGGGACCTGATACAGCTAAGCATGTAGTACTGTCTCTCCCATTTTTTTTACCATTGACATTACACTGAACGCGTACTAAAAGTCTATTTGATAATCGGCCGTCCTGCAACAGGCTTTGTTGCCGCTTCCGCAAAGACAAGGAGCACGGCAATTCTCGTGTCCGTCAGCTTTCTCATGGACTCGACGAACCCCCGGTACTCCCTCGCCTCGCCGTCTTCCATATGCGCAAGCAGAGGCGTGCAGAAGTATGAATTGCAGCGGTGGGGCCTCAGGACCCGGCTGATCGAGCAGCCCCGGTCTCCGATAAACCGGCAGGGGTCGTCATCGCCGACGCCGTGATCATAGGCCGGGACTTTTTCCCCCAGCGCACGGAGGTAAACTATATCCTCATGGGTGTGATAGGAATGCCTGTTTGCGCAGCAGACCGTGGCGCACCGGGGACATACCGAGGATGTATGCCGCTCCATGACCGGATCGAGACGCCGGACGATTTCCGCCGCCTCGCGGGCGAGTCTCCCCGCCCTCAGGAATTCCTCCGGATGACGGGCGAAAACATCATCGATCCTTCTAAGGATTCTTTCGCTGTTGCCGCCGGGGCCGTGCCTGATTTCTTCGAAATAGGTAATCATCGACGTTTGCATCGGGATCATTATACTACAGCCGGAATATGGGTGTACCTTCCAAAATGAGACAAAATGGGCTACAATATCGTCGATTGGTGGTATATGGAGACGGAATTGAAATGTAAGGATTGCAGCGGCGAGGTGCTGCTGCTCTTCGGTTGACGGGCGGTAAACCTGCGCTGCATGGATTGCGGCAAGAGATACACGCTGGCCGATTATATCGACGAGATAGACGAAAAGACCTGGGAGAAGATCTCCACCCGTTCCTGCAGCAGGGCATAGGATACCGGCTCTGAATGTTCTTTCCGGATTCACCGTCTTTATGCGGCTTCCGATGCCGCAAGGAATCGCTGCAAAAGGCTTCCCGGGCTACTTCCCCGGCTCCGGCGCATTGGCTTTGCAACTGCAACCTTTTTTCGTTGGAATGCGCGGTCCCCGGTTGGATAAAATGCCTCCGGCTGTATTATTATAAACCTCTGTAAATCAGGTAATCACAAGGGGGACGCATGAGCATCCGAGAAAATGTATATGAAGTCATGGACCTGATCAAACCCGGCAACATCCTTGTCAGCGTCTTCGACAAAACCGGCCTTGAGGAACTGGTAAAGGGTATCATCGGGGTCAATCCTCTCGCAAAGTTCTATTCGACCGGCGGCACGGGGAAGAAGATCACCGAGATCCTCGGCGCCGACGCTCCGAAGAATTACCTGTCCGTCGAAGAATTCACCGGCGCACCCGAAATGGAGGGGGGACTCGTGAAGACCCTCCACCCGAAGATACACGCAGGCCTGCTCGCGGAGCGCGGCAACCCGGCGCATGAGGAAAACCTGTACAGGAGCCTTGCCTCGATGGGAGGCTCGCCCGGCGTCTATTTCGATGTCTTCGTCGGAAACCTCTATCCCTTCACCTCCGTCATTGCAAAGGAAGGGACGACTTCCGAGACGGCAAGGGTTAACATCGATATCGGCGGCCCCGCGATGACCATGGCGTCGGCAAAAAACTGGCACGGCATCGCGGTCCTCACGTCCCCTGCACAATACGGCGGCTTTATCTCCGCCCTCAGGACGAACAACGGCATGGTCGGCCTTGCGCAGAGGTTTACGCTGGCGGCGCATGCGATGAAGTCGATCGGCGAATACAGGACCGCGATCGGGGACTATTTCACGGGACTCGACTTCGGGAAGGACGTACGGCCCTTTCTGAAAATAAAATAGCGGCCCGGCCGGCAACGATATCCTGCCGCAGGGATTCGCATGGGGGGCGGTTGAGAAGGCTCCTGTTGAAGGAATACGGCTCGTGGGCGGTGATGCTCATTTCCTGGCTGACCGGGATAGCGGTCAGCCGCTCCCTCAACGTCCGGGCGCTGATTGTGCTCCTGGCAGTCGCCCTTGCCGTGAATTCAAAACAGGCGCTTTCGCTCTGGATGCGCGGCCCCGGCGGCGCAAAATACCGGGCGCCCTTCCTCTTTCAGGCAGCGGCCGCCGCCGCGATCTTTCTCGCTTTCTTCGGCAACTATATCCGGATTTTTCTGCCCTATGCCGCCCTGCCGGCGGCCTATATCCTCCTGAACCGCCTCGCCGGCGAACACGCTGCGGCCACCGAGGTCGCGGGTTTCTTTCTCCTTGCGGCGACCGCCCTCATGGCGAGGTTCGCGGTAACGTCCGAAATCGATCCGAGGCTCTACGTCGCTGTCGCCCTGTTTTTTGCAGCAGGGGTCTTCAAGGTGAGGGTCCGGTTCGGAAAAAGGGTTGTGGACCGCGCCGTAATGATGATTTATCTCCTGCTTGTCTTCGACGTTTACTCTTTTCTGAAGCTTCCGGTCATCGTGCTCGTCCCTCTTGTCGACAACCTGCTTTTTTCGATCACCCTCTACAGGGTTAAATTGCGCGTCGCTGGATGGGTCGAGGTGGCGAAGGGGCTTGTCTTCCTGGTCCTCATGACCCTTGCTTACCACTGACACTGTCGCGTCCGCCTTGCCGCCGCCCCGCGGCCTGTACCCATCAGTCAGGACAATATTGTAGCGATACAAACAATAGTGAGAGTACGGGAAAAGAGGCTCGCGCCGGCAAGGCCGCATAAATACCGGGTTTTGCAGCCTGGCACGTCGATTGCTCCTCTGAGAGAAAATACGTCACCGGGAGGAACCAGATGAGACAGATAGCAGTATACGGTAAAGGCGGGATAGGCAAATCGACAACAACCCAGAATACCGTTGCGGGTCTTTCGCAGGCAGGGTACAAATGCATGGTAGTGGGCTGTGATCCCAAGGCGGACGCAACAAGGCTCATACTGCACGCGAAGGCGCAGACAACCGTTATGGACCTTGCGAGGGAACGTGGCACGGTAGAAGACCTTGAAGTCGACGAAGTGCTTCTGACCGGCTTTAACGGCATCAGGTGCGCCGAGTCGGGAGGTCCCGAACCGGGGGTCGGATGCGCGGGCCGCGGTGTTATAACGGCCATTAATTTCCTCGAGGAAAACGGCGCCTATGATGCGGACACCGACTTTGTCTTTTACGATGTCCTCGGCGACGTCGTCTGCGGCGGCTTTGCCATGCCCATGAGGGAGGGCAAGGCAAAAGAGATATATATAGTGACATCCGGCGAGATGATGGCTATGTATGCCGCAAATAATATCTCGCGGGGCATCCTCAAATATGCCCACAGCGGGGGGGTAAGGCTGGGCGGGCTCATATGCAACAGCAGAAAGACGGACAAGGAATACGAGCTCATCTCCGAGCTGGCAAAGAAGCTCGGCACGCAGATGATACATTTTGTGCCGAGGGACAACCAGGTGCAGAGGGCCGAGCTGAGGAGGATGACGGTTATCGAATACTCGCCGGAACACCCCCAGGCCGATGAATACAGGACGCTTGCAAAGAAGATTGCCGACAACAGGGACCTGGTCATACCTACTCCCATTTCCATGGATGAACTGGAACAGCTGCTTATGGATTTCGGGATAATGGAGAGCGAAGACGCGGCGGCGTAAAGTCGGGTGAATCGTGAATGGCGAGACGTCAACGGGAGATACAACCGGGCAATAGGAGGACACCGACACCATGCACCCGGCACTTGAAAAAGGAGAGAAAATGAGCACAGCCATTAAAGACACACAGAAGATGATAGAGGAAGTTCTCGATGCCTATCCCGAGAAGGCAAGGAAGGAGAGGACAAAGCACCTTGCGGCAAATGATCCCGCTGGACAATGCAGCGCCTGCAAGGTGAAGTCGAATACAAAATCGCGGCCCGGCGTAATGACCGTTCGGGGCTGCGCATATGCAGGGGCCAAGGGCGTGGTCTGGGGCCCGGTGAAGGACCAGATTACCATCAGTCATGGTCCCGTGGGATGCGGACAGTACAGCTGGTGGTCGCGGAGGAATTACTACAACGGCATAACAGGCGTCGACACCTTCGGCACGATGCACATTACTACCGATTTCCAGGAGAAGGACATCGTCTATGGGGGCGACAAGGGACTGGACGCGGCCCTTCACGAACTGAAGGAGCTCTTCCCGCTCGCAAAGGGGATCGGCATCCTGTCGGAATGCCCCGTCGGCCTCATAGGAGACGATATCGAGGCTGTGTCGAAGCGGGTTGCGAAGGAGTTCGGCATGCCGATCGTCCCGGTCCGCTGCGAGGGCTTCAGGGGAGTGAGCCAGTCCCTCGGCCATCACATCGCAAACGACACGATCAGGGACTACGTCCTCGGCAAGGGGAAGCTCGAAAAATCTACGCCCTACGACGTGGCGCTCATCGGCGATTACAACATCGGCGGCGATGCGTGGGCTTCAAGGAAGATACTTGAGGAGATGGGCCTCAGGGTGATCGCGCAGTGGACCGGGGACGCCTCGGTCAACGAGCTCGGCATTGCGACAAAGGCGAAGCTGAACCTCATCCACTGCTACCGCTCGATGAACTATATATGCAGGCACATGGAAGAGGAGTACGGCATTCCCTGGACCGAATTCAATTTCTTCGGCCCCACGAAGATTTACGCGAGCATAAGAAAGATAGCCTCCCATTTCGACGACAGCATCAGGGAAAAGGCCGAAAAGGTGATCGAAAAGTACAGGCCGGCGATGGATGAAGTGGTGGAGCGTTACAGGCCGCGGCTTGAAGGCAAGAAGGTGATGCTCTATGTCGGCGGCCTGAGGCCCAGGCATACAATCGGCGCATACGAAGACCTCGGCATGGAGGTGATCGCCTCCGGATATGAATTCGGTCACAACGACGATTACAACAGGACATACCCCGTAATGAAAGAGGGCGCGGTGATCATGGATGACGCAACCCTCTATGAGCTGGAGGAGTTCACGAGGCGGATGAAGCCCGACATGGTCGGCTCCGGCATCAAGGAAAAATATTCCTACCATAAGATGGGCGTGCCGTTCAGGCAGATGCATTCATGGGATTACTCGGGCCCTTACCACGGCTTCGACGGGTTCCCGGTCTTTGCGAGGGACATGGACATGACGGTGAACAACCCTACGTGGAATTTGATACGGAGGAAGAGATGAAGACTATAAAGATCAAAGACCATAACGAGCTTTTCCGGGAGCAGGAGTATCTCGACCAGTTCGAGAAGAAAAAAGAGTTCGAGGCCCCGTGGCCCGCGGAAAAGGTGAGCGAGATCGCGGAATGGACAAAGACCCCTGAATACCAGGAAAAGAACTTTGCCAGGAAGAACATAAAGATAAACCCGGCAAAGGCATGCCAGCCCCTGGGGGCGCTCTTCTGCGCGTCCGGCTTCGACGGCACGATGCCCTTTGTCCAGGGCGCGCAGGGCTGCGTGGCCTACTTCAGGAGCCATCTTAACAGGCATTTCAAGGAGCCATTGGCCGCGATTTCGACTTCGATGACGGAGGATGCCGCTGTCTTCGGCGGGCTGAACAACATGCTCGAAGGGCTCGAAAACGCCTACACCCTTTATCACCCGAAGATGCTGGCGGTGTTTACGACCTGCATGGCGGAGGTGATCGGCGACGACCTGAACGCCTATATAAGGCAGGCCAGAGAAAAGGGCGCCATCCCGAAGGACCTGCCGGTCCCCTTTGCGCATACGCCGAGCTTTGTCGGCTCATACTTAAACGGGTATGACAATATGATGAGGGGGATACTCTCCACCGTCACGGAAGGAAAGAAAGGCGAGCCGAACAACAAGATCAATATCATCGCCGGATTCGACACCTACACGGGTGATTTTCACGAGATAAAAAGGCTCCTTGCGATGATGGGCGTCGACTTTACGCTGCTTTCGGACGCAAGCGCGATCTTCGATTCTCCGAATACCGGCGAGTACAGGCTCTATCCGGGCGGCACCCCTTTGGAAGACGCCATGGATTCGATAAACGCGGCGGCGACCGTTGCCCTCCAGAAGTATACGACGCTCAGGACGATGGATTATATCCGGAAGGACTGGAGCCAGAAGGCCCTCGTGCTCCCTCCCGTCGGTATAAGGAATACCGATATGTTTTTCGACGGTCTGAGCAGACTGACCGGAAAGCCCGTGCCGCAGGCGATCGAGGACGAGAGGGGAAGGGCGGTGGATGCGATGGTCGACTCGCACCCCTATGTCCACGGAAAAAGGTTCGCACTTGTCGGAGACCCCGACCAGCTGCTCGGTCTCGTAAGTTTCCTGCTGGAGATGGGAGGGGTTCCCGTGCATATAGTCTGCTCAATGGGAGACAGGAAGTTCGAGGAAGAGATGCAGGAACTCCTTGACTCAAGTCCCTTCGGGAGCGAGGCGAAAGTATACATCGGAAAGGATATGTGGCATCTGAGGTCGCTGATGTTTACAGACCCGGTAGATATCCTGATCGGGAATGCCTATGCGAAGTTCCTCTGGAGAGATACCGGCACGCCTCTTGTAAGAATAGGCTTTCCTCTTTTCGACAGGCACCACCTGCACAGGTATCCGATCATCGGGTACCAGGGGGCGATAAACCTCCTGAACTGGATCGTCAATACCGTGCTCGACGAGATGGACAGGAAGACGGTGAATACCGCGAGCTTCGACGTGATCAGGTGAGGCCGCGAAACGTCAATAGTGAGACGTGAATGGTGAACGGCAAAGGATCGACATAAACGACCATGATTACGAACATCGACAGACTGACACAGGACGGCTGTCATGCCGGGAGGAAGGACAGGGTCTGCCGCTCACGCGGCGGCGAATCCTGCGCCTTCGACGGGGCGATGGTCGTTCTCCAGCCGATAGCGGACACCGCCCATATCGTGCATGGTCCCATAGCCTGCTGCGGCAACTCATGGGAAGGAAGGGGAACGCTGTCAAACGCAGGGGCGCGGCATGGCGTGCCTCTTCACGGGATGGGATTCACGACCGACCTCAACGAGATGGACATCGTTTACGGCGCCGAGGAAAAGCTCCGTCTGGCGATCCTCGAGACATGCAGGGCGGTGGGACCGAAGGCGGTCTTCGTTTACGCGACGTGCGTAAGCGGGCTCACCGGCGAAGACATCGATACGGTATGCAGAAAGGCGGAGGCGGAGGCGGGCGTCAGGGTCATACCGGTGAACGCGCCGGGTTTTACCGGCCCCAAGAACCTTGGAAACAGGATCGCCGGCCAGGCGCTTATAGATCACGTCATAGGCACGGGCGAACCGCCTTTTGTGACGGAATGTGACATCAACCTGATCGGTGAGTATAACATCGCCGGCGATCTCCGGCTTGTCGAGCCTGTTCTGAATGCGGCCGGGATAAGGGTCCTGTCGCGGATGACCGGAGATTCGACCTTCGAGGAGATAACCTATGCGCACAGGGCGAAGCTCAATCTCGTGGTGTGCGGCCGCGCGCTTATCAACGTCGCACGGGAGATGGAAAGGAGATACGGCATTCCCTATGCCGAGGTCTCTTTCTTCGGAAAGACCGAGATGGCGAAGATGTTGAGAATCATTGCAGGGGCGCATGGCGATACGCCCTTGTATCCGGCCCTGGCGGACAGGATTGAATCGATAATAAGCCTTGAAGAAAAAAAGCTTTCGGAGAGGCTGGTTGAATACGAACACCTCGGGGGCAGGAAAGCGGTGCTCTATACCGGCGGTGTCAAGAGCTGGTCGTTTATCTCCGCCCTCAGGGACCTCAATATAGAAGTCGTTGCGATAGGCACGAAGAAGAGCACCGCTGAAGACGAAGAGAAGATGAAGGCGATCCTCGGACCCGATGCGCCGCTTGTCGAGGACGTGACGCCGAAGAACCTGCTCAGACTTTTCAGGGAAAAAGGAGCGGACATGCTTATAGCCGGCGGCAGGAACCAGTACCTTGCAGTAAAGGAAGGCATTCCCTTCGTTGATGTCAACCAGGAAAGGCATACCGCTTACGCCGGATATGACGGACTGGCAAATCTGGCGAGGGACATAAGTAACAGCGTCAGGTTTTACGAAAAGGGCGATAAGGCATATAGGTCGGATAAGACCTGTGGGACCTATTCATCTGTCGTCATCAATCCCCTGAAGCATTCGCAGGTCCTCGGCGCTGCGATAGCATTCCAGGGCGTTCACAACGCTGCGCCGGTCATCCACGGAGCGCAGGGATGCAATTTCCTTGGAAAGGTGCTCCTTACGAAACATTTCAGAGAGCCGATCTCCCTTGTGAGCACTAAGCTCTTCACGGAGGACGTGGTGATGGGAAGCGATGACCGCGTTACGAAGACTGTCGAAGGGATAATCGGTAAAAACGCACCTGACGTTATCGGCATATTGACGACGGGACTTTCAGAGGTTAAGGGAGACGATGTCGCCTCCGTCGTGAGACGACTCACAACTCACGATTCACGGTCCGCGATCATCCATGTCTCAACGCCCGATTATGAAGGCGGCCTCGAATCGGGCTACGCAAAGGCTGTGGAGGCGCTGATCGGCCTCGCCGCTGCGAGGCATTCTCCGCGGCGTGAGCCGCGGGCGGAAGGAGTCATCAACGTCCTGGCCGGCTCACACCTGACACCTTCGGATTTTACGGAGCTGCGGGAGACGGTCGAATCCTTCGGTCTTCGGCCTCTGATGCTTCCCGACCTTTCGGCCCTCGACGGCGGCAGGCAGGGGTTTTCTCCTCTGGCGGTCGGCGGAACGCCGGTACGCGACATCTCTGAGATGGGCGGCTCCGGTTTTACGGTTGCGATAGGGCTGAGTCTCGAAAAGGCAGCATTGCTCCTCAAGGAAAGGTTCGGCATCGAATACAGGGTGTTCGAGGGGCTTGCCGGCCTTGAAGATACGGACGCGTTCATGGAGACGCTTTCGGCGCTGAGCGGCCGGAGGATTCCCGAGAGATACGGCAGGCGGAGAAGGATGCTGGTCGACGGGATGAGAGACGCCCATCTCCTCTACGGGAAAAAGAAGGTGTGCCTCGCACTCGAACCAGATCTCTCGCTCCAGTTTTCGAAGCTGTTCGAAGAGATGGGTGCGGTTGTTTCTCTTTCGGTATTGCCGAATGCGGGGCCGTCCGCCGGGAAGGTCCGCGCGGACGAGGTGAGGGCAGGCGACCTTTTTTCGATCGAAGGCGACTTCGATATCATGATCTCCAGTTCTCATGCGGTCGATACGGCGGAGCGGCTCGGAACAGCCCTTTATCAGGCGGGGTTTCCGGTGTACAAGATCTTCGGCAACAACACGAAGGTCACGACAGGCTACAGCGGGACGCTCGCAACGATCAACGAAATGGCAAACGTATTTGCCGGGGAGGTACATTCATGAAAGTGGCATTTGCAACGACAGACGGAACGAAGGTCGACGAGCACTTCGGGAGGGCGGGAATGTTCGCCGTCTACGAGGTGAAGGAAGATGAATACCGCTTCGTCGAGATGAGAAGATTTGCGGAAGGGAGGGACCGGACGATAGAGGAGACAAAAGGCGCAGGGCAGCTGCATGAAGACCTTGTGCAGAAAAAGGTGGAGTCCCTCGGTGACTGCAGGATCATCTATCTTACCGAGATCGGCGGGCCTTCCGCCGCCCGGCTCGTTAAAAAAGGGATCATGCCGGTGAAGGTTAAGGAGACGGTCACAATAGAAGAGTCGCTTGAAAGGCTGAGCGAGACGATACGGAAGTCTCCTCCGCCGTGGCTGAGGAAGGCTCTCAATGAAATGTAGGGGCGGGGGGCTGCCCGCCCGCGTAACACCGGAAATTTAAACCAGGAGGAAAGACAGATGAAGATGATAAGGGCTTTTGTAAGGCCGGAAAAGGAGCAGGAGGTTGTTTTGGCGCTGGAGGGAGCGGGGTTCCCTTCGTTGACCAAGATGCCCGTCTTCGGCAGGGGGAAGCAGAAAGGGCTTCAGGTAGGCCCGGTACATTACGACGAGCTGCCAAAGACGCTGCTCATGATGGTGGTCGACGACCGGGACGAAGACCGCGTGACGGGCATTATCCAGGAGAAGGCGAAGACCGGTTTTATAGGCGACGGGAAGATATTCGTCAGCCCGGTAGTGAAAGCCTACACCGTCAGGACCGGCGAGGAGGGCCTGTGAAGGAGATAACGGCGATAATACGAAGAGACAGGCTGCCCGAGACGAAATCGGCGCTCGATGTTCTTGGGTATCCTTCGCTGACGATCCAGAGCGTCGACGGAAGGGGAAAGCAGAAGGGAGCTATGTGCGCTGAGATGGATTCGGAGATGCCGGACAGTTACTGCACGGCAGTAAAATTGAAGCCGACGCCTTCGGTCTACGCCCTTGAGCATACCCTGCCGAAGAAGGCGTTATATGTGCCAAAGAGGATGCTCACCATTGTTGTGCCGGACGAGGCGGTGGAGAGCATCGTAAAGATGATAATCGATGCGAACCGGTCCGGCAGGCGCGGCGACGGTAAGATATTCGTTTCGCCGGTCGAAGGTGCGACAAGGGTGAGGACCGGTGAGACGGACGGAGAGGCGATAGCATAAACGGGCCAGTGATTTGTGCAGGGGCGATTCCTGAATCGCCCCTGCTGCTGATAAGGAGGTTGTATGGCTGTTGTGGGATACACAAGAGGCGGCGGTACATGGACGCCGAAGTTCATAGATTCGATCGATGTCGAAAAGTGCATAGGATGCGGCAGGTGCTATAAGGTCTGCAGCCGGGATGTGCTCGAACTGATAGAAAAACCGTTCGAGGGAGAGGACGAATTCGGCGATGACATGGGCAACAAGGTCATGTCCGTTGCAAGACCTGAAAACTGCATCGGCTGCGAGGCATGCTCGAAGGCATGTACCAAGAGATGCCATGTCCATGTGGAGGCATGAAGGGGGAAACAATCCCCATGCCGGGTAAGCAACGCCCCCGCTCTTGGGATAAGAAGGGGAGGAGACAGTTATGATTCCGGCTGACCGAAGGTTTATG
The DNA here is from genome assembly GCA_046704045.1 of Thermodesulfovibrionales bacterium. GTDB lineage: Bacteria > Nitrospirota > Thermodesulfovibrionia > Thermodesulfovibrionales > UBA6898 > JAWOKY01. The sequence continues at coordinate 2,211 of JBJKSM010000174.1, read as the reverse complement.
CAATTATGAGAGACGCAGTCATAAGAAGCGCGAGGGCTGACGATGTCCCTCAGATCTGCACGCTGCTTGCGGAGCTTTTTTCAATAGAGTCGGATTTCAGCCCCGACGGGCAAAAACAGGCCAGGGGGCTGAGTCTCCTGATCAACGACAAATCCGGCGTGTCCGCCGTCTTCGTGGCCGAAGATGGCGGGAAGGTAGTCGCCGTGGGCTCCGTGCAGATGCTCATCTCGACTGCGGAGGGAGGACCGGCCGGACTTGTCGAAGACCTTATCGTGCGGCCGGAGCACAGGGGAAAAGGAATAGGGACGACAATTCTCGCGGAAATTGCGAGGTGGTGCAGCGGGAAAAAAATAACGAGACTTCAACTTCTCCGTGACGCCGACAATGCGGAGGCGCCGAGGTTCTACGCCGGCAACGGCTGGTCCTCAACCGGGCTTCTCTGTATGCGGAAGTACCTCTGACTTCTGCAGTATATTCCGCGAACGGCGCGGCGCCGGAGCCCCGCGGCGGCGCGACCTTTCCGTTAAAGAATCAGAGGGCTCTTTTCTAAAAGGGCGGGTTCGTATTAGAATATCCGCATGGTCCGGAATTTCCTGTGGGTCGCCCTTATCGCCGTAATGTTCGCGGCATGCGCCGGCAACAGCAGCTCGACAATGGTTCTTTCTGCGCGGGAAAAGGATGCTTCCTCCCTGTCCCCGTGCCTTCCTTCCGATATAAGACTTCAGGATGTCGTCTATGCCCGCGCAGTAAAGTGGTACGGCGGCGGCCGTCCTCCTGTTGTCGAAAAAGTTACGGTCGCCGGGAAACTGAAGCAGATAGGGGCGCGCTGCCTCGGCGGAAAGCTTCTCGACGGTTCCGGGCGGGAAATCCGTTTCTATCGTTTGACCGGCTGCTGGGGCAATCCGCCGGCCGACTATAGGGATATCATGAGGAAACAAGGGGACGCAATCAGGAAACTGGAAGAGCAATATACCGTCATCAAGATGACTTGCAATCCTTCCGGCGTACCGGTCCCTTAGACGTAAGAGAAAAGGTCTTCCCGTTGAGCAGCGGCATGAGCCCCTTCTACGCCGCCGTTGCCGGACCGCTCCAGACCTTAATTTTCCATTGGCCTCCTTCTCTGACCATATCCTCCGTTACGGTCGTTGAAACGGGTTCCTTCCTGTTCAGCTTTTCAGAAGGTGCAAAGGTCAGAAGCACCCGGGCCTCTGCGGTGTCATTGTCGATTTGTTTCATGGAGATAATCTTGAAGGACTGCAAAACCGAGGCCTCCTTGCGGTGTTTGACATATTCTTCCCTGTTCACCCTGGCACGATAAGCGGCATAGTAGCAGTTGTACGTAGTCGCATAGTCCTGTTTGACGGCGGATGAGAAATATTTGGTCAGAAGCGCCGCAGGAGTTGCGGTACCCGGGCCGCTGCAACCGCTCCCTAACAGGAGCAGTGCAGATAATGCCGCCATTGCAAATAACGAATTAAACTTTTTCAATTTCCTTTCCTCCCATTCTCTTTTCATCAAAATGGATAAATTTGGCAGGAAGGCTTAGCCCTCCTGCCAAAATGAGTGGTTCTCTCAGCGGGTTGTCATTTTAGTCGTCATGGCGCCTGAAGTAGGCTGATATGGTATGGTTTGCGGTCACATTGCTGAAAGTGTAAGTGCTCACGCGGCCGACAGACTCTCCGTCCACCACGACACGGTATATGCCGTATCTGCCCGCCGGGGTAATCGTAAAGGTCTGGCTGCTCCCGGATGCCACGGATACGCTGCCTGAAGGGCTGATGCTTCCGCCTGTGCCTGCCGAAGCCGTGATCGTGTAGGTCTGGACCGTATTTGCCGCGAAGCTTGCCGATATGGTGTGGTTCGAAGTCACGTTGCTGAATGTGTAGCTGCTCACCGCGCCGGCGTTGAAACCGTCGACCACGACATTGGATATCGTGTACCCCTCAGCCGGGGTAATCGTAAAGGTCTGGCTGCTCCCGGATGCCACGGACACGCTCCCTGAAGGGCTGATGCTTCCGCCTGTGCCTGCCGAAGCCGTGATCGTGTAGGTCTGGACCGTATTTGCCGCGACGCTTGCCGATATGGTGTGGTTCGAAGTCACGTTGCTGAATGTGTAGCTGCTCACCGCGCCGGCGTTGAAGCCGTCGACCACGACATTGGATATCGTGTACCCCTCAGCCGGGGTAATCGTAAAGGTCTGGCTGCTCCCGG
>JBJKSM010000173.1:0-11289 GCA_046704045.1 Thermodesulfovibrionales bacterium | reverse complement strand
TGAGTTCGAGGCATTGATCATATTGTCGCAGTCATGCTTAATCACTTCATTTGTTCTTCTCTTGCAGTTTGGGGTCAACCTTTTGACTTACAAGAGCGAGAAAAAAGGTATTTACAGGTTGCTGCCTGCACTTCTTTTTGTCGCCTATATCGCGTATATTTTTGTTGCTGAGACCTCCCATATAAGGACAGCTGGACTTATCGCTCGGCGTGGCTTTGGTTTTTCCGGTTCGCTGTTAAGCGGTCTTGCCTTTTTCAGTCTTGCCAAATCGATGAAAGTCATAGGGCATCCCAGACTGACTAATGGGCTTATCGTTGCCGGAATCGGCTTTGTGTGTTATGCCGTTTTTGGGGGGCTTGTTGTTGACCCAATCGCGGGGCTTCCCATACAGCTTTTCAGGGCAGTCTGTGCGTTCACCATTGCCGTCTGCTCTTTTGCTATCCTCGAAATCTTTAAGGTATCTGAATAGTGGATTCCAGAGGGGACAGAGTTAAAGGTTCTCAACGCGGGGAGATATCATTGCAAAAAGAGAATAGCGGAGAGAGAGATGCTACGCGGAAGGGACAAGTACCTTCCCGGTAAGCTCATCCATGAGATTCTTTACTGACAGTATCCTGTCGACGCGGCAGGCGTTTGTTCCGACGGTGTAGAGCGGCTCTTCCTTATTGCGGTTGTAGCCTGCGGAACTCAGCAGGCCGTTGCAGATACAGAAACAGTTCTCGTTGCTTTCCTTTGCAGGGCAGCGGGTGAATTTCCCCTCGTTGTCCTTGAGGAGCACATATCCCTTGTCGCATTTGGGAGCACGCAGCCTCTGCATCGCGGACACATACATGGGAGACTGTTTTATCACCCTGAAGGGCAGTCCGCAGGGAGAGCCCGGTTTATGCGCCACGATGATGTCCTTTTCCTGTGCGCTGATGACCGCCTCCTTGTATTCGGCAGAGGCGCTGCTCTCTTCGGTCGCGAGAAAACGCGTGCCCATCTGGACGCCGTCTGCGCCCATCCTGATGGATCTCACGATGTCCTCATGCGTATAAATTCCGCCTGCGACGATAACCGGTATGTTCCCGTATTTTACGGCCATGTCCTTGACCGGGGGAAAGAGGTTTTCGAGCCTGTTCGATTCGAGGTCGATCTGGTCGATCTTGAACCCGAGATGTCCGCCGGCGAGCGGCCCTTCGAGCACTACCGCGTCCGGCCTGTAGCCGAGTCTCTCCCATTTCTTGCAGATCAGGTCGAGTGCCCGCGCCGAGGAGACTATGGGTATGAGCGCGGTGTCCTTTGGCTGCTGAATGGCGGGAAGGCCGAGGGGAAGTCCCGCGCCGGAGATGATCACGTCGGTCCCCGCATCCAGGGCTCCTCTAACGGAGTCCTCATAGTCCCTGACAAGCGCGACCATGATGTTTATGCCGGCGACCCCTCCGGATGCCTTTGCGAGCGAGACTTCCTCGTAAGCCGCCTCGTAGGTATTGAGCTTCTTGCCGGTCCTTTTTGAGACTATCCGGTCGAGACAGGCGCTGGAAACGACCCCTAAACCTCCCTCGCGTGCGACAGCGCTTGCGAGAGGGGCGAGCGAGACTCCGACACCCATCCCCCCCTGAATTATGGGAAGACGTATTTTTTTGCCTTTAACAGTCAGCGGCGGCAAAGATGAAACCGATTCCGGCAAAAACAACCCCTCACAGTAAAGTTGGCATAAGCGTTTAACACTGCGTCCTATGATAAAAAAGGTCTGCCTCTTCCGGGGCGAACATGACTCTCATCATGCATGTATGATCGCCTATCCGGCCCTTTTTAATCAAGTGAATTGTCCCCGGCGAAGGAGAAAACGATGAACAACCGCGCCTTTTTCAGCAGTAAAGTTGCGAATGAGGACTACTCCTCGGGCGCGATCTCCCTTGAGGTCACAAGGACTATCCCCTGGCCGGGTCTCAGATCGTATGAAAAAGGACGGGGCAGGTAGTCAAGCGGATATTCCGGGGAGATGTCCCTGAGCGGCAGCCCTGAATGGAAATAGGTCTGCAGATTATCTGCGCGGAATCCCTGCTTGTTGTGGATGTCCTTGTTGAGTATGAGGAGGGATTCTTCAGGGGTATCCAGTGAGCCCTTCCACATGAGGAGGATCTCGGGGTTGTCGTAATGGAGCATTTCCGTCGGAGCGTCCTCCCCGAAGATCGGATTGTCGCTCTTGATCCCGTTGACCTTTTTTATGAAAGCGGTGAGGTCGATTCCTGTTTCTTCCCAGTCCCCCGGTCTGGTTTTGACAACGTGCAGCCTCTTTCTGAAGCCGAACTCGAACCCTATCGGTATCATGACCCCTCCCGAAAAAAGCGCGGAGAAGAGGTGCCGCTGTTTCACTCCTTCGATATTCCCTCCCAGCTCTTCGCAGAGCCTGACCGTGTCGTGGCTTTCGGGAAAACTGATCGAAGGTGCGATCTCCCTTGTGAGGGCATACTGCTTCATCAGCCAGGGGCTGTAGAAATCCCACCACTTCGAGCTGTTGAAGATATAATCGAAACCGGCGCTTGCGGTCTTTGCGGTGAGATCCGGGGTGGTGCCGAGGGTTTCGGCAAAGAAGCGAACGTCCGGCGCGTTTTTTTTTGCATCCCGTATAAGCCGTTCCCACAGGCTTCGCGGCAGCTGATAGGCGGCATCGCAGCGAAAGCCCCTGAACCCCAGATCCAGACAAAACGTCACTATATCGAGGAAGAAACGGTACAGCCCTTCCTTGTCCCTTGTGTTCCTGTGGTCGAACTTCGCAAGGTCATACCATATAACCTTTTTGCCGTCTTCCATGGCGAATGGATGGGCCACTTTCCCGCCTTCCCATGCGAACCATTCAGGATGAATCCTGATTACTTCGGAATCGACGCTGCAGTGGTTGATTACAAGATCTATCATGACCTTCAGCCCGAGTCTGTCCGCGGACTCGAGCATCTTCCGTACCTGGTCTTCCGGTTTCCCGGCTGTCTTATCGATGAGGAGCGGGTTGAATCCGGAATAGTCGCCGATCGAATAGAGACTTCCCGACTTCCCCGGCGCCTGGATCGGGTTGACAAATATCCAGTTGAATCCCATATCCGAAGCCCTCTGCAGGTGTTTTTCCCATTCCGGGAACGTCCCCGCCAGGAGCGGGAAGAGGTTATAGACGATCATCCTGTCGGTACCCTTCATTTTTCTCAGCCTATTCGTTCAAAGTCGTCTTTCGAGGCCCCGCAGGCGGGACAGACCCACGAGTCGGGCAGGTCCTCGAACCGCGTGCCGGGCTCTATTCCGCCGTCGGGGTCGCCGCTTTCCGGGTCATAGATATATCCGCAGACCGTACATCTGTAGTTTCCCATTTACTTCCCCCTTCCGATTGCTTGTGAAGAACTTCCGGACATATGACCATCCTATCACGTTTTCCGGGAGATTTGACCTTTCAGCGGCAAAAAAATATCGGAAGGAGCCGGGCGCGGAAAAGGGCGGTAGCCGGAGGCGCTTTATTTCAGCGACAGGAAGGCGTCAGTCCTCTTTCCCGCATATTCCCTGCACTATCCGGCCGTTCGCAGCGATCACCGACAGCCAGTGGTTCATGCGCTCCGCGTTGCCCTTGTCTTTCCAGTGCTCAAAGAGATGAGCGGCATCGCCGAGCGGGAGTCTTCCTGCGGCAGGGTGGATCTCGATCGTGAATGAGAGTTTGTCCCTCCCTATCTTCAGCGCCTCTTCAATGATCTTTGACAGTCCGGCGGGTCCGAACATCGGAGCGAGGGTGTTCTGCCCTTTATATTGAAGCGGTATGGGAATCCTTTCGAGAAAGCTGAGATGATCGGAGACGCCGAACGGACTGGAGACGGAAAGGGGATGGCCGTCATGGAGGTGGAAATGAACGGGTTTCCCGGGTGCGGCGATTTTCCGGATGACATACAGAACTCCGTCGAGAGCCGATTCCACCGAACCCTGGATGTCCCCGACGAACAGGGAAAGAGAAGGATCGTCAGGCTTGATCGAGAAGATATCCTTCCCCGGGTGTCTTGACGCAAATACGGTGCGCGCGTAATGAAGCCCCAGATGACCCGTATCGATGCAGCAGCTTACACGGTCGAGTTCGCGTATCTCTTCGAAAATCCGGATGAAGACTTCCGGATCAAGTCCCGACGCATACTCGACAAAAAGATAACAGCCGCTCTTTCTCATCTCCCCATCCAGATCGCGAAGGAGGGTCGTATAACCCTCCGGGCGGCTGCCTATCTCTCTCCGGTCATGCAGGACCAGACCGTATACCCTTCTGCTGAAGCGCGCCGAAAAACCGGCCACTCTCAGGCGGTCTTCGCTCCGAAAAAGATCGATACCGCGTGGAAGATGAATGATCGCCCCGGATTTGCCGTCCGGCTGGAATTTCAGCAGGCCCTGAAGTTCCCCGGGGGTTTCCGCGTAATATTCAGTGCCGAGTCCCGCCTGACGGAACCTGAGCTGTGCGAGAGAGAGAAGCGCATCGTCTCCTTCGATCCTTTTCTGGAAGAGCCCCATGACGCGGCAGGTCCGGGTATCGTCTTCACTCTTTTCCCCTCCCTGCTGGGGCCGTGACTGGACAAGATGAATATTGTTCCCGGCGACGACCCCCTCGATGTCCTGCGGCCTTCCGAATGATTCCTCGACGAATTTCCCGATTTTGCCGAGCCGCACTACAAGAAGATTTCTGAAATCATCGTCAACGGAGAGCCTTGTCGAGGAGTAATCGATTGTCTTTACCCCGGTTTCTCCCGTTTTTCCGGGCAGGACCGCCTTGCTGAAACTCGCAAAGGAGATTATCCTCGCTTCGCGGGATTGCCTGTCGTAGATCATCCGCCAGGGGAGGCCGGGCGTCCTCCCCGATGCAAGCGTCTCGCCCAGTCCCGCGGCCATTTCCATATAGACTTCATTCCGCCTGGAGTTTACCGGGTTTTCGGTGTGTATGATGAAGGAATAATCAGCCGCGATCATCTGCTGGATGAGCACCGCCATATGCGCCTTTCCGTGGGGCACGCCGCAGATGATTCTGCTCAACGCGGCGCGCCTTGTCCAGAGCGAAGCCCAGACCTTTCGTATCGCACCGGCCACGTCCTGCGGAGCCACATTCGCAACCGTATCGTAAAGGCCCGCGCCCGGGAGTCCATCGCTGTCCTCCAGGTTGGAGCTCGATCGGACCATGAGGCGGCTGTGTCCCCCGAATGTCTTTTTGACCCCCGAGATGATTTCATCGGGCACCTCAAGGAGAAGTAGTATATCGCGCAATCTGCCTATCGATGTTGCGAATGCCCTGTCCGCCGGGTCGCCGGGCGCACCAGCCAAATCCGCATATTCCCGGGCGAGATCGGGCCGGCAGCGGAGCGATTCCTCCAACGCGCCAAAAGGAACGACGCACGCCGGCGCTGCAAGGAAATCGCTTTTTCCCGACCTGCTTAACTCTTCGAGCCGTCTCGCAGCACATGCCTTGTTTCCCCCTGTATCGGGAGTCACCTCATCAAGTTGCAGCAGACCCTTCGCCTGAGACAGGACAACATCAGGCAGTACCGCCTGCCCGTGAATTTCATGCAACTCCTGTTCTTCTGCCGACTCACTGAAAGAGCCCCTGTCACCCGAGAGATCGAGGAGCACACGCCTTCCCGGGAGGTTCTTTAATTCTTCGAGGACATCCGGGTCTTCGCAGGCGGCGAACGCCACCCTTCTCTGGCGCGCACGAACCGCGAGGTGAGAAAGAAGGGGGGTCTCCTCTTCAGTGACGATCCCGCGGACATTGGAGGGGATCTCCTCGTCGCCTTCGACTCTTTTCAGCAGTGCAACAACAGGTTTGCCTTCGGGAAGACGGTCGAGCGCATCGGCCTGAGCCAGGTATCCCGTCACCCTTCCGGGAACGATGATATCCCAGGAGGGAAGGTCAGCCAGCACCCTGATCCTCTTCAACAGAAAGGAGACGAGTTTCGAAAGCTGGAAGACCGGATGGGCCCTGATATCGGCCTCGCTGAAGACCTTTATCGAATCTTCCGCCACGCCGAGGACATGTCCGAGCCTGGAGGCGATCCCGGGATACAGCTGCAGGATCTTTCCGGCATACGCCTCCGCAAGCCGGCGTGCCCGTTCGGCCGTCGCCTTCACGCGCAGCAGCTTCAACCGGTCGCGGGCGTCGAAGTCCGAAGACCAGGCCCTGATTTCGTTTTCTATGGCCGTGCACTCTTCTTCATCGAAGCCGCCCAGCCGGAGATTTTCGACCATCAGGCGCAGACAGCCGAGCGTCGGCTTCCATTGCCCCGTTTCTTCGGTCCGGGCAAGAACGTTTAACAACCCGCTCAGAAGAGGGAAAGAAAAATCTTCGAGCATGATGTCGGCCGACTGAAGCGCCTGGGCCTCTGCAGTCACTTTGTTCCGCATCTCCTCGCCGAACCTTCTTCTCAGGTCTGTAAGGAGAGTGAATAACGCTCTCATCTCCGGGGACGAAGATGCCTTGTCCCTTGCCCTGAGAAACTTTCCTATCAACTCCGCATCGTGCCTTTCAGCGAGTGCCTTCAGTTGTTCCGTCAGGGAGCGCGCGTTGAAGAACTCCTTCAGCTCTTCATGGAACTTCCTGAATTCTTCCACGAATGCCCCGGGATAGGCCGCGCCGTGAGCGGTTATCCTTTCGAGGAGCGCCCCGGAGACGGCAAGGTCTTCAGGGCCGGCGCTGCGGTGGAGCTTGTTCTGGAGAGTATGTTTTATCTCTTCCTTGAGTTCGCGCGGGATGTCGTTTCTGTGTGCTATGTCACGTATCCTCGTGAGCGGTTCGGCCCTCATGAAGGGTGTGTCGAAAGAGGGAAGCCACGGGTATATCTTCCTGACGATGAAGGCATTGCCCGGATTTTCGATTTTTTTGAGCCGTTCATAGATGTGGCGCGAGATCCGGGCGTTATGGGAGGGCCTGTAGTGGCCGCCGTCTTCGCCCGTCGGGACCTGTCCTGTCCCGATAAAGCGGAGATAGACCGCAAGATATGCGAGTCTTTCGTCCGTGAGCTCGAATTCCCTGTCGTCGAATAGACCCTGTATCCAGGCGAGCTTCTTCCTCCAGCTCCTGTATTGTTTGTCGGCGTCCGCGATCACCGCGGCAAAATCGGAGCCTCTGCCGGGCGGCCCGGGGAGTTCTTTCGTCTCCCCCGTCTTCTGCGCTTTTGCGGCTGCCGAAACAGGTATTATCTTCAGCAGCCTGTCGCGCGCTTCCCTGAGGAGGTCGGGCGGATCGGGCCACTGTTCGAGTATGATGCTGCCTGTAAAGCCGCGCCTCTGCAGTCGTTCCAGAAAGCCCCTTATTCCTGATTCATCCTTCGCCGAAGGTCCCGTGAAGATCGGCAGATGGCTGTCCGAATCCCCGAAGTTTTCATGAAGATGGACGTGGACCATCGGAACGTCGCTGTCAAGGAGGTCGATATACCGCAGGTAGTCGTTTCGCGTCTCCCTGCAGAGGTTCGCATGGCCGAGATCGAGACACATGCCGACCGAAGCCGGATCGTCGAATCCGGATTTTGGAAGAAGCCCGAAAAGCCGGTTGAGATCCTCCGGGGTCGTCTCCGGCGTGTTTTCTATCGAAAGCTGTATCCCCGTTCCGGCCATGATTTCCAGAAGCGGCTTTATCGCATCGATGTAAGCCTCGATGCCCATGCCGGCATCCAGATGGACATTGAAGAGTTTGGCCCCTATATCCCGCGTGAACCTGACAGCTGATGAGAAGTGCTCCTCCGCTTTCAGCGGGTTCGAAGGCCACGGCGCATGGACAGAAAGACGCATGTTGCGGTCGACGGCGGTTTCCCTGACGTGTTCCCGAATTTCCTTCGGGATATCGGTTTCAGACCAGCCGGCCCCCGATTCCTTCTTGTCGGGGAACCACTCGAAGGCGTCGAAACCGTTCTCTACCGCATATTCGAAAGGAGCCGTCAGCGGGATCGCAGAGAAGGCGGTCTGGTTGCCGATCCGGAACCGGCCTTCTTCAGTCATCTTCCATGCCGACCTGGGGTCGCGACTGAACGACAAAATAGCCGTCTCCTGAGCGGGCGCCCTCTATATCCTGCGGCGAGCCCATGAGCCGTTCGACTTCAGCGCCGATCTTTGCGACGCTGCCCATGAATTCCATCCTGGGTTTTTCGTCCCAGACAAGAGGCTCCCGGATATAATCGAGGGTGACCCTCCTGAACGGCCGGAGCGGAAAACTGTCGTAGAGGCCTGCCCCTGCATAGCCCGCGAGGTCTTCTCCGTTTGAATCCGACCGGAAAATGAGGCCGCCGCCGTAAAGCCCCGCACTTTTTGAAGGGAAAGAGAGGAGCACCGGGGCGTCCGGTCCCTTTGTACATTTGAAACTCAGGGCCCTGCCGGGATAATTTCCGACGAGCGCCTCCCCGAGACCGAGGACCGCCTCTGCATAGACCTCGTCCTTTTTCCCGGTGAAGGGATTGACGGTATGGATGACATAACTGTAATCCGCTTCCACAACCTGCTGGATGAGGACCGCCATATAAAGATCTCCGTGGGCGATGCCTGCCGCCGCACGGCTCAGGTAGGCCCTCTCATTCCACTTGGAGGCCCACACCCGCCTGATGCCCGTCCATGCATCGTCCCAGTTTCCGGGGCGGCCGAGTCCCGCTTCATCCATCACTCTCAGGAGCGATGATACCAGCTCTTCAGGCGCATGAAGCCCCATTATGGTCATCCTCAGTTCAGCGAGGGCCGCAGATCTCTCCCCCCCGCCGGTATTTTCTATCTTTGAAGTGAGCTCGGAATAACGCGCCGCGACCGGCCTGTTCATATCCTCGTCGAGCACCTTTTCGAAGACGCCGAAGGGCAGTGCTGCGGATGCGGGAAGATGTATCCATGAGGGCAGAAGCCCCCGCATTTTTCCGAGGTTGTTCGACTTTCCCCCGACGATCTCTTCGGTGAAGTCGTTGATCGACACCGCATAGGCGCTGAAAGCGGGCTTCCGGATGGTCCTCCCAGCCGCAGTCTTATGCGGGGGTGTTACGTCCTCCCGGCCTTCGCTGAATACCACGTCGCCGGCGGGATTGACGCTCATCTTCAACGTTTTCCCGATGAAGGACTTGAGGCGGGTAACGGTCTTTGTGTCATAGCAGGTAGCGAATAGAATATGGGCGTTTCTCGCCCGGACCGAGAGGTGGGCGAGTATGTCTATCGGCGCCGGCGTGATGATCGCGCTCACTCCCTGCGGGATTTCCTCGTCGCCGGATACCTCTTCGGTGACGATCACCGTCTGAACCTCGAAGACCTTGCCCAGGATCGACCGCAATCCGGAGACCACTTCCACCCGGCCGGAAGCGTGTCCCGGACTTATTACCTGCCAGTCGCCGAGTTCCGCGCTCCTTCTAAGCAGCGGGTCCGTATGCCGCAGAAGAGCCGACAGGACAAAGGCGGGGCGACCCCTGAGGACCTCCTCCGTGAAGAGTCTGACGGCCCATGAATCGGCGTGGAACGCCTCCCCCAGGAAATCCGCCTTTGGCTGAAGCAGGCTGTGGCAGCGGTCCACGAACGCGCCCGTTCCGCGGCGGAGCCTGTCGAGGACCGCCCTGGCGTGCAGGGCCCATTCCCTGCCGAAACGCGGCAGATCCGAGAGTTTTTTCCAGTGGCGAAGGCAGATGTCGAATTCTTCATCCGATGTCGAAAGGGTGATATTTTCGAGCACCGCCGCGATGAGTTCGACGAGGTCATCGCCGTCTGTCTCCGCAGCGGCTGTTTTTTCTATCGAGAGGCGCAGGAAGTCTTCAAGGGCGAGATCGAGGTAGAGGAGGTCCCGCGCATCCGCAGGCTGCCCCCCGATTCGCTTCGAAAGAAGCCGGCGCGCATCGGTGATCTTTTCTGCAATGACCGTCACCGGCATGTCCCTGTCTTCCCTGTGCCGCCAGATGAAATCGACGAGGCCGTTCATCTCGTCATCGAAAAGTCGTCTTGCGGCGAAGATTGCGGTGGCGAGGTCGGTGCCGGAATGCACCGATTTCAGTATCCCGAGAAAGTGCTCGAAGTCGTGGATCAGTTGATCTTTAAGATGTGGAATGAAGTCGGGGTGGGACCGGATCGGACGCTCGTAACTTTCGAGTCTTTGCTTTGTAACGCCGCCTCCTTCGAGGGCGCTGTAAAAGCGGTTCAGGTCGCCGTTGCTCTTCAAAAACCCGATGTACGCCTCGCAGAGCACGACATCGTCGGGGGTCGTATTGTTATGGAGCTTCTGGTGCCATTCCTCAAGGAAATGGCCCGACACCTCCTTGATGTGATGCCTGTGCATGATGTTCAGTATCTCGTCGCGGACGCGCTGACCTTCACCGCCCCGGCCCAATGTCGTCATGATGAGCCTGATCATTCCGCGGTCTCCGCCGCCCGATGTGAAGAGCCCGGCGAGCTTCAGTGTGAGGCGGTCCATCGCGTGGGCAAGCTCACGCGGCTTGGTATTATAGTTGCGCTGCCAGTCGAGCTGCCTGATCGCGGAGAATCGCAGCCATACGAAGATGAGAGCGAGCCCGTCGACGCTCTGCGACGCCCTGTCGAGAAGGTCATGGCAGAGGTCGAAGCGGTGCATCAGGGTCCAGGAGTTGCGGCCCATCTCCCTGTCTATGATCTCTCCGGATATTTCGGGCAGCGCCGCCCTCGAGGTCTTTTCTACACCGGGGGGGGCCTGCCTTTCATAGCCCGGCATATCGATCCGGTAATTCCTCCCCCGGTTATTGTCCCAGCGCCCGTCCTCCGGGAAAAAGAGAACGAAGGAGATGACCGGAAAATTGATCGACCTGTCGATTTTGATGCTGACCCTGCTCCCTCCGTCTTCGGTCAGGAACGGAGATCGTATCGCCGCGGCGTCGAACTGCGTGCTTCCCTCAGGCCATATAGACTTCGGCGGCAATTGCCACGACGCGTTGAAGTACGGCAGGATGCCCCAATGAAGCAGGCATTTCCTGCCGCCGTCCATGCGGATATCCAGTTCAACCGCATCGTCGCTCATCCTCTTTTCGAGGATCAGCCGAATGCCGCTGTCGGTAGCTATTTTTTCGGTGGTTTCGGCAGTCATTCCGGAAGGTACCTCATCAGGCTTATTCTATCACGTAACCTGTAAAGGAAACCGTGTTACCGCGGAAATACGCCCGGCACGGAGCACGCAGAGAAAAGAATCATTTCTGCCCGGAGGCCATTAGTGTCCGGTTAAGAATTGAATAAATTCAGTTGGTTTTGATTTTCGAGCATAATTGAGCATTCTCCTATAGTCTGAACGGCTTGTTGTAAAGGCATTTTTTCGAAAAGGGTAATCGAGAGAAT
>JBJKSM010000172.1:0-12487 GCA_046704045.1 Thermodesulfovibrionales bacterium | reverse complement strand
ACAGGAAGTGAGGTCTCCAGTATCTGTGCCATTGCGAGCTGTCCCCTGACAACGGTCAGCGGCACGTTCGGATGGACTACCCTTCCCTCCGGGATCGCCTGCATCGTAATGCTTTCGAAGCCGCCGTTCCTCCTGAGCCATGCAAGAAAGTCGTCGCCGAAGACCCTCCCTCCGGATGAGCCTTTCTGGCCCTTCAGATACTCGATATCCCCGTCTTCGAACCGCGACTCCCGCATCCAGTCGATAAGCCATTCGAGGCCCGCGTTGATGCAGTAGCCCGCCATGTGAGGACCGAAATCCGGATAGTGGCGGAAGAAGTGGTCGAACTGGGCATGCCTTTCGTGCAGGCCCATCCTGAAATAGAGCTGCGCCATGGTGAGCTGATACTCATCAGTGAATAAGATGCCTTCCGCCGCCATGCGATCCGTCGATTTCATTGAACGGTTTTTTCCCGGCTCTTCTTCCTGCTATGAAACCTTGATCTCCGCGCTGTTTTCCCAGAGCCCGTGGATATTGCAAAAATTCATCGCGTGGATCACGCCGGGCTTCGAGAGCATCGCCGTCACCGTCACGCTGTGGTCGGTGTATGCCGGCCCCTGGTTCGGCCCGGCAACCGCCTCGCCGTGCGCTGTGAACTCGCAGTTGGCAAGCTGGTAAGCGTATTTTTCACCGTCGGGATGGAAATAGACCTGGACCCACCTGATATGGTGCTCGGTGGTGTTGGGGTGCGAGATCTCCTTGCCGACTGTAACGGTTATCCGGAATTTCTCCCCGCTCTTTACCGAATCGGGACATTCGATCACCGGAACATGCTTTTCCTTCTTCCAGTCCTGGGTCTGAAACAGATCTCCTAATTTTTTCATGTAATCCTCCTTTTGATTTCTTGCAGTCTCCGAACGGGAAAGACACCTCTCCCGGTGGCGTGATTCAAGTTTAGCGCGAATAGCACCGCTGTCAAGGTTCGATTCGGCCGGTTCGGTTTGGCCGCCGCAATTGACACGCGGATGGATTCATGGTAAACGTGGAAATAAGTCCACCCGTTCACGCGACACACTCGCGCAGTGGATGAAAATGAGGCGTCCTGAACCAGTTCAACCCCCGGAATAGAAGGATCTGTCCCGGAAGAGAAAAGGAGATAGGAAATGGCACTCAAGAAATTTTGGCAATGGGTCCCCCCTGACACTCTCAATTTCCTGCTGCGGCAGAAGCCGGTCCGCAAGATGGTCCTGCGGAAGGCCGAAAAAGAGCTGTATAAGAATTTTGTCGTCGAAAACAGGGAAAACCGTCCTCCCAGGATGCAGGAGGGCCGGTGTCTCATGCTGAACAACCTCCTTCGCTCGGTCGACAGGGCGATCGCCGAAAGCAGGGTTTCATCGAGGGTCTCGAAGGCGATCATCGGCAATTTCGCGGGAAAGGTGCTTATGTCGGAGTCCGACCGCACAAAAAATTTCACGGACAGGTACGGGTTCGAGCCGCCCGCATTTCTCACGATCAGTCCCACAAAGAGATGCAACCTGTTCTGCAAGGGCTGCTACGCGTCCAGCTCGTCGGGGAGCGCCGAGACACTTCCCTTCGATGTGGTAAACAGGATCATCAGGGAAAAGACGGAGATATGGGGATCGCATTTCACGGTCATCTCGGGAGGGGAGCCGCTGCTCTACCGGAATGACGGAAAGACCCTCTTCGACATCCTCGAACATAACCGGGACAACTACTTCATGATGTACACAAACAGCACGCTGATCACCGAAAAGGCGGCGGAACGGATGGCCGAACTCGGCAACATCACGCCCGCGATTTCGGTGGAGGGCTTCGAGCAGGAGACCGACGACAGGCGGGGAAAGGGCGTCTACAGGAAAATCCTGAAGGCGATGGACAACCTCCGCAAGGTGGGGGTACCCTTCGGAGTTAGCGCGACCGCCACCCGCCATAACGCAGACATGATCGTCTCCGACGAGTTCATCGACACCTACTTCAACAGGGAGGGCGCGATCTACGGCTGGATATTCCAGTACATGCCGATAGGCCGCAGCTATACCACCGACCTCATGCTCACGCCGGAGCAGCGCCTCCGGCTGTTCCAGAGGGAGGAAAAGATCATCAGGGAGCACAACCTCTTCATGGTAGATTTCTGGAACGGCGGCCCTTACGCGGTCGGCTGCATATCCGCCGGCAGGCCCGGGGGCTATTTCTACATCGACTGGAACGGCAATATCGCCCCATGCGCTTTCTTCCCCTATTATCTCGCGAATGTCTACGACGTGTACAAGGAAGGCAAGACGATCAACGACGTCCTGCTGTCGCCCTACTTCTCGACAATCCGCAGCTGGCAGAACGACTACGGTTACACGCAGCCGCCGGAGAAGGTGCAGAACTATATCGTGCCGTGCATCATGCGCGACCACTACCAGAACGCCCACAGCATAGTCAGCGAGTTCGGCGCAAAGCCCATGGACGTAAACGCGGCACAGGCGCTTGAGGACAGCGACTACCGCAAGAAGATGATCGACTACGGAAAAGACGTGAAATCCAAGACCCAGAAGTACTGGGAAGATACCTTCATGGGACCGCTTCGATAGGAGGAGCATGCGATGACCGTAAAGAGGATCTCTTTTATAGAAGCGGGAGGCCTCGGCTTCCAGATGCTGAACAGATTCACCATCGCCAGGGTGGGCACGGTGCTGCTTTCCACGATGCTCAGGGATCGCGGATACGAGGTGAAGGCGTTTATCGAGGACATCGCCCCCATCGACTGGCCGTTTGTCGAAAACTCCGACATGGTCTGTATATCGACGCTCACCTCGACCGCGGTCAAGGCGTATTCCATCGCCGACAGGGTGCGCGCCAGGGGGATACCGGTGGTGATCGGCGGGGCCCATCCCACGTTCCTTCCCGATGAGGCGCTTCAGCACGCGGACATCGCGGTAAGGGGAGAGGGTGATATTACATTTCCCGAACTCCTTTCTCATCTCGAAAAGGGAAGCCCGCCGCTTCGCGAGATAGAGGGGCTTTCCTACAGGGAAAAGTCCGGAGAGATCGTGCACAACCCGCAGAGAAGAGACATCACCGAAGAGGAACTCGACCGCCTCCCGACCCCCGATTTCTCGCTCGTCCACAAATGGAAGCCGTCATACATCCATTCCATATCGACGTCGCGCGGCTGCCCCTTTGACTGCAAGTTCTGCTCGGTGATCCGGATGTTCGGAAGAAAGTACAGGTTCAAGTCCGTCGAGTCGAGCCTGAGGGACCTCAGACATGCAAGCTCTCTTTCGAAGTCGACGCTCTTTTTCGTCGACGACAATTTCACCGCCAACAAGCGCCGCACGAAAGAGCTCCTGAAGGCGATGATAGCGGAGGGCCTGACGTCCACGTGGGCGGCGCAGGTCAGGACCGACGTTGCAACCGACACCGAACTTCTCCGCCTGATGTCGGACGCCGGCTGCCACACCCTTTATATCGGGTTCGAATCCATCAACCCCAAAACGCTCAAGGCGTTCAACAAGAAGCAGGAGCTGGAAGATATCGTGCACTGCATAAGGACCCTCAGGGAACACGGCCTCCATATCCACGGCATGTTCGTTCTGGGCGCGGATACGGACGACGTCGACACGATCAGGAGGACCGTCGATTTTGCGATAAACTGCGGGATCGATACAACACAGCTCGTAGCCCTGACCCCGCTTCCCGGCACCCCCTTCTTCCAGGAGATGCAGGAGGACGGCAGAATCCTTCACACGGACTGGGGAAGGTACAACCTCCAGCACGTGGTATTCAAACCTGCGCTGATGAGCCCGGAAATTCTCCAGGCTGAAACGCTCAGGGGGATGAAGCAGTTCTATTCGTGGAGGTACATCTTCAGGCGCCTCTCCCGTTTCGATTTCCACTACGCAGCGGTGGGTATGTTCGGGAAAAGGGCAACGAACAAAGTGATCGCGGAGGTGAATGCCTACGTACAGACCGGCCCCGGCAGCGTCCTGTGCGCTGAAGACCCGGCGGCGTAAGACCTGAAGCCGCTTTCTCCCGTCTTTTATCTTTGTCGCCCGGCCGCCGCCTCCTGCGAGAGCGTTTCCCTTATCCCTTCATAGACGTCCGAGATGATCTCTTTCGACAGACGCGCCGCCGCACCGCTCATACCCTTCGCGAAATCTTCCGCCGTCCTTTTGGTTATCGGCCCGGCGGCATGGTAAGTTTTTTGGAACATGACCCGCTCCTGATATTTCCCTTCACCCCGGTCCAGCAGAATGATATTCACTGCAAGGGCCGCTTCGGAGGCGTCTCCCCGGTCTGTCTCGATGATCCTCTCAACGCCGCCCTGCACTTCAAATCGCGGTTCTTCCGAATCGCAGTATGAGAAGACGGCCTTAAAGAGCCCGGATGCCCTGAGGTCCCTAAGCAGATGGTCCCCCAGCATGTCCGCCGGGTCGGCGATCCAGCGCGAATAGTTATAGGAATCTTCGCGGAAGGGTTTCGGGCTGTAGACCATGCCGTGTCCCCTGAACGCCCGTGCCGCAGAAAACCGCTCCACCCCGAGCTTCGCATCGAGCCTGACGGGTTTTGAAAATGAAGGCGGCGGATACTCTATTGCGTACTGCATCGTTACATTGGGCGATCCGCCGCCGCAGATGCACGAGGAGAGCAGGGCCGCGAAGAGAAACGCCGCAAATGTCTTCACGCGACGCAGTAAACAGCCCTCATGTTTTTCCGGATAATCATTTCCCATGGTTGTCCCTCATCTTCATTTTTCGTCCGTCCTTGCGGGAAGCGGCTTGCCGCAGATAATGTCGGACGGTTTCGCATTCAGCCTTTCAATGAGCCTGTCAAGCGAACCCGAGGTCTCCTCCAGGTTTTCGACGGCAAACCGCATCTCCTGCGTAAGCCTAATCGTTCTCCGGTCGAGGCCTTCCATCAGGCGGTTCGCATTGCCTGCGGTCTCCGGGAGGTCCATCGCCTTTATCTCGCCGCGCATGCCGGCGATCAGGTCCCTCGTGTCCGAAAGCGTTTTTCTCGTTTCGGCAAGCACGTCCTTAACGTCCCCTTCAGCCACCATCCTGTCTATTTTCCGTGTTGTGTCGTCGAGATGGGCCGCCACCGTGTCAAGGTGGGCCATGATGCGGTCCATGCGCGGGTCCGTCAGGAAGTCCTGCATGGATTTCGCCGTCGCCTTCATCTGGTCGGAGAGCCCCTTGAAATCGAACTGCTTCATGTTTCCGATCGTCCTGTCCGTCTCCGAGAGGATCTGATCGAACCGGGAAGGCTTCGACGGTATCACCGGGTATTTGACGCTGAACCCTGTCTTCGGCGAGCGCGCAAGCTCCCCGGGGCTTCCCGGCGAAAGACCTACAAAGGACGCGCCCGACAGACCGGTGAGACTTTTCTGCGCTACCGTATCCGGTCTCACAACGTCCTTCCGGTAAAGCGTCATGACCACCTCTATGAGCCTGTGGTCAGGCGCCACGAGGATCTTCTTCACCCTTCCCACGTCGACCCCCCGGTACTTGACCGCGGAGTCCGCCTGGAGCCCCTGTACCGATTCATCGAAGAAGGTGACATAAATGTACCCCTTTTTGAAATACCTCGACGCCCCGAGCCATACGACGGCGGCAACGCCTATGATCAGGCCTGTAACCACAAAGAGTCCGAGCGTGAAATTGGAGACCTTTCGCGCCATCTCAGGCCACCGCCTTCCTTTGTTTCATCGGCCGGCGGTTGAAAAAGTTCGCCACGCGCGGGTCCCCCGACGTTTCCTTCAGCTCCCTCGGGTCTCCTGTTGCCATAATGCCCTTTTCCTGCCTGTCAAGGACGATAACCCTCGTGGCGATATTGAAGATCGACTGCAGCTCCTGCGTTATGATCACCATCGTCGTCTCCATCCCCGCGTTGATGCTCTTGATCAGGATATCGATTTCTGCGGCGGTGACGGGATCGAGACCGGCCGAGGGCTCGTCGAGGAACATCACCGAGGGATCCAGCGCCATGGCCCTCGCAAAGGCGGCCCGGATCTTCATCCCTCCCGAGACCTCGGAGGGAAGATGGTTCCCGTAACCGGCGAGGTCCACCATCGCCAGCTTCATCCTGACGATGAGGTCTATGGTGTCCTGCGCGAGACCGGTGTATTCCTCCAGCGCAAGCGCCACGTTTTCCTTGAGAGTCATCGAACCGAAGAGGGCCGCGGACTGAAAGAGGACCCCCAGCCCCATCCTGATCCTTTTGAGTTCTTCCCTCTCCGCGGCGTTGATGTCCACTCCTTCGATGATCACGGCGCCTGCATAAGGTCTGTAAAGGCCCATCATATGCTTTAGCAGCGTCGACTTGCCACAGCCGCTTTCGCCGAGAATAACGAAGATCTCTCCCGGCTGCACATCGAAGGAGACGTTCTCTATGATCGTATCCCCGCCGTAGCCGGCTGTAAGTCCCTTCACCGAGATGGCCGGCTCCTCTTTCACCCGTCCTCCGTTTCCCGAATGCGTCTTACGCGCCATGGCCGTACGTCGTTTCCTTCTCCCATCTTAAGTGCGCCTCTTCCCTGAGCGGCGGCTCACGCCCACGGTATATATTTGGCGATCACGGCAAACAAGGTATCGACCACGATCACCAGGAAAATCGACGTGACCGCGGCAGAGGTGGTCGTCTTTCCAACCGCCTCGGCCCCTCCCCTCACCTTGAACCCCCTCTGGCAGCCCACCCCGCCTATGATCACGGCGAAGACGACCGTCTTCAGCAGGCTCCACAGGAGGTCGAAGATCCCGATATTCGCAGGGATCTGGCTGAAATAAGTATATGCCGCCATGTCCATATCGACCTTCCCAATGATCAGTCCTCCCAACACGCCGACAAGATCCGCATAGAGAACGAGCAGCGGCAGGACGAACAGCGTCGCCAGGATCTTCGGCACGGCGAGAAACCGGGTAGGGTCCAGCCCCATCGAAACGAGGGCGTTCACTTCCTCGTCGACTACCATGGTGCCGATCTCCGCTGCGTATGCCGCCCCCGTTCTGCTGGCCAGAAGGATCGCCGTCATCAGGGGACCGAACATCTTGACCATCGCGATCGCGACGAGAGAGCCGAGGAAGACGGTGAATTCAAATTTGATCAGCTGGTCCGCCGCCATGATGGCCACCACGAACCCGAGAAGAAAATTGACAAGTCCCACGATGGGCAGTCCGTCGACACCCGCCCTTTTCATGTAGAAGAAGACCTCTTCCCACCTCACGACGCGGGGATGTCTCAACGCATAGCCCAGGACGAAGAGCAGTTCGCCGAGAAACGCGATGAGCTGTTTCACGTCGAAGAAAAGGCTCCGGCTGGTTTCTCCCACCTCCTCGAAAAACCCCTTGGCTCCTCTTTGGGGGATAAGGGGCCCCGTGCCGATCGCCTCCGGATCGAGAAGGTCCATGATCCGTCCGGTCCTGGAGCTCATATTGGTGAACCTGCATGGCACCGGTCCGTGCCCTGCCGCCTCTCCCACCTTCAAAAGGGTGACGGCAGCCGCGCTGTCCAGATACTCAATGCCTGCGAGGTCCACGGTTATTTCAGACGGGACGAATCCCGCCAGGAGGGCGCGAAGGTCCGCGATAGCGGTTTCCAGGTTGCGCAGTGCAAGCGTGCCCGAGACGGAGAGAGTGACTTCCCCGTTCCTTTCTCCTTCGAGATGAAGCACGTATCCTGCGCGTTCTCTCTTTTCCCGCTCCATAGACAGTAGGAACAAAAAGCCCTGTATTTCCTCATGCCGGGGTCTATTTCCACTTTAACACCACGCTGCGCAAAGTCAATCCCGCGTAAGAGTCGACGAAGGCACCTGCCTTTAATGATGCTGCCGCCTTTTCGGAGCTTTTTTGTGGACGCTTCTTCTTTTTCGGGCTAAATTATGAACAACCGGCCTGGTATCGGGATGCGGCCTGAAAATTAAAAGCAGCGAAGAGGAGTATATGAGATGCCTTTGTATTATGAACCCGAAGAGTAATTATATTCCCGTCCTGTTTTTATTCATCGTTTTGGTCGCTCTGGTTCCCCCTGCCGGGGTCTGCGCCAGCGATTTTGAGATCGACGGAGGGGCCGGCATGAGCTTGAGCCGTCTGAGGTCTGCCCAGGGAATGCTCATCGGGGCTTGGCCGATCGGGCTTCCCGACTTCTTCGAACTCAGGATAGAGACGAATGTAGAACTCATCACGACGAGATCAGGAAAGTCGATGGTTATCGGGGGAGCAGGCCCTGTGCTCAGAGTCGGTACCCGGGGAAAGAAGATAAATCCCTTCTTCGACATCGGCGGAGGAGTGAGCGTGGGATCGCGGAAAAAACTTTCCGAAAAGGATTTCGGCACCATTTTTTTCTTCAGCCCGACGGTCGGCGCGGGAATAAAGTTTGGCAGATCCGCAAGGGGGATCAGTCTCTTTACAAGATTCGTTCACCACTCAAACGCCGGCCTGTTTCATCCCAACGAAAGCATAAACTCCCTGTATGTGCTCCTGGGATGCAGATTTTAGGGATCTGCCGGTATCGAGTCTCTTTCATCCCGAATCACTCACGAAGAAGTTCGAATAAGCGCCTATTCCTTCACTTCCCCAAAGGCGCGGAAAAGCAGAAGCGAGACGACAAGCGAGACGGCGCCGAGAACGCCGAAGCTCGTGGTCGGCTGCATGGCCGCGTTTAGGATATTCGCTGCGGGGCCGGAAAAAAGTATCCCGCTGAAGATGGCGAAATTCACTGCCGCGATCACCGCCCCCCTCCGCGACGGCTCCGGCCGGATCTGGACGAAACTCTCGCAGGGTACCAGGAGCATGCCGCCGAAGACGCCGGTGCAGGCAAGAACGCCGAGGAGCGCCGGGGTCTGCGTCGCCGGTCCGAGGAACGGCACTACCGGCGCAAGCCCCATGGCGAAGGCGAGACCTCCCGCCGACGGCGCAAGGATCCTGTACCATGTGGCGCCGACGGCGAGGCGGCTGCTCAGGAACCCTCCCGCTCCGAACCCTGCAAGCTCCGCAACGACAAGAAGTCCCGTAAGGGCCCCTCCGTAGCGGAACTGCTGCAGGCCCATCTTGTTTGCGATCTGTATCTCAAGGGAACCGAGCGTCCAGATGAAGACGTCGGTTGCAATGACTGTTGCGAAGAGCCTGTCCTTTCTGAGTTCATAGAGATTGCGTACGGTGACCAGCGGTCCCTTCCATGGAAATCGCTCCCGCGGGGCGGTTGCGGGGAACCTCGGCACACCGAAGCTGACGAGGAAGCCCGCCAGGGTGACCGTGACGGCGATGATCATTACCTTAAGCCGTCCCCCGGAGGCCGCCCACCTCCCGCCCCCGAGGGCGATCCCCGCCATGGCGACGCCTATGAGGATGGCGGACATGACGATAACTTTAAGGATCGCGTTCGCCCGCGTGACGTATCCTGTGGGGAAAAGCTCGGGAATGAGACTGTTGACCGCGGGGCTGAGGACCGTCGCCTGTGTCGCCATGATAACGGCCATGGTGAGGATCAGCGTCCAGTCCCCCGCATAGAGACCGTATGCCCCCATGGTCATCGCGATCGCTTCGACGAGCTTTATTCCGATGATCACGTCCTTCTTAGGAAACCGGTCGGCCAGCCAGCCGGCGGGCGCTGCAAAAAACAGGTAGGGAAGTGTAAAGATGACCGTGGCGTAACCCTGGAGATAGCCCTTTTCCACAGCCACCGCCATCAGCATGGCCGCCTCCTTGAAAAAGTTTTCGTTGAATGAGCCGAGAGCGTAGGTCGCGATCATCGCGGAGAATCTGGCAAAGGGACGATCACGCCGGGGCTCCCCGGGGACCTCACTGTCCGTCGGTTCCATCTTTTATCCCCCGAATCCCGCCGGTTGATCTACGGGCGGAAATTGATTGCCGGGCGCAGCCGCAGACCGGCCCGGGATACTTCCTACTATATCAGGGAATCCGCGTTCTCATAACCCTGCTGCCGGGGCCGGCCGCGTTTCTTCACCGCCGGGCCGCCGATGCCGGGGCATGTACATCAGCGGCTTTGCATGGTAAGCTGATCGTGAGGCAGCCGGAATACATCGAAAAGAGCGGGAAAAAGGGAGCGGCGGGACGCTGACATGAAACCTGTAGGACCTTTGATGATAGAGCACAGGATCGTCGAGCGCATGCTGGCTCTCCTCGGCAGGGAGAAAAACAGGATGAGGGAGACCGGGGCAGTCGATTATGACTTCATTGACGGGGCGGTCGATTTTTTTGAGACCTTTGTCGACAGGTTCCACCACGGGAAGGAAGAAAAAATCCTCTTCGACCGGCTCGGCGCAAAACCTCTTTCCCCCGGGCACAGGGAAGTCATGGAGCAGTTGATAGCCGAACACGCCCATACGCGGGATGCCTTAAGAAAGTTCAGGCGGTTGCGATACGCACGCCACACCGGGAAGGAGATGCTTGCAGCGGCTGCAGCGCTGTTTGAAAACCTCGGCAAGTGGTACCCCGCACACATTGAAAAGGAAGACAGGCATTTCTTTCTGCCGGCGCTCGAATATTTCAGCGAACAGGAGCAGGAGATCATGCTCGAAGACTTCTCGGACTTCGACAGGACGTTCGTTCAGGAAAGATACGAAGGAATGATAAAAGAACTCGAACGTCACGGCGGATAAACACTGCAAGTCGAAGCCCCGCGCAATATACCCGCTTTGCGCAATTGTAAGGTAGAATAGTTCAAGGAGTGTGTCATGGCAAAGAAAGAGCATGGGGACATCGTCCCGAAAAAAGGAGTGTCTAAAAAGACGAAACACAGCGGGCCTGAAGAAGGCGGTGAGGAGGCCTGCCGTTGCAGGGAAGTGGCGGAAAAAACGCCGAAGGAACTGCTAAAACTCGCGATAGACGATCTTTCCTTCTGGAAAAAAATAAAGAAGGGCTGAGTCCCTCCCTTCATATATTCCCTCGCCGCCTTATGGACTTTTGCGCTTGCCGTGGTATCATGGATTATACGCCTGAACCAATACATCAGTTCCGATGGTAAACGATGCCCGTTCTCCGACCGCTCGCTGTTGAGAAAACGCATATAGACCGTATTATCGATGAAGACTTCGGTCTGACCCGCCTCGTCTACGCCTATATCGCGGCCGCCTCATTCTGGCTGGTGCTGGGGAGCCTGATCGGCGAGTACCTCGGTATTCACTTCGCCTTCCCGGACTTCGGCGTTCATGAGTGGCTGTCCTTCGGCAGGCTCCGCCCGATACATACCAATGTACTCTTCTGGGGATGGGCTTCTCTCGGCATGATCGGGCTTTCTCTCTACGTGGTGCCCCGGACAAGCCAGAAAAAACTCCACAGCACCGGCCTTGCCTGGACGAGTCTCTTCCTGATAAACATCTCGGTCCTTTCCGGCGCCGTCCTCCTGCTTTCCGGGGTGACCAACGGCGCCCAGGAGTACCGCGAATTCATCTGGCCCGCCATGGGCGTCTTCGTCGTCGCGCTTCTGCTTCTGACGTATAACCTGTACCGGACCGTGGCGGCGAGAAGCATCGCCGAGATCTATATTTCGAACTGGTATATCATGGCCGCCTTCCTCTGGACGATCGTCCTCGCGGTAACGGCTTACCTGCCGTGGTATCAGTACGGGCTCGGTGAAACCGTGATCCAGGGATACTACATGCATATGGGGGTCGGCATGTGGTTCACCCCCATGGTACTCGGCCTCACCTACTATTTCCTGCCCAAGCTGCTGAACAAGCCGATCTATTCTTACTCTCTCGGGGTACTCGCTTTCTGGACGCAGATGGTCTTCTATTCACTGATCGGCGCGCATCATTTCATCTTCAGCCCGATCCCGTGGTGGCTGCAGACGGTGGCAATCATCTTCAGCGTCGGCATGTTCATAACGCTCATCGCCGGGACAGGTAATTTCCTCCTCACGATGCGGGGCAGCGAAAGGACGATCGCGAGGAGCTATTCACTGCCGTTCATCCTGGTCGGCGTACTCTACTATTTTCTGGCATCAGGCCAGGGGTCGTTCGAGGCGCTCCGCTCGCTCAGCAGGCTCTGGCATTTCACGAATTACACCATCGCGCATTCCCATATGACGATGTACGGCTTTGTCTCGTTCCTTATCTGGGGCGAGGTGTACGGACTTCTCCCGCGCCTGACCGGCAGGGAGCCCCGCCATTTGCTCATCGGAATGCATTTCTGGTTCGCGCTCATCGGCATACTGATATACGGCACGTCTCTGATGATCGGGGGCACCGAGCAGGGGAAGCTCTGGATCTCGGGCGCGCCTTTCATCGATTCGGTCAAGGAGCTTTCCGCATACTGGCTGTTGAGGGCGGTGGGGGGAAGCCTGATGCTCCTGTCCCACCTGATATTCGTCTGCAACGTTTATAGAATGAGACCTCAACACCGGCCGGAAAAGGCGGTCGTAACCGCGGGCGAACCGGCATGAAACTCGACTTTCACAAGAACCATCGACTGCTCTTCGGAGTTGTCTTCTTCGGGTTCATACTCCTGACCGTCGGCATCGCGGTAGGCCCCGCCGACTGGGT
>JBJKSM010000171.1:0-8044 GCA_046704045.1 Thermodesulfovibrionales bacterium | reverse complement strand
CCATCGCTGTCGATGACCCTTATCTCTCTTGCCCTGATCTGCTCATTCACCCTGATATTCTTGCCAACCTCCCTGCTGCCTATGTTTTCACCTCCGCTGTTTCGTCTCCTCTTCCAGAAGAGACTTCAATTCATCCAAACCGAATGGGGCAGTGCTCTCCCCATTGCGCCTTCTCAGGGCCACCTTCCCTTCAGCGGCCTCTTTGTCGCCTATTATTATTGAATAGGGGACCTTCCTTATACTGCTTTTCCTTATTTTATTGCCTATCTTTTCGTTGTCAAAGTCGAGCTCGACGCGGATATCCGCCGCCCTGAGTTCTCCGGCGAGCTTTCGCGCATATTCGGCATGCCGCTCGGCTATTGTAAGGACGGAGAGCTGGACCGGTGCGAGCCAGAGCGGGAAGGCGCCGGCGTAATGCTCGATCAGTATTCCGAAGAACCTCTCCAGGGAACCCATGAGCGCCCTGTGCACCATGATCGGCCGGTGCTCCCTGCCGTCGGTACCGCGGTATGTGATGTCGAAACGCTCGGGCAGATTGAAATCGACCTGTATCGTGCTGCACTGCCACGCCCTGCCGAGGGAATCCTTCACCTTGATGTCGATCTTCGGACCATAAAAAGCCCCGCCTCCCTCGTCGACCTCGTAGGAAAGCCCCTTCTCTTTAAGGGCAGATTCGAGCGCCGCAGTTGCACGGCTCCATACCTCGTCGCCGCCGACATACTTTTCTGGCCTGGTGGAGAGATAGATGTCATAGGTCTCGAAGCCGAACGTCCTGAGAACAAAAAGTGTGAAATCGAGGATATTGAGAACCTCTGTTTCGATCTGATCTTCGCGGCAGAATATATGGGCGTCGTCCTGGGTAAAGCCCCTGACGCGGAGAAGACCATGGAGGACGCCGGACCGTTCGTAACGGTAGACCGTGCCGAGTTCGGCGTATCGCAGCGGCAGGTCGCGGTAACTCCTCAGCGCGCTCCTGTACACGTGGATATGGAAGGGGCAGTTCATCGGCTTTATCTCGTAGTCGACGCCCTCGATCTCCATGGGGGAATACATGTTCTCGCGGTAAAAATCGAGATGACCGCTCTGCCGCCACAGGTCGATCTTCGCAATATGCGGCGTGTAGAGGATCTTGTAGTCGGCCTTGAGGTGCTCGTTCCTCCAGAAATCCTCGATAGTCTTTCTGATCAGTGCACCGTTGGGATGCCAGAGGATGAGGCCGGAGCCGATCTCGTCGCTGATGCTGAAGAGGTCGAGTTCCCTGCCGAGCTTTCTGTGGTCCCTCTTTTTCACCTCTTCGAGAAAGTCGAGATATTTCCTGAGGTCCTTCCTGTCGGTGAAGGACGTGCCGTAGATCCTCTGGAGCATCTTGTTCCTTTCGTCTCCCCGCCAGTAGGCGCCCGCAACGCTCAGAAGCTTGAAGGCGGCGATCCTGCCCGTCGAGGCGAGGTGCGGCCCGCGGCATAGGTCTGTAAAACCGTCTTCTTCGTAGATCGACACCTTTTCATCGGGAATCGCCCTTATGAGTTCGACCTTGTAAATCTCTCCCGTTTTTTCGAAGAGCGCAATCGCCTCCTCCCTGGGCATCTCTTTCCTGACAAAGGGGGAATTCTTCCGGATGATCTGCTCCATCTCCTTTTCGATTGCGGCGATGTCCTCGGGGGTAAAGGTCCTGTCGATGTCGAAGTCATAGTAGAAGCCGTCCTGTATGGCGGGACCTATCGCAACCCTGGCGTCGGGAAAGAGCGTTTTCACGGCATGGGCCATGACGTGGGACGTACTGTGGCGATAGAGCTGTCTGCCCTCTTCGGAATCGAAGGTGACCGGCTCGATTACGTCGTCTTTATCCGCTGATGCAAGGGAAGCGAGGTCTGATATGCGACCATTGATCCTGACTGCTACTGCCTTTGCTTTTTTGAGCTGCTTTTCAATTTCGCTGATATCGTCGGTTTCGAGTTCTCTTCCGTCTTCAGTCTTGAGCTTAATGTCCAGTTACCTCCGGAGATGGCGATCGTGAATATGAATAAAGGATATCATACCTGATAGCTTTTTCCTATTTCAATACACCATTTCATCCGGTTTATTGCCTGAGGCAACAGGAGGTTTTCCGGGGTTAACGCTGTACAAATCATATCATCCATGATGAGCCATGACATCCTGACTCAGGCGGAAAAGGGAAAGGAAAGCAGGGATGACACACTACCTGCCGATAAAGTGCCTTGACAACGGCGTACGGGTATGATAAAAAAGAGGGCGTTTTGTCCCATTCAAATAACAGGGTGGCTAAAAACCACAGGGAACGAACAGGAGCCGGGCGGCATGGGCGAGGGAGTCGCAAGCAGAGACCTGAGGGAAAGACTTCGGTGGATCGTCGGTCTCAGGTGGATAGGTATCGTAGGCGTGTTCGTGGCCACCCACATAGTCAGGGAGCTGAACTCGCTGTCGTTTTCCCTCATACCGGTTTATGCGATACTCGGGTTTGCTTCGCTTTACAACGTCTTTTTCAGCTGGACCCTCAGGTTCCCGAACCATGACCCCAAGAAGATCGCAGTCGCCCAGATTTTTCTCGACCAGTTCACACTGGCCCTTGCCATGTATTTTTCGGGCGGCTGCGACAGCCCCTTCATTTACTTCTTCATATTTCATATCGTCATAAGCGGCATCCTCCTGCCGTGGGGATATACCCTCGTTTTCGCGGTCCTTGCGGTTTTTTTCCCCCTCACTGTCATGGGTCTCAAGCATTACGGGATACTGCCGCATTACGGCATATTCAAAAACGAGCCGATGATCTTTACGGACATGACCGTTGTGGCTTCCTACGGCGCCGCCTTCGTCACAACCATTTTTCTTACGGCCTATTTCGTTACGTATCTCAGCCGGAGACTCCACGACAAGAACGAGGAGATACGGAGACTCTACGCGCTTTCTGAGCGGTTGAGGTCGTCCATACGGATCGGGGAGGTCATCTCCATCATCGAAAAGGAGCTCTGCGGCTTCACGGGAATCAGCAGGAGCCGTTACATCCCCCTCGACAAAGGCAGGCGCATCCTCACCCTCTCATCCCCCGGAAAAGAGATAAATATTCCCCTTCTCGACAGAAACAGCTTTACCGAGTCGCTTCTGAAGGGCACCCCCATGGCGGTCGACTACAGAACGATCTCCTCCGACTACGAGAAGGAAGTAATGGACCTGATCGGCGCCAGGAAGGTTCTGCTGCTGCCGGTTCTGGCCGCTTCGCTGAGCCCCTGTTACAGGTACTTCCAGTGCAGCGATACGAAATGCACCGCCTACGGCAAGGAGGCCGGAAAATGCTGGCAGGGTTCCGGTTCTCATTGCAGGGGCAGGGTATTCAGGAACAATATAGAGAAACTCGACGGATGCCTCTCCTGCGAGCTGTTTACCCCGGTCGGCCTCTATGCTCTGAACATTACGGCGGAATACACGCCCTTCGAGAAGGTCGATATGGACGCATGCATGAGACTCCTCGACGCGGCGGGTCTTGCGGTATCTAACGCCCTCCTGTATGAAAAGACCCTCGGTCTTTCGAAGATCGACGGCCTCACGGGCCTGAAAAACCACAGGGAATTCAAAGAGGAGTTCAAGGCCGAATGTCTCAGGGCGAAAAGATACCAGCGGGGACTCGGAATGGTAATGCTCGATGTCGATCACTTCAAGAACTACAACGACGCGCACGGTCACCCCCAGGGAGACATCCTCCTCAAGAGGCTGTCCGAGCTGATACGGGAGAACCTGAAAGACACCGACATCGTCGCCAGGTACGGCGGAGAGGAATTTGCCGTGATTATGCTCGAAACGACAAAGCAGGAGGCGGTCAATGTGGCTGAACGGCTGAGGCATATGGTCGAATGGTGCAAATTCCCCAAGGAGGAGACCCAGCCGGGAGGGAAGATCACCGTGAGCGTCGGCGTAAGCGGTTATCCCGATGACGGAGAAGACGCTGAGACGTTGATCGAGGCTGCGGATGCGGCGCTGTACCAGGCGAAAAATGCAGGCAGGAACAGGGTCATTTCCGCCGGAGACAACTGACCGGTAAGGCGACACGGCAGGGTGCCGCCGCAAGCATTTCCTGCCTGCTTTCGGAAAAGGTCTTTAACTGCCGTTTTCACCACAAAGGGTCATGGCTGAGCCCCGCGACATAAGAGTCCTTTTCAATCCTTCTAAGCCAGTGCACGGTAGCAGTGCCGTAAAGAGACGGGTAGATGCACTTTCTTATTTGTATTTTCTCTCCTTCGACTATTGCCCTGTCGAGACGGATGGACAACCCCCGTCCGCCGGCGTTAACAACCAGGGCCTTAAAGATGTCATCCTTTCCTTTTGAAAACCGACAACATTCGATGAGGGCTGGAAACGGATAACGTCTGTGTCTTCTTCTTTCTCTGTTTATTTCTTTACGCAGCACTAATTTCACCATGCCAAGGGTTCCCTTTTCGCCTGCTTTCTGTTGATATGCCAGACTATTGAAGGCATATCCCCACTCTAAAAAGCCTGAGATCCAATGTATTGCACCACAGGACTGTGCCCCACTTCTCGGTGCTCCAGATATCCCTGCAGAAGACCGTAATTCGCTCCCCTCTGTGCAGAGGTGCGCTGGTAAACAGACATATGCCCGAATCCGAGAAATCGCGGACAGTACCCTGCGACGGGCTGGTCTCTTTTTCATTTTTCGGTGATTGCCGGTCATAAAAGGCAGGCACTGCCATGGGCACTCTTTTGTGCTTTCTGATCAGTAGAGTAGGTTTTTCCATGAAATTCTCCTTCCCGTATGCGTTTTGTTTGCAATGAAGGTCGCAGTCTACAGAGTAGATACAACCTTATCCGGATCATCAACATTCATCATTTCTCTTAATTTCCTCCATCACTGCCGGCGTGTCAGAAGATCTTTTGCTGTAACTGATACTTCTTTTCATACCGTGGCAAATTTTCCTTGAGTATCTCCTCGATAATTTTCGCCATGGATATATTGGATTTCTTGCTCACTTCGAAGAGCCTCTCTTTTAGGCTGATATCGATTGAAAGAGAAAGTGTAGTCCTGTGCATTTCGTCTCCTAATTAATTAAACATAATTAATTAAGCATGAAAGAATTGCACAATGTCCAATTAAAAAGATTGATAAATCAATTTGGCATATTAATAATCACTGCAAGTAAAGGTTAGTTCCCTGAAACCGGAGACAGCACAAATTGTTGATAAGATCGGGGAAAGAAGTGATATCTCTTTTCAGACAGGGCGCTTATCCGAATTGCCTAAAAACCGGGCAGCAAACTCACTGAAACTCAAGAAAAACAGTCTCATCGCCCATATCAAAAAAGTCAATCCTTTTTTGCAGGAAAATCCCGGCAACGTCTCCGGGGGGGGCGTGAATTTAATCCGTAAACTCCAATCCGACCTTAAACAGGACCTGACCGGATTTATTGAAACCAGCCGGCTCCCCATCCTCAATCCAGATTACCGCGGCCGTACGCGAAGAGAAGCCCATGAAATTTCTGAGTGTTATATTCTGGCCGACGACGAATGGGTGCAGTGATAGCATGCAGAGGCCCTTCTCGTTGGCATTGATAAGGTCGGCCTCGAATATTTCATCGTTCGAAAAAAGGCCAAAACTATATTCCACTTTATAATCCGGAAATTCATAGCGTTCACCGCTTCTCAGATCAAACACTTCAGTCTCCGTCAAAAATAGCACATGACGATCGTTAAAGATCAATCTTTACCACTCTACAACAAATTCAAAAGTTTTTCCATGCCGGGTTTCAACCTGCCTTATAATGAAGATCATACCCTGCCGAAACACCCGGCATTCTTCTCCCGGGGAACAAACCGGGGACAAAAAATGGCCTACGGTATAAATAAGCACAGCGCCCAGCCACCGCTGTGTCATTCCGCCCCTGCGATACCGTTTGATATTGCCCTCGGCGTCCCGCACCGTGGAGAACATGCTCTCTATGGGATTGGTCGAATGAAGGGTTTGCCTGAGTAAGCCTGGGATCTTCAGCCGGTGCAGGGTCAATATTTCCTCAAATGCTTCCAGGAGTGAATCCGCCGCCGCGCCGCATCCGTCACGGTCTCCTTGTATTTCCTGCACGAGATGCCCCTGAGCACCTTCCCCAGCAGCTCCTCTGAAAAGCCTCCGGGGTCTTTCATCTTTTGATAGCTCTGAAGCGCGATCTCCCCCCTGCGGTCCCCGCAGCCGCAGATGCTGTACCCCTTTGATCCTCTGGTCGCCGATGAATACAGAGCCGCCCTGGCTGGCCCATTTCCGCATGTCAGGGCTAAAGGGCATATAATACGGCCCGGCTATCTCCTCCCGGTCTATATACATAATCGTTTCCGCCATCATCTTCCCAAGCCGTAGCATCATCGAATCAAAGCCCTGCTTCCCGCTCTCGTAAATCCGGTATAGCTGCCCGATGATCCATTCCCTGCCCAACGCCTCTTTGAATCCAACTATTGCTTTTTTCCGCTTCTTTGTGGTTTCCTTCATAGTGGCTCCTTCCTTGGATGGGTCGCAATGCGTCTGCCCTGATACAGCACTTCCACCACGGTAGAGGTAAGTCTCACTTCAACCTGTTTCTTTATGAGCTGGTAGGGGACACTGTAGAAGTGGCCGTCGACTTCGATGTGATAGTCGATGTTAACCCTGGCCTTCTTCCAGTCGGCATATTCGTATCGCGCAAGAGGCAGCGCCTTAAGAGAGGGCTTTTCGATCGTCTCAAAGAGCTCCTTCCTTGTTGTGTCGAGCTTTTTGAACTTACGGGTGTTGAGCCGCTCAAGGAGTTCCCTGATCTTCTGGTTTACCTCGGCTATGCTGAAGAAGGTATGATGTCTGAGGGCCGCCGTGATCCATCTGGTAACCAGAAGAACCCCGGCTTCGACCTTTGCCTTGTCTTTCGGCTTTTTCACCCGCGCCGGTATAACCACGGTGCCGTAATGCTGGCACATGTCCAGATACGTCGGGTTGAGGTCTGGCTCATACCGGCATGGTTTGGTGACGCCCGTTTTGAGATTGTCCGGGATCAGGATCTCAGTGACACCGCCGAAATACTCGAAAGCCCTCATGTGGGCGCCGATCCATGAGGGCAGATCCTGTGATTCGACCGCCTCGGCATATGTATAATTGCTCGCTCCGAGGACGGCAACGAAGATTTCGGCTTCCGTGGCCTCTCCCGTGGCTGGGTTTACCACCGGTATCCCCTTGCCGGCGAAGTCTAAAAACATCTTCTCGCCGGCGCGGTACTCCTGCCTGAGGCTCAAGTCAAGTGTATGCTGCCAGCGACGGAAATGCTCGCAGAACTGACTGTACTGATAACCCTCCGGGTATTTCTCCTTGTACCCTGTCCAAAGCAACTGCAGGGTGACGCCCTTCTTGCAGAGCTCCCGGCGGATCTCCTCCATCGGCGGCAGGGGACGATCGGATGTCCTCTGGTGTCTCGCCGTCGGAAACAGGCGGGCTTCAAGGGATGCCTCATCAAGGTCATCGGGCAGAGGCCAGCCGATGCCAGCGGCCTTTGCTCTGCGAATGTAGTCGACTACGGTGCTCGGTGATACCGAACAGACACGCCCTATCGGTTTCTTGCCGAGCCCGTGCTCATAGTGAAGTCTCAAAATCTCTTTTATCTTGCGCATGGATAATCGTAAGCGTCTAATAAACCCCTTCTACCGCTGAGGCATACAGCCGTGTCATCCTATGTTGAATGACCATTGAAGGAGGCACTGAGATGGAGAAAGAAGCACAACCGGCAAGGGCGGAGCGGCGTAAATACTGGAGGGAGCGGGTTGAGAGTTGGCGTAGCAGCGGCCTGACGCAGAAGGAATACTGTGGAAGAGAAGGGATATCTCTTGAACGCCTTGGTACGTGGAAGCGCCGCCTTGACCGGGAGGCACAAACCGAAGGCGTCTCCCTCGTGGCGGTACCGCCGGGGATTGTCTCATCGGCATTGAGTGCGGGTCGGGGGATGTTGGGATTAGTGATAAGGGATCAGTACCGGATAGAGATTCCTGAAACATTTTCTCCATTGACGCTTGAAGC
>JBJKSM010000170.1:0-4241 GCA_046704045.1 Thermodesulfovibrionales bacterium | reverse complement strand
CAGCGACGGTTCTTGGTATCTCGACGTCAACGGAAACGGTGTCTGGGATCCCGGAAACGGAGACCAGCCCGGCTCCTTCGGTTTCGGCATTACCGGAGCGGTGCCTGTGCCGGGCAAGTGGTAGACTTCAGCTGTTGACTGCAAGGTGAAGGGGCATTGCCTGCCCCTTCACCTTTTCTATGATAGTCCTGCTGGAAGCCGGGAGACACCGTAACCGCTGGAATCCCGGTTGCCCTTTCCCGGATTGTGGATTTCATCTGATATCCGATATACTCGAACCGGAGCCTCTGAAAATGGGATTTACGCAGGAAGAGCTTAACAGATACAACCGCCAGATGATGATCGAAGGCTGGGGGCTTGAAACCCAGGAGAAGATCAAGAACTCGACGGTATTTATAGCAGGCGCCGGCGGCCTCGGCTCGCCTGTCTCGATCTATCTCGCTGTTGCCGGCGTGGGCAATATCCGCATCTGCGATTTCGATTCGCCTGACTGGTCGAACCTGAACCGCCAGATTCTCCACAACCATAACCGGATCGGGACTAACAAGGCGATATCCGCAAGACAGACGCTCGAAGAAATGAACCCGCATATCAACGTCACCGCCTTCACCGACGAGATCGTGGGGGAAAACGTCGATGAACTTGTGGGCAAAGCCGACCTCATTCTCGACTGTATGGACAATTTCCCCACGCGCTACCTCCTCAACGAATGCGCCATAAGGAAAAACATCCCGCTTGTGCACGGCAGCATCTGGGGGATGGACGGCCGGTTGACGTTCATCCGGTCACCGGAGACGCCCTGTCTCAGGTGCTACTTCCCCGAATCTCCCCCAAAGGAGGTCTTCCCGGTGCTCGGCGCAACCCCGGGTGTTATCGGGACCCTTCAGGCGATGGAGGCTCTCAAATATCTTGCCGGGATCGGAAAGCTGCTGAAGGGGAAGCTCCTCGTCTGGTCCGGAGCCGACATGAGCTTCAGGACGTTCAAGGGGTTCAAAGACCCCGACTGCCCGACCTGCGGCGGGAAGCAGACTCGCAGGCAATGACATTGAAGTCGGTGCTGTACGCGGACCACACGGAGCTGGCGCGGATGTTCCCCTCTTTCACTCCTGCCAATGACCTGTCAGTCTCGCTTGCTGTCGCAAGATTCCTGTGCCGGCGGCGCCATGCGTAAAGGAGGGATTTCCAGGTACATCACGCCCGGCAACACCCGGCGGTATCTTGCCGCAGCGATCTCGCTGGTAACGCTCGTAGTGTATCTCCCCGCTATTTACAATAAATTTGTCGAGTGGGACGATGTCCTCTATGTTGTGCAGAATCCCCATATTCGTTCATTCGGCAGTTCCTTTTTCCGGTGGGCCTTCTTCGATTTCTATGTCGCCAACTGGCACCCACTCACCTGGATCTCTCATGCCCTCGACTACGCCATATGGGGACTCAATGCCTCGGGACATCACTTAACCAATATCCTTCTTCACGCGGCCAATACCTTCCTTGTGGTCATGGTGGCGGCCAGGCTCCTTGAAGCATGGAAGCGGAGAGCCGGGGCCGCGCCGTCTGCATTCCCGGACGAGCAGGGGATCCTGATTGCCGCCGGGATAACGGGCGTCCTTTTTGGTCTTCATCCGATTCACGTGGAATCGGTGGCCTGGGTTGCGGAAAGGAAGGACCTTCTCTGCGCACTGTTCTACCTGCTGAGTGTCCTCAGCTATATTTCCCGCAAGTCTTATAGGACCTATCTTCTTTCCCTTCTCTTTTTTGTTCTTGCCCTGCTCAGTAAACCTATGGCGGTCAGTCTTCCCGCAGTATTATTCATCCTTGACTGGCACCCTTTCGAAAGGATCTTTTCACTTAAAACTTTGCTGCGCTCAGTCATCGAGAAAATACCTTTCGCCGTCCTTGGTCTCCTGTCGGCCTACGTGACGGTCCTCGCACAAAAGGCCGGGGCAGCGCTCGTGTCCCCGGAGACTCTCCCCCTTACGGTGAGACTTCTTGTCGCGGCGAGATCGCTCTTTTTATATCTCTGGAAGATGCTGTTGCCCTTTAATTTAGTCCCCTTTTATCCTTATCCGGCCTCGCCGTCGCTACTGGCTCCCGATTATCTCCTGCCGATCGTTGTCGCGGCATCCTTTACCGCGGCCTGCCTTCTGCTCGTGAAAAGGGGGAAAACATGGCTTTCGCTTTGGGTTTACTACGTGATAACGCTGACCCCCGTACTCGGCATCATTCAGGTCGGGAGCCAGTCAATGGCGGACAGGTATACCTATCTGCCGAGTCTCGGGCCCTTCCTCGCTGCAGGGATCGCTGCTGCATGGGGATACGGCAAGGTAAGCGGCTCGGCGCAGCGGCGTCTTAAGGGACGGGTGGCATTGGGAGTCGTGGCTTCTTTTCTGCTTATTTGCCTCGTTTATCTGACGCTTCTGCAGATCACTGTCTGGAAGAACAGCTTTACGCTGTGGGACAACGTAATCGAACAGGAGCCCGAAGCAGCCATTGCGTATAACGGCAGGGCTGTGGCCTTCTACAGGATCGGGGAATTTGACAGGGCGATTGACGACCTCACCCGGGCCATCCAGCTGAATCCGCGGCTCGGTTCGGCTTTATACAACATGGCATGCATACGCTCGGTCCAAAACAGGACCGACGAGGCATGCCAATGGCTGAACAGGAGCCTGAAGAGCGGCTTTTGGGACCGGGCGAATATCCAGGAAGATCCGGACCTCAACAACCTTCGCAGCGCCCCCTGCTATAAAGAAATCATGGCAGAGCAGCAGCAATGACCGGATCCCTTTCTTCCAGGGTCTGCCAGGCGGGAATCCCGCTTGCCTAAAGACTTCAGAATGGATGCCCGATTAAGGACCCGGGCATGACGGACAGAAAGAAAACGGAAATGTGACATGATCGAGATAGACGGAAGCTATGGGGAGGCAGGCGGGCAGATTCTCAGGACTGCACTGGCCCTGTCCTGCATTCTGGAAAGGCCCTTCCGGATGTTCAATATCAGAAAGGGACGCAGCAAGCCGGGACTCATGCCCCAGCATCTGATGTGCGTTCGAGCCCTCGCGGCGATATGCGGGGCCTCGGTGAAAGGCGATGAGGTCGGCGCGGTGGAGCTGATCTTCATTCCCTCCAACCCCGGGCCCGGCAACTATGAATTCGACATCGGGACGGCCGGCTCCACCTCTCTTCTCCTTCAGGCGATCTTCCCGCCCCTTGTTTTTGCAGGAAAGAAATCTTCTGTCACCGTGAACGGCGGGACCCACGTCCCCTTCAGTCCTCCTTTTCATTACATCAGCGAGGTGTTCGTCCCTGCGCTTCACAGGCTTGGCATCGGGCTGCACGTCTCCGTTGAGAGGTACGGTTTTTATCCAAAGGGCGGCGGGAAGGTAAGGGTGGAGGTTCTTCCTTCGCAAGGGGTGAAGGCAATGAACATTATTGTGAGGGGAGAGATCGAAAAGATAACGGGCATATCAGGGGTTGTGAATCTCCCTTTGAGCATCGCGGAGCGGCAGAAGAACGCCGCCATAGAAACTCTTTCCGCTCATGGTCTCAACGCGCAGATCGACCTCCTTGGTGCAGAGGCTTTCGGACGGGGCACATTTGTCTTTCTCAAGGCAGAGGCCGAGGGCTGCATCGCAGGCTTCTCCGCCCTCGGCGAAAGGGGTAAAAAGGCCGAGACGGTCGGAAGGGAAGCAGCAGAAGAGCTTATCGGCTATTACCGCACTGATGCCTGTCTCGATCCGCACCTCGCCGACCAGATCGTACTTTACCTCGCCTTTGCCGGTGGGCCGTCGTCTTTTACCACCTCCCGCGTCACCGGCCATCTCCTCACGAACCTCTGGGCGATAGAGAAATTCACCGGCCTGAACTATTCCATCGAGGGAGCGAAGGGCAAACCGGGGAAGGTAGCGATAATTACGCGATCATCGGAAAGCTGATTGAAGAGACAAAAACAGCTTTAGCCACAGAGGACACGGAGCGCTC
Source organism: Thermodesulfovibrionales bacterium (assembly GCA_046704045.1). Classification (GTDB taxonomy): domain Bacteria; phylum Nitrospirota; class Thermodesulfovibrionia; order Thermodesulfovibrionales; family UBA6898; genus JAWOKY01. The sequence goes on along the minus strand of JBJKSM010000170.1, from coordinate 260 downwards.
GGAATGAAAAGAATGGGTCTTTGTCTGTGACCTCTGTGGCAGAAATATGATGTCATTGAAGTTTCATCGCCTTGAAAGACTTTTCGGGATGCCTTCACTTTGATACCGCAGCAGGGTTAAACTAAAAAAGGCGCTTTGCTTGACTCGGTATCAAGCCGGAGAATAAAATCATGGTGGGCAGTCGCAGAATCGAACTGCGGACACGAGGCTTTTCAGGCCTCTGCTCTACCGACTGAGCTAACTGCCCACGGATAATAAAT
>JBJKSM010000169.1:0-35027 GCA_046704045.1 Thermodesulfovibrionales bacterium | reverse complement strand
AGATTGTAAGAAGACCGGAAAATAATGAACAAGGGGGGTAACGAACGACCTTTACATGCAGGAAAAGCTATTTCCTATTTGATCAACCAAAACACGGGTACTCCACCGCGCAGCGGTTTCGTTCTACACGCGACAATCATTATGTGCTGCTGCTTGACTGATCCTCCTTCCGCTGCTATATTTTGATTGTGCTTTATTTTGCCTTGCTCTGATATTCATTCTATGGAAATGATTGATGACTGAGTTCACACCCTAAAAACCCGGGTGAACAGCAAAGAAAGGAGTGACTCATGGAAGAACGCCTTCACTATAGTAAAGTCTCGCCCGGCGCAATCCATGCGCTACTGGGGCTTGAGAAATATCTCAACGATTGCGGCCTTGAACTGCCCTTACTCCACCTGATAAGGCTGCGAGCATCCCAAATCAATGGCTGCGCATATTGCCTTGATATGCATTGGAAAGACCTCCGCGCCATCGGTGAAAACGAGCAGCGGTTATACTCGCTCGATGCCTGGGAGGAATCTCCGTATTACAGCGACCGAGAGCGTGCGGCGCTGGCCTGGACCGATGCCGTCACCCGTATCTCCGAGACGCGGGCTCCTGACGCGGTCTACGAGGAAGTGAAAAAGAATTTCACCGAAAAAGAACTGGCTGATTTGACAGTGGCGGTGGCGACCATAAATATGTGGAACCGTTTGTCGATTGCCGGCCGGACTACGCCAGGAACGTATCAACCTGCAGGCACAAGGAGAAGTGAAAGTCCTTCTTCATCGAAGTCCTCAGTTTCGCGGAGCCGCAACCCGCGTTGACTATTGTGAGTTAATCACGGCAAACGAATCGCGTCGGGAGCGGTATTAGGCCTCAGACTTGTAAATAGGCGTAAACAAAGGCCATCAGGGAAAAGAAAAGCGCCGTCAGCCCGAAAAGGGTATAGACGATGCCGCTTCTTATCTTTTTTGTCCGGTATTCGAAATAAGACTTCGCAAAGAGCGTCACGACCCCGAAAAAAAGCATGAGCCCGAAGAGTATCTGGGCGGCCATTCTTACCATTTGCTACACTCCTTCAAGAGGACATCCCCCGCAGAACGGCTTTGTCCTGCAGTGTTCTTTCGCGACCCTGACGAACAGAGCATGGTATTCGTTGAAGAGCACTACGTCCTTCGGGAGGTGCATATGAAAAAGCTCCTGAAACGCATCATATGGTTCGTCATGGTCCATGATATTATGTCTCGAAAGCACGCGCTTTGTATAGGCGTCGATGACGAAGACCGGCTTTTCGAGAGAGTAGAGCAGTATCGAATCCGCGGTCTCGGGGCCGATGCCGTTTACCGCGAGAAGTTGTTCCCTGAGTGCGGGCGGATTACCCTTCGCCATCCGTTTCATGCTGCCCCGGTAATTGTCGGCAAAAAGGTCGATGAAGTTTTTCAGCCTCTTCGCCTTGATATTGAAATATCCGGCGGGCCTGATCAGTCCTGCGAGCTTCCCGACCGGCATTTCGTGAAGTGTCCGCGCGTTCAGTGCGCCGGCCGACTTCAGATTTGCGATCGCCTTTTCGACATTGCTCCAGTTTGTGTTCTGGGTGAGGATCGCCCCCACCGCGACCTCAAAGGGCGTATCCCCCGGCCACCAGTGCTGGGAACCGAAGCACGCGTAAAGTCTTCCGTAGATGTCGCTGAGTTTATTTTTCACGATGCTGAATCATTGGCCGATACGTGCGAGCGAAGCCTCTTCTTTTGCGAGACGATCTTCTTTTCGGCCAGCATTTTCTCTTTTGCCCTTTTCGACCGTTTCCTCTTCTGCCGCCTGATCTTTTCGATCCGCTGTATCTCGGCGCTCTCCCTGCCTCGGATCATCCGGTCGATCTTTTTCACGAGGAGAACACGCGCCCTGTAACGGTTCAGGGCCTGGGAGCGCTCCTCCTGGCATTTCACCTCGACACCCGTCGGTCCATGCCTTAGATAGACGCAGGTGGAGGTCTTGTTCACATGCTGTCCGCCTTTGCCGCTTGAGCGGACAAAGGACTCCTCGATATCCTCTTCGCGAATGTTCAGCGCCTCCATCTTTTCAATGAGTTCCTTTTCCTTTGCAGCGCTGACCGGAAACATCGACATGATTTACTATAGCATCCCCGGGGAGTTCTTTTAAAAGCAGGGGCATGGCATGCCCTGCCCCTCCCCACGAACACCCCTGCAGGCCGTAAGATGAAATGTTTACCCATACTTGATTAAAATAAAGTTTCAATGGGCGGAAGCTATGACATAATCGTCATCGGGGCCGGACACGCCGGCTGTGAGGCTGCGCTCGCATCCTCCAGGATGGGCCTTTCGACATGCCTTTTTACGATGAACCTCGACACGATCGGCCAGATGTCGTGCAACCCGGCTATAGGCGGGCTCGCAAAGGGACACATTGTCAGGGAGATAGATGCCCTCGGCGGCGAGATGGCGCGGGTGGCCGACAGCGCGGGCATACAGTTCCGGATGCTGAACAAATCCAAGGGGCCTGCTGTCTGGTCTTTGAGGGCCCAGGCAGACAGGGTTCTCTACCGGTTGAGGATGAGAAGGGTCCTGGAGGCAGCCGGTAACCTCGACATAAAACAGGCGACTGCGGAGGAGATTATTGTCGAGGCAGGAAGGGTAAAGGGCGTCAGGACTTCCCTCGGCAGCATTTGCGAAGCTAAATGCGTGATCATTACTACCGGCACGTTTCTGAAAGGACTGATGCATATCGGGCACGAGACCTTTGCGGCCGGGAGGGCAGGGGAATTCCCCTCGACAGGTCTTTCGGACTCGCTTGCGAAGATCGGTCTGAAGCTCGGCAGGCTCAAGACCGGGACGCCCCCGCGGCTTGACGCAAAGACGATCGATTTTTCGAAGACCGGGGCCCAGTGGGGCGACGATCCGCCCGTCCCTTTCTCGCACAGCACCCTTAATATAGAGAACCCTCAACTGCCCTGCTACATCACCTATACGAACGGGGAGACGCACCGGATCATCGCCGAAAACCTCGGACTTTCGGCGATGTACGGCGGGAAGATCACCGGCGTAGGGCCGAGGTACTGTCCCTCGATCGAGGACAAGGTTGTCCGTTTTGCAGAACGTGAACGACACCAGGTCTTTCTTGAACCCGAGGGACTCGAAACGAATGAATATTACGCCAACGGGATATCCACGAGTCTGCCGTTCGATATTCAGCTCAGGTTCGTAAGGACGAACCCCGGCCTCGAAGAGGTCGAGATCATGAGGCCGGCGTACGCGATCGAATACGACTTCGTCTTTCCCACCCAGCTGAGACACTCGCTCGAAACGAAAGACGTCCGCGGTCTCTTTTTAGCCGGACAGATCAACGGAACCTCGGGGTATGAGGAAGCTGCGGCCCAGGGGCTTATGGCCGGCATCAACGCGGCCCTCGGGATCCAGGGAAGGGAGCCGCTCACCCTTGCAAGACACGAGGCGTATATCGGCGTTCTCGTCGACGATCTTGTTACGAAGGGAACCCGCGAACCTTACCGGATGTTTACATCGAGGGCGGAATACCGGCTTCTGCTGAGGCATGACAACGCAGACCTGCGGCTGATGGAGAAAGGACACGGGGCCGGCCTTCTCTCCCCCGATGTCTATGAGGAATTTATCGCAAAAAGAGCGAAGATCGGCGACGAGATTGCGCGACTGAAAAGAACCAGGATTAAGCCGCGTGCGATCAACGATGCATTGCAGCGGCTCGGCACTTCCACCGTCGACGAGGATGTCACCCTGGAGCAGCTGCTCAAAAGACCGGAGATCGGTTATGCGTTGATACGGGAGCATGCCCCTTCAGAAGCCGGACTCGGCCCTGATGTCGAAAGGCAGGTTGAAATCCAGGTGAAGTACGAGGGATATATATCCAGGCAGATCGAGGCCGCCGGCAAGATGAGCCGGCTCGAAGGAAAGAAAATTCCCGGCGATATCGACTACCGGGCAATCCGCGGCATTTCGAAAGAGATCCTCTGCAAGCTCGAAGAGGTGAGGCCGGAGAACCTCGGACAGGCCGGAAGGATCCAGGGCATGACGCCCGCTGCCCTGTCGCTCATAATGGTCGCGGTGGAAAAAATGAGGCGGCGGAGAAAAGAACCGTAGGGGCGGCCCCATGAGAGGGGACCTCGTTGGCATGATGGAAAATGGAGGTGCATATGAAGTCATCCTTTTCTGAAACGCAAAAGGCGCTGCTTGTCGTAGTCCTGGCTGTTTCCTTTCTTGCCGGTTGCGCCCCGAAAGAAACGGTACGCCAGCCGCAGCCTGCGAAGCCTGCCAGAATCGCTGTTGTACTCGGCGCCGGCGCGGCAAGGGGTTTTGCCCATATCGGGGTTCTGAAGATTCTGGAGAATAACAAGATACCGATCGATATGATTGTCGGGACAAGCGCCGGCAGTCTCGTGGGCAGCCTCTATGCATACGGCTATAACGCTTACCAGCTTCAGAAGATCGCCCTGTCCGTCGAAAAGAGCGACATCGTCGATCTGGCGATCCCCGACAACGGCTTCATCAAGGGGGAAAAACTCGAAGAATATGTGAACGCCTTGGTAAGGAACACGCCGATAGAAAAAATGCGGATCCCCTTTTACGCGGTTGCTGCCAGTGTGCCTTCGGGGCAGGAGGTCGTCTTCGGCAAGGGGAACACGGGGCTTGCGGTAAGGGCGAGCTGTTCGATCCCGGGCGTTTTCAGGCCGGTCAGGATCGGCGACAGGATGTACGTCGACGGCGGGGTGGTCAGCCCGGTTGCCGTGGATGCAGCCCGCAGATACGGCGCGGATGTCGTCATAGCGGTCGACATCTCGGCCGACCTCGATACAAGACAGCCCGAGGGAACGATCGACACCATACTGCAGTCGATAAACATAATGTACTCGAAACTCTCGGTTATCCAGACCGCAGGGGCCGATGTCGTTATACGGCCGAAGGTCGGGTACATAGGGTCTGCCGATTTCGACAAGAGAAATGAGGCGATCATGGAAGGCGAAAAAGCTGCGCTGGCTGCGATGCCCCGGATAAAGGCAGTTCTGGACAACCACGTCAGGGAAGGCAGGCGGATCGAATAACGGCCGCGGAATAACGAAGGCCGTCGGATTCGGCGATCATGGTCCTCTCAGGCTTTTTTTTTGTCCAGCGCCGCCCTGATCCTGCCGGCAAGCCGGACCCGCGAAACGGGCTTCCGGATGTGTTCCGTCCCTTCATCCGGCAGGCCGTTATCGGTTATGCCGCTGTCGGTGTAGCCGGACATGAAGATCGCCTGCAGGGAAGGCCGCCGTTTCTTCAGGGCCGCGGCAAGTTCCCCGCCGTTCATGCCCGGCATGACGACGTCCGTCAAAAGGAGATCGATGCCGTCGTCAAAAGCCTCGCTTACCCTAAGCGCCTCCTCTCCGGACGACGCTGTCAGGAGTCTGTATCCGAGGGGCTGAAGCATGTCTGCGATAAGCTTTCTTATCGCAGGGTCGTCGTCCACTATGAGGATCGTTTCAGTGCCGTGCGGCATGACAAGAGCCTCCGGCGATGCATTTTCCGCCGCGCTGCTCCGTATCGCCGGCAGATAGATCGTGAGCGTGGAGCCTTTGCCCGGTTCGCTCGTGACCTCGATGCCGCCGTTATGCTGCTGCACGATACCATAGACCGTCGAGAGCCCCAGCCCGCTGTGCCTGCCGGGGCCCTTGGTAGTGAAAAAAGGTTCGAACATCCGCTCCTGGACCTCATCGGTCATGCCGGCGCCGCTGTCCGTTACCGAGAGCGCCACATAGCTGCCTTGCCGCACACCGGCACGGCTTCGGGCGTCTTCCGCAGAAAGCTCCACCTCGGACGTGCGTATCGAAAGCCTTCCGCCGCGGGGCATCGCATCCCTGGCATTGAGGGCGAGGTTCAGCAGGATCTGTTCCAGCTGTCCGCGGTCGGCAAGGACGCTGCTCACGGGCGTTTTGGTATCTATCTCCAGCAGCACGTCTTCACCGATCATTCTGCCAAGCATGTTCCCCATGTTCTCGGCGACGGCGTTGATGCTGACCGGCTTCATCTCGAGCACCTGGTTGCGACTGAAGGCAAGAAGCTGGCGCGTCAGTGTGGCGGCCTTTTCACCCGCCTCTTTGATGACGCGGACTCTCTCCATCATGGGATCGCCGGCGGGAAGCTCCGCCATTACCATTTCACTGTATCCGATGATCGCGGAGAGCAGATTATTGAAATCATGGGCGATGCCGCCTGCGAGTCTCCCGACGGATTCGAGTTTTTGAGACTGAAGGAGCTGGGACTGCAGGCTCTGCCGTTCCTCCTCGGCGCGGCGGCGCTCGCTGATATCTATGCCGGTGGGAACGACATATTCCACCTCTCCTTCCCTGCTGAGAAGGGCCGTGTTCGACCAGGAGATGAGTAGCCGCCTCCCGTCTTTCGCGACCCAATAGTTCTCGAACCGGCTCGGGAACATGCCGGCCTTAAGACTCGCAAAAACCCGCTTTACCGGCTCGACCTCCTCGGGCACGATCAGGACGTCCCAGACCTTCTTGCCCTTCACTTCATCGAAGGAATAGCCTGTTGCAATCTCGCACGCGCGGTTAAAGCTGACGATGGAGCCGTGTCTGTCGAGAACCACCACGAGGGCGTCGACGGTGTTGAGCACGGCCAGGATAAAGTCACGCTCCTTTTTCAGGGTCTCCTTGATCCCTGTGAGCTCCGCCTCCGATGTCTCGAGTTCCGCGACCCGACGCCGGAGGCGAACCTCGTCATCGGCCTGTCGGCTTTGTCCTTTTCCCTTTGCCTCCATGAATACTCCTTCTGAAAACGGTCCCGTCAAAGGCCGTGCGGAGACGGTATAGTACTATACACAATTTATCGTCGGCCATGCATTCGGTCTGTAATGAAGCGGCTACAGGCGCCTTTTTCCGGGATAGCGGTGTCTTTGGTGAACTGCTCAATCGTCCATATGAAGCTCCACAAACTCGGCGAGTATCTCCTGGATAACCGTCGAGGGGGCCACCACAAAATACTGATCGAGTATGGCATGGGTAATTTCGTGTACGAGAATACCCCGCCTTGCGTCGGCCACGGAGATGAATATCGTCTTCTCGTCCGGAGCATAGAAGGCCACATACCGGACTTCGCCGCCGTAGCGGTTCCTGTAAATTCTCCTGACGTCATCCGCGGAAGGTTCGAGGACGATGCTGAACCGCAGTTCTTCGGGAAAGAGGTGGAGGACTGTCTCGATTTTTTCCACTGTTGTATCGAGGAGATGCGAGAAGCCTTCACAGGCTGCCCCGTATTTTTTCCCGTCTGTCGCAGCCCCGCCCGCGACCTTCGCGTCGAACCTCATCATCTCGTCTTTCTGTCCATAGACAACCGAGGCATAGTGCGTTTCGAGCTGACCGCCCGATGCGGCGGAACATGTCATGAGAAGGAAAAGACCGGCAACGATACCAGGCAGAAATGTTGACCTCATTTTCCGTCCTTATCCCGACGGGTTTTATTTGCCGGTGAATCGCGGAGTGGCGCCGCCCCCTCACTTTCTCTGTACCACGAAACCGCTCTGCTGTCAACATCCGGGGACCGAGAACGACATTCCGGACCCGGGAGCGTTGGGATTCCAAAGAAAATGGGCATATCCCCGAAAGGGATGAACAAGACCGAACGCTTTTCGAAGGGAAATACAGGATATAATAAGGCATGAGGAGTCAGTATCTTGAGAAGCGGTACTCCGAGGAAACGGGAAAACTGCATATCCCCTGCCCTTTCGCAAAGAATACCGGGATCAACGTCCATGTAGTGATCAAGGGAGGCTGCTGTTATCGGTCGGAAGACTGCATGATTCTCAAATGCAAATTCAGCCGCCTGCAGTCTGACCTGGAATGCATGCTGTCCCTCACCTGGTAGTGGGAGACCATGTTTCCCGTCATTCAGGGAAATGGATAAGGCGAGCGCCCTCTTTCTCCGGCTGTCATATTAAAGCTGTCTTCATCAGCCCCGGCAAGAACGCCTGACAGCACCCTTTCAAGATCTGTCACACCATATGGCTTTGGCAGGATATTTCTGAACCCGTATTGCATGAAATCGGTCATGAGCGGGTCGCTGTGACTGCCGCTCGAAACAACAGCCTTCACTTCCGGGTCAATTCTGAGCAGCTGTTGCATCGTCTCGCCGCCTCCCATTCCGTCTCCGACCCTGATATCGAGGATTACGGCATCGAAAGGCCTTGCCTCCTGCCTTTGTTTTCGAAAGAGCTCGACCGCCTCTTCACCGTTTGCGGCCACTTCTGCTTCATATCCGAGCTGATTCAGCAAGAAGACTGCTATCAGCCTCATTATCTTGTCATCGTCCATCACGAGGATTTTACCGTTGCTGTTTGCCTTCCCGTCTCCCATGGTTGCGGCTCCTCCGCATAGCCTTTGATATACTGCCGGAGTAGTCAAAGCAAGAAGAGTACCAAGGCTTGAAGACGCGGCTAACTTCGTGATTTATAAATAAACCGGGTTTTTTCCCCGGCGGCTGCCGATACGGGGAGACATAGCAAAATGCATACAATTATTCAGAAAATATATAATTCCCCTGCTGAAAACACTTCTGGCCTGTTCTTCATTACAGGCCGCCATGCACGGTCCAGGCCGCGCGTCGCGGTGCTACCCCTTTAACTTACGGTCTCGGCGCTGTAACGGGTGATGAGGCCCGTGCGAACAGCGCGGCGATACATGCGTATGAAAAACCAGCATCCAAAGAGGATCGAGAGCACCGCAAGACATCCGCCCCGCAGCAACGCCGTGCCCGAGACCGCGCCGCCGGAGACGATCGTCCGTATGCCCTCGAAAACATAGGACGGCGGCAGAAGCAGAGATATGAGCCTCATCCACCGGGGCAGTATGGAAAGCGGATAAAAGACCCCGGCAAACGGAGAGATCAGGGCCGGAATCGGCCATATGAACCACTCCGAAGCGGGCCCCATGCGGAGCACCACGCCGCTCCCGAAGATGCCGAGGGCGATGCCGAACAGGAAGAGCACGAGAAGGAAGGGGACAAGCATTACGCCGTAAGCGAAAAAAGAGAGGCCGAAGAACGAGGTCGTCAGGACAAGCATCACGAGTAGCCCGATGGAACTCGTTGCGATGCTCGAAAGCACGAGACCCCCGAGATATTCGGTTATTGAGAGCGGGGTGGCGAAGATATTGAGAAAATTACGCGCCCAGACGTCCTCGAAAAAGGCGATCGTCACTCCCTGCATGACGCGGACGAGGAAGTCCCAGAGAAGAACGGCGCCAAGTAGCATCGGCACGAAGTTGAAGCCCGGCGAGGTGACGGCATTGAGGTATCTGGTGATAAATCCCCAGAGCACCATGTCGACGGCAACCCAGGCGAACAACGGAACAAGACGCGCAAGACTCCCGCGTATCAGATAGTAATGTCGGAGCACAATGGCCGCGGTGCGTTTGAAATGCATCCTTCAGCCTTCATCCTGTGCGAGCGGTTCACGCGCAAGGGCGATGAACAACTCCTCCAGCGTCTCCCTGCCGTGTTCGCGTGGAAGGGTCTTCGGGTCCCCTTCGAGCAGGATCTTTCCCCGGGAGAGGAAGAGCACCCGGTCGCACACCTCTCCAACTTCGTACATGTTGTGCGAGGTCCAGAGCACGCCGCCTGTGCCCTGTGCAGCGAAGGAGCGGATCTTCGCGCGTATGTCGCGGGCTATCGAGGGGTCGAGCGACGCAGTCGGCTCGTCGAGGAGAAGGAGGCGCGGACGGTTCAGCAGGGCCTTGGCAAGGGATACGCGCGTCTGCTCGCCAGAGGAGAGCAGACCGCACTTCACGTCCCTGAACGGGGCCAGGCCGAACTGTTGAAACAGCGCTTCGATGCGCCGCGACAGATCTTCCACTCCGTAGAGTAGACCGAAGACACGCAGATTCTGACTGACCGTCAAGTTCCCGGGCAGCGGGGCGTAGACCGCTGCGAAGTTGGTGCGCACGAGTGCCTCGGACCGGTTGGTACCGACATCGAGGTCTTCGATAGCGATAGTGCCCGAACTCGGCCCGAGAACGCCGAGAATCATGCTGATCGTCGTCGTCTTTCCGGCTCCGTTGGGACCGAGGAGCCCCACTATCTCGTTTCGGCCGACATGGAAGGTAATGCCGTCCACCGCGACTGTGCCTCCGTAAATTTTTCTCAGATTCCTGACTGTAAGTACATTCGAGGACATGACAGTCTCTTATCTTAACTCATAGGCGGTTTCAACTTGTTCAGGGCCTTGTCCGGTGCCTTGGCGGTCCGGTGTCGGGCGATAGAGATCGCCCTCATTGTCGGCTGTAAGAATCATCTTTTACATCTGAAATAAGTCAATAAAATCAAAATGTTGTAGGCTATTTCAGACCCCTGAAACTTGAAAACGGCCGTCTGCGGGCATATAATATAATTAGGAAGAGCTCTGGATTCCAGGGAAGACGAAGAGCTTCACTACCCGGAGAGAGAACCTGGTTCAGCTCCTTTTCTGAAAAGAAGGGGAAAGAAAGAAGAAGGTTCGGAAACGGGAAAAAGGCTCTTATCTTTCCCGGATCCGGGGTCCAAAGAACCTGGAGCCATGCGAGGGAAACGGAGTAGCCGTTAACACAACGGTAGGTGACCCTGAAAGGTCCGAAGAAAAACTCATCCCCGCGTGGTTCTATTTTTTTAATCTCGGGGGACTATTCCCCGGTGACTGTTTTTCGGCCTTTTTCTCCATGCCGACAGGGAGGCGACTCCCGCAACCGGGGCATTTTTCGGGGCTGATTCCTACTGCATCGCCGATGATTACACGGCATTCCCTTTTGCATGAGGGGCAGATGACTTTTTTTCTGATTTCCATTCTTCTCCTCCATGGAATTCCCCGATCCCATCCTTCCCATGTTTTCCGGGAGACTCTCACACACTCCTGCTCAAAGCATAGCATGAAATGTCCGCCTGGACTATAAGCTTGAGACCCGGGGCCTCGTTAGTACCAGAGTTTATAAACTATCAATATCAATTTATTAGCTGTGCTTATCGAATTAATTATTATTTTAAAATTGACTTTACAGTTCGGATTCATAACTATTATATGAAGGGTGAACGGGAGTGTGAGATGGGGAAACTGAATTGCTGGCAGTTTAACGGATGCGGCAGGGAGCCGGCCGGTGCCGGTGTCAACGAGCACGGCGTCTGCCCGGCCGCGACGGCAGAGAGACTTGACGGAGTGCACGGAGGGACAAATGCCGGAAGGGCATGCTGGGTCGTGGGAGGAACACTTTGCAATGGAAGCGTGCAGGAGACCTTTTCAAAGAAATATGACAGCTGCCTGGATTGTGATTTTTACAAGAAAGTGAAGGCTGAAGAAGCTTCGGATTTTCAGCTGTCCGCAGGTCTTTTTATGATGCTGCACTGAGTTCGACCTGAAAAATCAGATCCTACGGTCTCTTCCAGAGGCCGATCTGTTTTCTGCTGATCGCCCTTATTATGTCTCTCCGCGACACGATCCCCATCAACCGGTTTTCCCCGTCGACCACGGGAATCCTTCTTATCCGCTTTTCATGCATCGCCTGAGCAGCGACGCTTATGTCTTCGTCCAGCCTCACCGTCACAACGGGAAAGGTCATGATGTCTCCGACAATGTCCCCGAGTTTCCGCTCAGGCAGGGGTTCCCTGACAAGGTGTTTCAGGATGTCCCTGAATGTCGGCTCCTTCTCCGTGCCCATCGCCGAAAGGATATCCGCCTCTGAGATGATGCCGACAACATGATTTTCGTCGTCGACAACAGGCAGACCTCCGATATTGAGTTCGGTGACTGTCTGTATAACGTGGTTTATGTCATCGTATTTTCGCACCGAGACGACACGGGCCGTCATTACGTCCTTGACAGCAATTCGGGAGGGAAGACCGTCTTTTTTCATAGCGAATTTATTTTACCAGACTTCCCTTCCCAGCACAAAAAAGCGCTCCCGACAGCGCACTGACAAGAAACAGTTCCGAACAGACGGGATGCCGTGCGTGAGATGATGTTAGAATAAATGATGGTGCGGAAATTCATTCTGAAAAAGGTCATCCCGCCTTCATTCAGCGGCACTTCCCCCGATTTTCTCGTCCGGGAATCGGGCATCTCCCGTGCCCGGATAGAGGATGCGATGAACAAGGGCGCGGTCTGGATAAGGAGAAGAAACCGGGGAAGACCTGGACGGCTCCGCAAAGCAACTGCGCCCGTCTTTGGCGGGGACTACATAGAGCTGCACTACGACGAAAGACTCCTTGCCGCCAGACCGACGGAGGCGAGGTGCATCAGCGATCAGGGCCGTTACAGCGTCTGGCACAAGCCGGCAGGACTGCTGGCGCAGGGCACCATGTTCGGAGATCACTGCTCGCTTCTGCGGCAGGCGGATCTCTTCTTTAAGACTTCACGGGAGGTTTTTCTTGTGCACCGTCTCGACCGCGAGACAGCCGGGCTTATGCTCGTCGCCCATGACCGGGATGCGGCGGCAAAGCTTTCAGCCCTTTTCAGAGAAAAGAAGATAATAAAGGAATACAGCGCCGTCGTGCTCGGCGATCTGAGCACAACGGGGACCGAAGGCGTGATCAGGCTCCCTCTCGATGGAAAGCCGGCGGTTACCGGGTTCGAAGTCAGGTCGTACGACGCAGAAAGAAACACGACCGAGGTAAACGTTGTCATCGGCACGGGACGGCTTCACCAGATACGCCGTCATTTCGATATGATCGGCTTTCCCGTGATGGGAGACCCTAAGTACGGAAAAGGCAACAAAAACACCGAAGGTATGAAGCTCTCCGCTCTTTCCCTGCGGTTCCGCTGCCCTTTCACGGGCCGCGATGTCGAATACGAACTGGGCGGTGCACCCGCCTAATTTCCGCCGAGGGACCGCGGCCCTGTGCCCTCTAAATGGGAACTTCCGCTTCAACCCCGGTCCGGTCAACGGGGGGTGCGAAGCGCGCGGTATCGCGATGCGAAGACGGAAACGGCGTTTTTGACCGGGCAGGAGACGGCGTGTTAGAGTTGAATTGACGACGCCATTTATTTGATAAAAACGGCAGCGGAAATACCGGGAGGTGGCGCAACATGAGCAGACGCAGGATTGCAGCAGTGGTGGTGATCGCATTAGGCGTCCTGAGCCTCGTCAACGGCGGCTTTAGCTATACCAAAGAGACGCACAACGCAAAATTCGGTCCCATGGAGTTCCAGTTCAAGGAGAAAAAGACGGTGAACATTCCGCCCTGGGCAGGCGCGGGGGCGGTCGCCATCGGCACGATCCTGCTTCTCACCGAGAAGAAGAGCTGAGGACAAGCTCGGGGAAAAGCTTCCTATTTATTCGTCCCCACACTCATGATCAACAGTGCCAGGCCGGCGGCGATAATGAAGATGTTGATGATTGCGCTTTGTGCGTGAAGGCGGCGGAACCTGGTCCGTGCAGGATCTTGCCGGGCGGCTGCTTCAAAAGAATGCACTTCCTGCTTTACTCTCTTTATACCGGGATAGAGGCTGAAATTCACATAAAGCGACAGTGCTATTGCCAGTGAAATCAGCCCGAGGGAAATCCCGTTTATCAGCGCCCCCCTGCCTTGCAGGGAGAGGAGAAAGAAAAACAGCGCAGCAATGCCGACCGCGAGGTTGAAGAGAAAATAGGAAGGGAAGAGTTTCCCCACAATCTCGCCTGCTGCATCACGGGGGTATGATCTGAAAATCACAGGAGTCATGATGAATGTGAAAAGAGACATCCCGCCCACCCAGAGGCTTAGAACGATAATGTAAAGATATCCGGCCAGTGTCCTCATGACTTAATTATACCCTGTTGCCTCCGCATGGGGAGGAGCTTGTTTGGCCCCATGCCCCCTCCTGGCGTGACGCCGGCCTGTTCTTGTTGACAAGAATTATTTTCTTTTCAATGCAAGAAAAGAGCCTTACTGGAAGCAATGCACGGCTGGCGGTCGTCGCCTGTGCTATTTCGCATCGGTCTCCACAATCTGCGCAACATTCATCGGGTTATTTTCATCCTCGGCCCATCTTAACGGATTGTTCACAATATATTCGCGGACCCGGTCCAGCTCATCGGCACGCCGTATGATATGTTCATAGTAGTTCCGCTGCCAGACTGGACGGCCGGGAGTGACACGGATGTTGTTGATCTATTTGGTGACCGCGATTTAAACCGGCAACAAATGACGAAATCGATTCGCGTTTCATCACGAATTATTACGATACATTCCCCTGCCCGTTATGGATATGCACGTCCCGCTGGGGGAACGGGATGCTGATCCCTTTTTCCGCAAACTTCTTGTAGATCGAGCAGTTCAGCTCGTGTACGGCAAGTCCCCTGAGGGAGGGCTCCTTAGCCCAGCAGAGAAGCTCGAAATTCAGGGCCGAATCCCCGAAGGTCCTGAACCTTACCCTCGGGGATGGCTCAGGCTGTATATGCTCGTTACCCTGAACTATATCAAGCAGCGTCTGCTGCACGAGGTCTATATCGCTGCCGTAAGCGACGGACACGGGTATGCGGACCCTGAAATTCGGCACTGGGGCGCTTTCATTGACGACCTTTGTGTTGGCAATAATCGAATTGGGGATCGTGATCAGTATGTCGTCCCTGGTCTTGATGCGGGTGCTCCTGAGGCCTATGTCGACGACCTCGCCGCGTTCGCCCTTGTCGAGGACTATGTAGTCTCCCATCTTGAAGGGCTTGTCGACGAAGACGCTGATCCCCCCGAAGAAATTGGCGATCGTATCCTTCGCCGCAAAGGCCACCGCGGCACCCGCTATACCGGCTGAAGCGATGACCGGCGTGATGTCGATATGCCAGAGGGAGAGCACGACCATGACGGCCGCAACGATGATCACGATCCTCGATACGTTCGCCACGAGCGGAATGATGTCGTTGCCCATCCCGGTGACGTCGTGGACCTTACTGATGGAGTGCTCGATCACCGTATTGCTGATCTTTATGACGGTAACGCACCAGATGACCGCAAGAAGAGAGAACAGCCCCGCCTGCGATATAAAAGCGACCTTTTTATCCGGGGCGATATGGAGAATGGCGGCGAGGGCCCCGACGATGATGATACTGAAGAATACCGGTTTCTGGATCAGGTCTATGATGCGGTCGTCGACATCCGTTTCGGTGAAGGTCGCAAACCGCCTCAGCACCTTGTCGACAAGCAGGTCTGCGATTTTGGCGATGATGACAAAGAGCACCATCGACAGAAGGGCATTGACATATGCCGAGGACGAGATATTCAGTGACTCTATCAACCGGATCATGGACTATTATAAAGAATCCGGAGGAAGACCGCCTGCATTAATGCCGTCCTCACCTTATCAGTTTCCCGTTCGTTGATTCCCCCCCCGTTCGCTTGACTGCGGTCAAGCATCTGCTACACTTGGAATTACGAATACCTTGAGGAGGTGCACCATGGCAAATCCGTTTATCCACATCGAATTGCATACGAAAGACGTGGACAAGTCAAAAAAGTTCTACACGGGCATGTTCGACTGGAAACTTGAGGAATTTCCCGGTACGGACTACGCGATCATAAAGGTCGGCGAAGGCACCGGCGGGGGAATAATGAAAAACCCCATGCCGGGCGATCCCGACAATTGGCTTCCGTACGTCCTCGTAGACGATGTGGCGGCGTCTACGAAGAAAGCGAAGTCGCTCGGGGCCGCCATTGTCAGGGATGTCACGGAAGTTCCTGACATGGGATGGTTCAGTGTGATCACAGATCCGACCGGCGCGGCTTTCGGGCTCTGGCAGCCTAAGGCAGGCAAATAGAGCGACGGACTGAGGATTATTCAAATAAACTCATCCGGAAGGCGACGGCGTAAGCCCGGCGATACACCGGCCGGAAGCGGTCTTACCTCCCAGGAATGTGACGACAAAAGCAATTGCCGCTCTTCATCGTCGTTGAGTCTCCTGGGAACCTTCCAATCACCTCCTTTCCGACCCCGTAGACGGCGGAAGGAAGCAAAAGGATACAGGTCAGCGGAATTTCATGAAGGCGTCTTTTTTGTTCATGAAGGCGTCTTTTTTGTCGCAGGCCAGTTCGTTGCGTTCGTCCCGGTAGAAACTGTGTGGGCCTCGAGCTCTTTTTTCATCCCTCATATCTGCAGACCTTCGCAATGCGAGCTCCTTTGAACTATGAAGACACGGATGGGATAACCATGTCAAGCCGGGGTACTGCCGACAACGGCCCCTCCGGTCAATGTCTGGCCAGTCCTGTCTTTCTCGCCGTTTCAGCGACCGCATGGGCAACTGAGGAGACGACGCTCCTGTCGAAGATGCTCGGGATGATATAGTCCTCGTGCAGCTCGTCGTCTTTCACGACACGTGCGATCGCATTCGCCGCTGCAAGCTTCACTTCTTCATCGACCCCTTTCGCCCTCACGTCGAGGAGGCCCCTGAAAATGCCGGGGAAGCCCAGCATGTTGTTTATCTGGTTGGGGTAATCGGACCTTCCCGTTGCGAGAATCCTGACGAGGGGCAGGGCGTCCTCGGGCGCGATCTCCGGCTCGGGATTGGCGAGGGCGAACACAACGGGGTCCTTCGCCATGGTGCGTATGTCATCGGGGGTCAGGACATTGGGGCCGGATACCCCGATGAAGACATCCGCGCCCTGTATCGCGTCCCTTATGCACCCCCTGATCTTTCTTATGTTCGTCTTTTTCGCCAGCGCCCTCTTGAAACAGGTCATGTTCTTCCGCCTGCCGCAGTAGATGGGACCGGTCCTGTCGCATACGACGATATCCTTCACGCCGGATGCCACGAGGATGAAGGTGCAGGCCGAGCCCGCCGCGCCCGCCCCGGAGATGACGACCTTGAAATCCCGGAGTTCTTTCTTCAGCAGTCTCGATACGTTGATAAGCGCTGCGAGGACGACCACCGCCGTGCCGTGCTGTTCGTCGTGGAAGACCGGGACGTCCAGGAGCTGTCTCAGCTTTGCCTCTACGTCAAAGCACCTCGGGGCCGAGATGTCTTCGAGGTTGATGCCCCCGAAGGGTACCGCGATGTTTTTCACCGTGTCGATGATCTCGTTCGTATCCTTTGTCGATAACGCAATCGGAAAAGCGTCGATGTTCGCGAACTCCTTGAAGATCATCGCCTTCCCCTCCATGACCGGCATCGCGGCCTCCGGCCCGATATCCCCGAGTCCGAGAACCGCGGTTCCGTCGGTGACGATCGCAACCGAGTTTCCCTTGATGGTATACCGGTAGGCATGCTCCCTGTGCGCGTGGATGTCCATGCAGACCCTTGCCACGCCGGGCGTATAGACCTTCGAAAGGTCGTTTCTGTCCCTCAAAGGCATCCTGTTGTGGATAGCTATCTTCCCCCCCTGGTGTGCCGAAAAGGTCCTGTCCATCACCCTGCTAACCTTCACGCCGGGGATCGCCTTCAGGGACTGCACGATCTCTTTTTCATGGGCCTCGTCCCTGGCGTTGACGGTGATGTCCCTCGTTATCCTCTCCCTGGCAGAGCGCACGATATCCACGGCGCCGAGGTCGCC
Organism: Thermodesulfovibrionales bacterium; assembly: GCA_046704045.1. Lineage (GTDB taxonomy): Bacteria > Nitrospirota > Thermodesulfovibrionia > Thermodesulfovibrionales > UBA6898 > JAWOKY01. The sequence continues at coordinate 17,532 of JBJKSM010000169.1, read as the reverse complement.
GCCGGCCTGTCCGATGGCGGTGGCTATCCGGGCGAACATGCCGACCCTGTTTTCCGTTTCTGTCCTGATCGTCAGGCTGTAGCTCGGACTTGGAAGGCGCATCATCTTTTCGATCTCCTGCATATTTTCATATGTGCATTATCTCACATCCCGGAGGCATATGAAAGGAACTGTCGCCGGCGATTGTCTCCGGTCTGTTTCTGTGATATACGTATAAATGTGATATACGTGTAAAAAGGGGGGCCGAGATGAGAGGACAGCCATTCTCCCGAAGGACTTTCCTGAAAACGGCCGGCGCGCTCACGGCTGCCGCTGCATTCGGGGGCATTCCGCCGGAACTCTTTGCCGCCGTCCCAAGGCTCGCAAGGTTCCCTGAAAAAACGGACCTGATCCTCCTCACGTCGCGTCCGCCGCAGCTCGAAACACCCGTTCACTATTTCAGGAAATATATCACGCCCAATGACGCCCTTTTTGTCCGCTGGCATATCGCGAACGTTCCGACCTTCGTCGATCTCAATGCCTGGAGGCTGAAAGTCGGCGGTAATACCGACAATGACATCCTCCTTTCGATGGACGCCCTGAAGAAATTCGAAAGGGTTACTTATACGGCGGTCATCCAGTGTTCCGGAAACGGCCGGAGCTTCTTCGATCCGCGGGTTGCAGGCGGGCAATGGGGAAACGGCGCGATGGGAAACGTCACCTGGACCGGCGCGAGACTCAAAGACATTCTCGGCATGGCGGGGCTCAAGGCCGGTTCCGTGGATGTTTCTTTCAACGGGCTCGATACACCACCGCTTCCGACTGTTCCGGACCTTGTGAAAAGTCTGCCGGTGGACAAGGCGCTCGAAGAAGATATCATGGTCGCCTATGAGATGAACGGAGCTCCCCTGCCGATGCTAAACGGATTCCCGGCGCGTCTTATCGTTCCGGGATGGTACGCGACCTACTGGGTGAAGGCGTTGAGTGAAATCACCGTGCTGTCGGAACCCTTTGAAGGTTTCTGGATGAAGAAGGCCTACAGGATCCCCGACAACCCCTGCGGTTGCGTACCTCCGGGCGCAGAGCCGAAAAAAACGGTGCCGATCAATCGCATGACCACGAGGTCACTGATCGTCGATCCTGTTGCGAAGGCGGAGTTCAGGGTGAACGAGCCGGTGGAGATAACGGGGATCGCCTTTTCCGGCGGATACGGGATAAGAGATGTCCGTGTCTCTGTCGACGGGGGAAAGAGCTGGGCGGAGGCGAAGCTCGGCGAGCACGGAGGAAAGTACTCGTGGACCCAATGGTCTTATTCATGGAGACCGGCGAGACCGGGTGAATATACGCTTATGGCGCGGGCGACGGACGGTATCGGCGAGTCGCAGCCCTTTGAGGGCCTCTGGAACCCGGCAGGATATCTGTGGAACAGGATAGAAAAAACGGAAGTAGTCGTCAGGCAGGAGGTGGCGCGGTGACGAAAAGGATCCCTCCGGCTGTCATGCTGTCCCTGTTTGTCATGGTTTCGGCGATCGTAGTTGCTGGCATTTCTTATGCGCTGCCGATAGAAACGACTCACACAATCGAGCTCCCGAAGATCAAGGCCGAGCTCAAGGCGGGCCCGGGTCTTGAAACGACCGAAAGGTACTGCGGCATCTGTCACAGTCTCGACTATATTACGATGCAGCCCCAATTTCCCCGGAAAAAGTGGAACGCCATAGTGAACAAGATGATCAAGGTGATGGGCGCCCCGATCGGCGAAGCCGACGAGAAGGTGATCGTAAACTACCTTGCAACCCGGTACGGCACCGGACAATAGGGAGAAAACGCGATGAAAAGAATGGTTTCCCTGTGTCTCCTGTTGTCCCTTATGACTGCGGGGCTGGTGTACGGCGCCTCGGGAGACGGAGCGTTGATCGCCAGGGCGAAACAGTTCTTCGAGCCGCTGCCCTCTGTCATGACATCGACTGAAAATCCGGTCACGCCCGAAAAGGTGAAGCTCGGAAAGATACTTTTTTACGAGACGAGGATATCCGTCGACGGGACAGTGAGCTGCGCGAAATGTCACCCGGTCAGCCACTATGCCGTGGACGGCCTAAGAGTCGCCGTCGGGAACAACTGCAAACTTAACCCGCGAAACGCCCCCACGGTCTTCAACGCCGCCGGCCAGATTTCCGAACACTGGATCGGCAACAGAAAAAACGTGGAAGACCAGGCAAAGCAGGCTCTGACAGGACCTCCGTCATTCGGCATGCAGTCTTATGAATCCGTGGAGAAAAAGCTTCGAGAGATAAAAGGCTATGCTCCGCTTTTCAGGGCTGCCTTTCCGGAAGACAAGGAGCCGGTCACGGTGGACAACTTCGCAAAGGCGGTCGGGGCCTTCGAAAGGACGCTCGTTACGCCGTCTCCGTTTGACTCCTTCCTGAAAGGCGATGCCGGCGCTTTGCCGGTACTGGAGAAAAAGGGATTGGAAACCTTCCTCGATACCGGCTGCATGGCGTGTCATCTCGGCACGTATGTGGGCGGTCAGATGTACCGGAAATTCGGTGTCTTCGAGCCCTACTGGAAATATACAAAGAGCGAAAAAATCGACGAGGGCAGATATGTAGTCACGAAAAAAGAGTCTGACAAATATGTCTTCAAGGTACCGGTGCTGAGGAACGTGGCGATGACCGCGCCCTATTTCCACGACGGCTCGGTCGACAGTCTCGAGGACGCTGTCGTGATCATGGCGAAGGTCCAGCTCGGAAAGGACATCGACGCGAAACAGGCAGCGGGGGTCGCCGGGTTTTTGAACTCATTGACCGGCGGGATCCCGCAGGACGCCCAGAAGGTCCCCATATTGCCGTTGCCCTGATGGATCCAAATAGCGATAATAATCAATACCAATACAGGGAGGAAAGTAAAAATGAAAAGAATCGTCGGGGCATCGGTAGTCGCGCTGTTTGTGTTGTCGTTTGTTTCCGTCGGCCTTGCAAAAGACCCGGCAAGGACGGGCAGGCAGCTGTTTGAGAAAAACTGTTCCCCCTGCCATCCCAACGGCAGCAACGTTATCAATCCGGCGTTTACTCTGCACGATAAAGACCGTGAGGCCCACGGGGTGAAAACAGCCAGGGACATCATGGGAAAGATGAGAAACCCGGGTCCCGGCATGACAAAATTCGACAGGAATAAGATCTCCGACAAAGATGCGAAGAAGATCGCCGAATACGTCATGAAGACCTTCAAGTAATTCTGCTTTATCCGGTATGGTAGGTGTTGTGACAAAGGTTTGCGGAAGAAGCAGACGGGGAGAATAAGATCAGGATCAGTGGAGTTCTCGCGATCGAGAGGTTTCCACCCCTGCAGGGCCGGAGGGTCTTGCTCCGTCCTTGCATGGCGGGAGATCTGGCCCGTCTCCGCAGACTGTTTGAAGGAGCGGCCTTTCCCGGGTCCGGTTGCGGAAACAGGACCTTTCGATCCATTCTGTCCTTCACTAAATGGCTGCTCGTTACCTTTCGGGTAATCTACCTCATGGAAATGAAAAAAACGGTGTTCGGTTTTGTCGGTCTTTACGGCATGAAGCCGGGGGAACGCCTCATTTTGTCGATCGCGATCTTCAACCCCGAGGATCGGGGAAAGGGATACGGGACCGAGGCCCTCGGACTTCTCCTTCCACATCTTGGAAAGAGGGGCCTGGCCGGGGAGGTCATTGCCGAAGTTTCCGGTACGAATACGCGGTCCCTGTCTTTCTTTAAGGAGGCCGGATTCGTGGTCACGGGAAGCAAAGACGACCGGATCGTGCTCTCAAAAAAAATCGGTAGCTGATGTCTCGCGGGACGGTGTTTCCTTGCGACCCGGTTCGTTATGGTAATGCGCCGTCGTGCTGCCATTCCGGCGGGAATTTATGCTAATCTTAAACATAGACTGTGAATGCCGGAAAAGCAGTGAATGCCCCTGCAGCAAATAAAAATGTTCCGGAGGAAAGCGATGCGAGAGACAAAAATAGTGCTCCCCGACAAAGAGATACCGAAGCGGTGGTATAACATCATGGCGGACATGCCCAACCTTCCGAAGCCGCCATTGCATCCCGGTACGAAACAGCCGGCCGGTCCCGGGGATCTGAGCGCTATCTTCCCGATGGCGCTTATCGAGCAGGAGGTTTCCACGCAGCGCTGGATAGACATCCCCGGAGAGGTCCTGGACATCTACACCCTCTGGAGACCTTCGCCGCTTTTCAGGGCGCACCGTCTGGAGGCCGCCCTCGGAACTCCGGCTAAGATCTATTACAAATATGAAGGCGTCAGCCCTGCGGGAAGTCACAAGCCGAATACCTCGATACCCCAGGCTTACTACAATATGAAGGCGGGAATAAAAAAGATCGCGACAGAGACGGGCGCGGGCCAGTGGGGTTCAGCGCTTGCCCTTGCGGGAAGCCTTTTCGGCATCGAAGTAACCGTCTACATGGTGAAGGTGAGCTATAACCAGAAGCCCTACAGAAGGATAGCGATGGAGACCTGGGGCGCGACCGTCCACGCGAGCCCGACGAACCTGACGAACTCCGGAAGAAAGATCCTCGAGGCGGACCCCGACAGCCCGGGCAGCCTCGGTATTGCGATTTCGGAGGCGGTCGAAGTGGCTGCAACGCACAGCGACACCAATTACGCCCTCGGCTCTGTCCTGAATCATGTGCTTCTCCATCAGACGGTCATCGGGCTCGAAGCGAAAAAACAGTTTGATCTCGTCGGGGACTATCCCGATGTGATCGTCGGGTGCTGCGGCGGCGGAAGCAACCTCGGCGGCCTGGCCTTCCCCTTCCTCCGGGACAAGATAAACGGCAAAGACCTGAGGGTGGTTGCGGTCGAGCCGTTGTCGTGCCCGACGCTCACGAAAGGCGAATTCAGATATGACTTCGGCGACACCGCGGGGCTCACGCCCCTCCTGATGATGTACACCCTCGGACATAATTTCATGCCCCCGGGGATCCACGCCGGCGGCCTGAGATATCACGCTGATGCGCCTCTTGTCTGCCAGCTCTATCATGACAACCTGATGGAGGCGATCGCATATGGCCAGACAGCCGTCTTTGAGGCCGCGCTTCAGTTTGCGAAATCGGAAGGGATCATCCCCGCGCCTGAGAGCTCCCATGCGATCAGGGGTGCGATCGACGAGGCGCTCAAGGCAAAGGAAGAAGGCAGGGAAAAGACGATCCTCTTCGGTCTGAGCGGGCACGGCTACCTCGACATGACGGCATATGCGGATTACCTGGCGGGCAAACTCGTGGACTACGAATATCCCGAAGAAAAGATAAAAGAGGCGTTAAGGGAGCTGCCGGTTATATAATAAGAAGGAGTGTAGGGGTGGCTCTTGTGTCCGCCCTGTGTTTATCCCGATGGTCAAAGTCAAGATCTGCGGCATAACCAACCTCGAAGACGCGATGGGCGCCGTCGACTTCGGGGCGGACGCGCTCGGGTTCGTTTTCTTCAAGGAGAGCCCCCGGCATATACCGCCGAAAGAGGCGGCGCGTATCATAAGACAGGTCCCTTCCCTCGTCCAGACGATCGCCGTTGTGGTCAACGAATGCTCGGACAACCTCGAACGGATTGTAGCAGAATCAGGCGTTGACGCCGTGCAGCTTCACGGAGAGGAACCGCCCGAGTTCTGCAGGTCTTCCCGTCGGACGATCAAGGCGATAAGGGTGAAATCCCTCGACAGCCTCGCTCCCCTTGAAAGATATAAAGGGCTCGTCTCGGCCTTTCTTCTCGATGCCTACGCGGCCGATGCGCTCGGCGGAACCGGCCGGCTTTTCAACTGGGACATCGCGATCGAGGCAAAGCGGTTCGGCAGGATCATCCTTGCGGGCGGTCTTACCTGTGAGAATGTGGCGGACGCGGTGCGATACGTCGCACCCTATGCCGTCGACGTAAGCAGCGGCATCGAGGCCGGGAAGGGCAAGAAGGACCATGAGAAGATGAGGCTTTTTATCGAAAGGGCGAAGTTCGGCGCGTTCAGCGCTTCGGGTCTTCCGAGCAGACCCGGATCAACGTCTTGACGTTTCCCCTCGGGTTGAAGTCGCCTGTCACTTCGAGGAAACGGGGTCTTAATCTTCTTTCCAGGTCGGCATAGACCCTGTTCGTTATTTCTTCGTGAGACACGGGAACGTCCCGGAAGGAATTGAGATAGAGCTTCAGGGATTTCAGTTCGACTATCTTTTTGGAGGGCACATACTTTATGATGATCGAGGCAAAATCCGGATACCCGGACCTCGGGCAGATGCAGGTAAATTCGGGAAATGTGATATGTATCTCGTAGTCCCTTTCGGGGCTCGGGTTGTCCCATATCTCAAGTTTTGCTTTGGCGATAGCTCTTTCTCCGTATTTCATGATGGAATCTACCATGTGGCCGGAAATTTTGTAAAGTCCTGCTTGACAAAGACATTTTAGTTTTAGTATGTTACATTAAATAGTTCTTCTGATTAATAACTCCCGCGTGGATAGGGAAAAGCCTTCCGGGAAAATTGAATCCAAAAGTACACCCAGATGAGGAGCAATATTACAATGGGAAACATCTCTATTTCCGAATTGAAAGAGAAGACGATCGACGAATTGACCGAAGTTGCCAAAACACTGAAACTGGAAGGCGCTGCCGGGCTGAGGAAGCAGGACCTGATTTTTGCGATACTCCAGGCACAGGCTGAAAAGACGGGGAATGTCTTTTCAGCCGGTGTGCTTGAAATCCTTCCCGACGGTTTTGGATTTCTACGGTCTCCTGATTACAGCTACCTGCCCGGACCGGACGATATCTACGTCTCCCCTTCGCAGATCAGGAGGTTCAACCTCAGGACCGGCGACCTCGTATCAGGACAGATAAGGCCTCCCAAGGAAAGCGAGAGATATTTTGCGCTCCTCAAGGTCGAGGCGATAAACCACGGCTCCCCAGAAGAAAACGTCAAACGGCCCCTCTTCGACAACCTCATCCCTTACTATCCCACCGAGAGGATCAAGCTCGAATACGACGCTACCGATTACTCCACGAGGGTGATGGAGCTTATAGCGCCGGTGGGCATGGGACAAAGGGGTATGATCGTTGCAGCGCCGAGGACCGGAAAGACGATGCTCCTTCAGTCTATCGCGAAGGCGATCAAGAAAAACCACAGGGATGTCCATCTGATCATCCTGCTCATCGATGAAAGACCGGAGGAAGTGACTGACTGGAAGCGCCAGGTGTCGACGGCGGAGATCATCAGCTCCACCTTCGATGAGCCGCCCCAGAGGCACTGCCAGGTTTCGGAGATGGTGATCGAGAGGGCGAAGAGGCTCGTGGAATGCAGCAAAAACGTAGTGATCCTCCTCGACAGCATCACCAGGCTTGCGAGGGCCTATAATGCTATCATGCCGACAAGCGGCAAGGTCCTCTCCGGCGGACTGGATTCCAACGCGCTTCAGAAACCGAAGAGGTTTTTCGGGGCCGCGAGGAACATCGAGACCGGCGGCAGCCTCACCATCATGGCGACCGCGCTCGTGGACACCGGCAGCAGGATGGACGACGTCATATTCGAGGAGTTCAAGGGCACCGGCAATATGGAGCTGCACCTCGACAGAAAACTCGTCGACAAGAGGATTTTCCCGACGATCGACATCAACGCCTCCGGCACGAGAAAGGAAGAGCTTCTTGTCGAAAGGGAAGTGCTCAACAGGATGTGGATACTCAGGAAGGTACTGAACCCTCTGAGCACGGTCGAGAGCATGGAGTTCCTGCTCGGGAAGCTCGTCGGGACCAAGAGCAATAAAGATTTTCTCGATCTGATGAACAGATAAAAACCCTTTATGAACATCGGCAGGGCCAAGAGATTTCTCCTTTGCGGGGCGGTGTCCGGCGGGATACTCAGCCTGGCCATATCGCTGATGATGGACTCAATCTTTGCGGATTCGCTTCAGGGTACCTGGCGGGATGCGATCGCGAAGGACCTCAACACATTTTTTTCGCTGGGCGTTTCCTCCGCCAGTTTCATCGTGTACACCGTTTTCTTTTTCGTCCTCGGCATCCTCGCCGCCTTCGGCGCGCTTCTGGGGTTCATTTTCTCTTTTTTCCTTTACAAGTTGTTCGAACTCCTGGGGGGTTCATGAAGGATCTCAAACTCGTGGATGACGGTCATTGCTTCGCCTGTGGGAAGAAGAACGATGTCGGACTGGGGCTTGAATTCAGGCAGGCAGAAGACGGCAGGACCGTTTCGGAATTCATTCCCCGGAAGGTACATCAGGGTTTTATGGATATCGTCCACGGAGGGATCATCGCCACCGTTTTGGACGAGGCGATGGTAAAGAGGGTGTTGTTCGAGGGAATTGAGGCGATGACCGCCGAGATCTCGGTGCGTTTCAAGAGCCCTCTCTTCGTTGGGGAAAGGGCAGCAGTAGAGGCGGATATAAAAAAGACAGGGAGCAGGCTTCTCGAGACTTCGGCTCGAATGATAAAAGGCGACAGTATCGTCGTCGCTGAAGCGGAGGCGAAACTTCTGAGGAATGCCTAAGAACCCCCTCTCTTCATTCTGTAAGGGCTTCATCGAGGAAAATCAGAAGGCGATCGTCCTTCTCCTCTTTCTCATTTCGATCATCGGTGCGGTCGCGGGATACAGGTACTACAGGTACACGCAGGATGATCCCGCGTTCTGCATGTCCTGCCATATGATGCAGGAGGCGTTCGTGACATGGCAGAAGAGCAGGCACTGGAATTATCCCTGCCAGAGATGTCATGCGATGAGTGTGCTCGAACAGAACAGGATGCTCGTCGATTACGTCCTGAAAGAGACAAAAACGGCAAAGCAGAAGCACGGGCGAATCTCGCCGTGGAAGGCCTGCAAGGATTGTCATCTCTCGGACGTGGAGCAGGGCTCGATAACGCTCAGCGACTCTTACGGCCACGCAAGACACGTGTTCATGCAGAAGATCCCCTGCAGCAGGTGCCATATGGGCGGTTCCCTCCACACCTTTGCCCCGAACGAGCAGGCCTGCCTGGGATGTCATACGGACAAGACGATACACGGTCTGGGTATGGCCGGTTTTTCCTGTCTTAAATGCCATAGCTACAGCGAAAAGGCGCCCAAAATGATCTCGAACGATCGCTGCCTCGGCTGCCACAGGAATTTCCCGCGGAAGGGGCCGATGTCCTCTCTGAAGTGTTTCGACTGCCATCACCCGCATGGACAGATAAAGCCGACCAACAATGACTGCCTCAAAAACTGCCACGGATACGAGACAAAGGTGGGGCAGCACAGCCTTCACATGACTAAAGCGAAGCTGCACTGTCTCGACTGCCACAAGGCGCATACATGGGTGATCGGAAGGAAGGAGGCGAGAAGCCTCTGCAACCGCTGCCATGCGCTGAAAGACCCTGCGACCTTTATAGATTAGCCGCCCTGGTGCAGGGCTTTTACTTTATGAGGGCATTCCAGTCCGCAGAGAATTTCTCCATGCCTTTGACCGTCAGGTCGTGATGGATGTCGTATTCCTGCCAGTTTGGCGTGAGTGATATCTCCTTGTAGGGAATCGGCTTCAGTTTTTCGGCCGGATACACGTAATCACTCCAGGGCATCGGAAGCCCTTTTTCCCCCCATTCCTTCAATATGGCAAAGGGGACGGTGACGATATCCGATCCGAGCTTCAGGGCATAAAGAAGGTGATCAAGACTCCTCACGCTTGCCGTGAGGACCTCAACGTGGGCATCACCCGTGCCGTACATTTTGATAATGTCCGCTATCAGGTCCATCCCGTTTTCACCCCTGTCATCGAGTCGGCCCACAAAGGGAGAGACATAAACGCTGCCCCGTTTGCCCCCGAGTGTTGCGGCATACACCGCCGCCGCCTGTTCCTGTGAAAAACAGAGTGTCATGTTTACGCGCAGTCCTTCCCTGATCGCCTGGCCGGCAGCCTTCAGCCCTTCTGCCGAGGAAGGGAATTTTATCTGCCCGTTCGGAATCCAGCCGAACATCTTTCTTCCCTGTGTGAGCATTTCCTCGGCCGTGGTCGCAGGGTCGGCGTAAACCTCGATCGAAATGGAGCCCTGGGGCATCATCCCCGAAAGCTCGGTCACTACGAAATGGTAGAAATTGAGGATCTCTTCGCGGGTGAACTTGTCCCCCTGTTCGAGGCGCTTCCGGGCATGAGGGTTTTTGGAGATGAGTGTCGGATTTGTTGTCTGGCCGTCGAGAAACCCGAGGAGGTCGAGTATCTGTTTTGTTTCATGGGGGTCTCCTCCGTCCAGAAATATCTTTGTCCTGAGATTGGCAGGTTTCATATAAGCTCCTTTACCTTCCTGGTGATCGCGCTCCTCGAAATCTCTTCGTAGTCGAGCAGCTCGTCCGGCTTTCCGCTTTTGGGCATCCTGGTGACCGCCAGAGAATGGACAGGCACGTCGTAATCGGCGAGGGCCGATCTTACCGCCTCTGCAATGCCTCCCTCCGGATAGTGGTCTTCCACAACTACGACAGCGGCGGTAACGCTCCCCGCCTTCCTCAGGGCCGGGGTATCGAGGGGCTTTACACTGTAGAGGTCGATGACGCGAATCAGCACCCCTTCCGCTTTGAGCGCCTCATAAGCGGCTAATGCTTCATGAACCGAGATTCCGGCAGCGGCCACTGTGATTGCATCCTTGTCGCTCTGTTTGAGCACCTTGCTGCCGCCGATGGGGAACTCCTCGTTTGTTTTATAAATGATGGGCGTATCCTTTCTCGTAGTCCTGATATATACGATCCCCCTGTGCCTGGCTGCCTCCTCGACGATTTTTTCCGCTGACACCGCATCGGAAGGGTACAGTACGACGCCGCCGGAGATGGTCCTGAACATTGCGATATCTTCAAGCCCCATCTGCGAAGGACCGTCTTCGCCTATCGAGACCCCGGCGTGGGAGCCGCAGAACTTGATGTTGGCCCTGGAATACTGGCTCATCCTGATCTGGTCGAAGGCCCGCGTCAGGAAAGCTGCAAAGGAAGAGACAAAGGGAATTTTGCCCCGGGAAGCGAACCCGAGAGCGGCGCCGGCCATATTCTGCTCGGCGATGAACATCTCGAAAAACCGGTCGGGATATTTTTCCCTGAATGTCTCCGAATGTGTAGAGTTGCTTACCTCTGCGTCGAGGACGACCATTTCCGGGAATTTGGGGAATATCCGCGCCAGCGCATTGCCGTATGCCTTGCGGGTGGCGACCGGTTTGTCGGCAAGATAAAGAATCTTCTGACTCAAACCGGCTGTCCGGTCAGCAGCCCTCAGATTCTCCGGCCTCGCGATTTCTCCGATTGATTTGTCCACCTGGCCGAGTTCCGTCAGAGCCCGGGAAAGCTGCTCTTTTGAGAGCGCCTTGCCGTGCCAGCCGTTCCTGTCTTCGACAAAGGAAACGCCTTTGCCTTTAATCGTTTTGGCGATTACCATCGTCGGCCTGCCGGAGACGGCCAGGGCTTTATCGAAGGCGTCGGTGATCTCATCCATGTCATGACCATCGATAACGATTGTTTCCCAGCCGAAGGCCGAGATCTTTTTTTCATAAGCAGCCAGGTCGTGTCCGTACATTGTTTCCCCGCGCTGGCCGAGACGGTTTACGTCGATGATGCCGGCGAGATTGTCGAGCTTATAGTGACCCGCTATCTGCATCGCCTCCCACTGCGAGCCCTCGGACATCTCGCTGTCTCCGAGGAGGACATAGGTCCTGTAGGGGAGGCTGTCAACGTATTTCGCGTTCATCGCCATTCCCACGCCTATCGGAAGTCCCTGCCCGAGGGAGCCCGTTGCCACGTCCGCGTAACGGAACTCCGGGGTCGGGTGCCCCTCAAGGGGGCTGCCGAATTTTCTGAGGGATAACATCTCTTCCTCGCTCACCTTACCCGCCGCTGCCCACAACGAATAGAAAAGCGGTGAGGCATGGCCCTTCGAAAAGATGAGACGGTCGTTGTTGGGAAATGCCGGATCGTCAGGGTCATACCTGAAGGCGCCGCCGAACATCAGACCGACCATCAGGTCTGCAGCCGAAAGCGAGGACGTCGGGTGGCCGGACCCGGCCTCAGTAGTCGACACGAGTGAATAGTAACGAACCATCCGCGCCAGCTTTTCGAGTTTCTCTCTTTCCGCCATTGGACCCCCTTGTATGAAATCCTTTCTATGTACACCAATTTTATCAGGTTTACCGGTGCTGTCAAACCGAAGTTGCCGCGGACCCTTTTCCACCCCTGTCTTTGACAAATTACGCCGGGATTTATATAGTATCCAGTGTTTCGCTCTATGAAGATCGTCCTTGCAACCGGAAATAAGAAGAAGGTCGAAGAGATAAAGAGGATCTTCGGCGGGCAGGATATAAACTTCCTCACGCTTGATGCGTTTCCGGGCTGCCCCGATATCGAGGAAGACGGTAAGACCTTCAGGGCAAATGCGGTGAAAAAGGCGGTCCATGCCGCCAGGTTCACCAATTGCCCGGCTGTTGCCGATGACTCGGGCCTTGAGGTCTTCGCCCTTGGAGGGGCCCCCGGAGTTTTTTCTGCACGGTATGCCGGTGCGGGGGCGGATGATAATAAAAATGTGCGGAAATTGCTCGCGGATATGAAACACCTGGAAGGCGGCGAGCGTGACGCGAGATTTGTCTGCTGCATCGCACTTGCCCTTCCCGATGGGAGATACAAGACCTTTACCGGATACGCCAGGGGGAGCATCGGCAAGAGGCGGAGAGGGGGCAACGGGTTCGGATATGACCCGCTATTTTACCCGGAGGGATACAAACAGACCTTTGCTGAGATGACTGCGGCCGAAAAGGATTTTCTGAGTCACAGGGGGAAGGCGTTGCAGAAATTATGTAATTATTTGAAAAGTTTATTGTATTGATAAAGACTGATTGATGTATTATATTTTGATGCATAAATGGCTTGAGAATTCAAAAGTTAGATAAATAAGGATTTTTTATCTATTTATCAGAAATATGAATTTGACTTCAAAAAATGGGTGGCTTTATAGTTATAAGGTTTGCATTTTTATCGCATCCATAAAATTTTTTTATTTTTTATTTAAAATCACGCAGTTTTAAAGAACGATTCTGTAATCCTGCGCCGGCCCAGTGAAAAAGGGCGGTCCGCGATGTGACAGAGGCCGGTGGATTTGCACAAGCGAACAGAGAGTCAGGCTTGAAACTGATTCAAAATCATAGACAGGAGGAATTGATATGGCTTTAGTAAATCCGCATGGAAAAGAGAAAAAGTTGAAACCGCTGCTTCTGACGGGCGCCGAGCTTGAAGCGGAAAAGAAGAGAGCCGCAGGGCTGAAGAAGATCAACATATCTTCCCGCGAGACCGGAGACCTCATCATGATGGGTATCGGCGGCTTCACCCCGATCGAAGGCTTTATGACCTACGAGGACTGGAAGGACGTATGCGCCGAGTACAAGATGGCGGACGGCACTTTCTGGCCGATCCCTGTGACGGTTTCCACCAACGAATCCGTTAAAGCGGGTGAGGAGATCGCCCTCTTCTCTACCGAGTTCAACGAGATCATGGCGACCATGAAGGTCACCGAGGCCTACAAGATCGACAAGGAGTACGAGGCCAAACAGGTTTACAGAACTAACGACGCCAAGGAGCACCCCGGCGTCAAGATGGTTATGGAGCAGGCCGGTACAAACCTTGCCGGTCCGGTCAAGGTGCTTAGCCAGGGTACCTTTCCCAGGGAATACCCCCAGATCTATCTTACCCCTGCGCAGTCGAGACACCTCTTTACCGAGAAGGGCTGGTCCACCGTCGCCGCATTCCAGACCAGAAACCCGATGCACCGCTCCCACGAGTACCTCTGCAAGATCGCGATCGAGACCTGCGACGGCGTGTTCGTTCACATGCTTCTCGGCAAGCTGAAGCCGGGCGACATCCCGTCGGATGTCAGGCAGCAGGCGATCGACATTCTCAGTGAGAAGTACTTTGTGAAAAATACCATTGTCATCGGAGGGTATCCGCTCGACATGAGGTATGCCGGCCCGAGAGAGGCACTTCTCCATGCCCTCTTCAGGCAGAACTACGGCTGCAGCCACCTCATCGTCGGCCGCGACCACGCCGGCGTGGGCGATTTCTACGGTCCGTTCGACGCGCAGAAGATCTTCGATGAGATCCCCGACGGCGCCCTTGAGACCAAGCCCCTGAAGATCGACTGGACCTTCTGGTGCCACAAATGTGACGGCATGGCCTCTATGAGGACCTGCCCGCACGGCAAGGAAGACAGGCTCATTCTGAGCGGAACGAAGCTCAGGAAGATGCTCTCCGAAGGCGAAGATGTTTCTGACAAGTTCAGCCGTCCCGAGGTCCTGCAGATCCTCAGGAAGTATTACGAAGGACTGACCGAGAAAGTGGAGATCAAGACACATAAGTATTCGGAAGGAGTATAAGAAAACCTAAATGTCGGTGATCAGTGTCGGTGTCGGGAAAGGACATTCCGTTTTCAGGCGCCGGACACTGACACTGGAAACTCTGAGAGGGGGTGAAGTCGGGAAGTAATCGTTGAGAAGGCAGTTTAGTCGTTAAGGGAAATTGTTAATTCAATCAAACAGGAGGTTTAGATATGCCAAGTTTTGTTGACCCGTCAAAATGCGATGGCTGCAAAGGCGGTGAAAAGACCGCATGCATGTACATCTGCCCAAACGACCTGATGGTTCTGAATGTAGAGAACATGAGGGCCTACAACCAGGAGCCCGACCAGTGCTGGGAATGTTACTCCTGCGTCAAGATATGCCCGCAGGGCGCGATATCCGTCAGGGCCTATTCCGATATCGTACCGCTGGGCGGTGTCGTTCAGCCGATGATGAGCTCCGATTCAATCATGTGGACAATCCAGTTCAGGAACGGAAACCTGCAGAGGTTCAAGTTCCCGATCAGGACGACCCCCGAAGGCTCGATTGACCCGAAAAACGCGGCCCACAAGGGAAAGAACCTTGAGGACGAAAGGCTGTCGGACGAAGAAATTGACAGTGTAGAGCTCAAGAGGCCGATCGCCATTCACGGAAAATAATTGTTTTGAAAATAAAAACAGGAGGAATAGAAATATGGCATTACCGAACAAGCCAATAGGCGAATTACCCGCAACATTGGACCCCGCGATAGTCGAACTCGATACCGATGTCCTTGTCGTAGGCGGCGGTATGGCAGCATGCGGAACAGCTTACGAGATAAAGAAGTGGGCCCCGGAAGGCACGAAGATACTTCTTTGTGACAAGGCGGCCATGGAAAGAAGCGGCGCGGTTGCACAGGGACTTTCCGCCATCAACACCTACCTCGGCGAGAACACCCCGGACGACTATGTCCGCATGATCAGGAACGACCTCATGGGTATCGTCAGGGAAGACCTCATCTTCGACGTAGGCCGTCATGTCGACAGGTCGGTATACCTTTTTGAAGAGTGGGGACTCCCGGTCTGGAAGACCCTTGAAGACGGAAAGACCGTTGACGGCGCACAGGGCGCTCCGATCCTCAAGATCGGAACAAAGCCTGTCCGGTCGGGCCGCTGGCAGATCATGATCAACGGCGAGTCCTACAAGAGGATCGTTGCCGAGGCCGCAAAGGCGGCACTTGGTTCGGACAACATCATCGAAAGGTGCTTTATCGTGAAACTCGTCCTCGACGCCAATGAGCCCAACAGGATCGCAGGCGCGGTCGGCTTCAGCGTCAGGGAAAACAAGGTATATGTCATCAAGTCCAAGGTGATGATGGTCGCGTGCGGCGGAGCGGTCAACATCTACAGGCCGAGGGCTACCGGTGAGGGCATGGGCAGGTGCTGGTACCCTGTATGGAACGCAGGCTCCACCTATACCATGTGCCAGGAAGTCGGCGCAGAGATGACGATGATGGAAAACAGGTTCGTGCCTGCAAGGTTCAAGGACGGTTACGGCCCTGTCGGCGCGTGGTTCCTGCTCTTCAAGGCGAAGGCGACCAACACCCTCGGCGAAAACTACATGGCGACAAACGCAGAGATGCTCAAGCAGTATCCTCCGTACGGCCTCGCAAAAGTACCGGCATCCTGCCTCAGAAACCACCTCATGCTGAAAGAGATGAGGGAAGGCAGAGGGCCGATCTTCATGGATACGCCTACTGCGCTGAAGAACCTTTCCGCAAACATGACCCCGAAGGAAGTAAAGCACCTCCTCGCCGAGGCGTGGGAGGACTTCCTCGACATGTCCGTCGGCCAGGCCGGTCTCTGGGCAGGCACAAACACCGAGCCTGAGAAGGTCGGCTCCGAGATCATGCCTACCGAGCCTTATCTCCTCGGTTCGCACTCCGGCTGCTGCGGTATCTGGGTTGCGGGTCCGAACGAAGACTGGGTGCCCGATTCGTACAAGATCCCTTACAAGGGCAAGAACTACAAGGGCATGACCACTGTCAACGGCCTCTTCACCGCCGGTGACGGAACGGGCGCCTCCGGTCACAAGTTCTCATCCGGTTCGCACACCGAAGGCAGACTGGTAGCAAAATCCATGGTCAGGTTCCTCAGGGACAATGGCGATTACAAGCCGGCGCTGAAGGAGTCCGCGAAGGATCTTGCAGACCTGGTTTACAGGCCGGTGAAGACCTTCATGGAGCACTATCAGAAGTCCACGTCCGTAGATGTCAACCCGAACTATATCAAACCGGCCGGCTTCCAGAGAAGACTCATTAAGATCACGGACGAATACGGCGCAGGAATTGCAACGTCTTATGTCACAAGCAAGGCGATGCTCGAAAGGGCCTTCCACCTCCTCGGCATGCTCAGGGAGGACTCTGAGAAGATGGCGGCGGGCGACCTCCACGAGCTGCTCAGGGCCTGGGAAAACTACCACAGGCTCGGCACCGTCGAGTCGCACCTCAGGCACATCCTCTTCAGGGAAGAATCCAGGTATCCGGGTTTCTATTACAGGTCCGACTTCGATGTCGTCGACGAGAAGAACTGGAAGTGCTTCGTGAATTCCAAGTTCGATCCCGAGAAGAAGGAATGGTCGGTATTCAAGAAGGATTACATCCAGATCATTCCTGACTGATTTGCAGAAAGCGTATTCACGATAAGTCGGCAGTGCGTAGGGGCGGGGCGACCCCGCCCCTACTTTTGAGCGGGAAGGAGAGCTGTGCAGGTTCGGTTAAAGGCTCTGGAGCAGAGCCCTTTGCCGAGTCGGCAAGCAGGGTGAGCAGGAGAATGGCTCACCGTATTGAGGAACAGTTAACGAAGTTAAACGAAGCCTATAATGGAGGAATGACATGGCGGATGAAACAACCGTGGCGCCCGTATCAGGAACAATCCTCGTCGTAGGGGGTGGGATCAGCGGCATTACCACCGCACTCGAAGCGGCAGAGGTCGGATACGAGGTCTTTATCGTCGAGAAGAACCCCTACCTGGGGGGGAGAGTGGCGCAGCTCAACAAGTACTTCCCTAAGCTGTGCCCCCCTACCTGCGGGCTCGAGATCAATTTTCAGAGGATAAAGAAAAGCAGGAATATAAAGTGGTTCACCCTCACGGAGGTTGAGAAGATCTCCGGAGGACCGGGCGGCTACGACGTCACGTTGAAGCAGAGCCCGCGGTACGTAAACGGCAACTGCACCTGTTG
>JBJKSM010000168.1:0-7278 GCA_046704045.1 Thermodesulfovibrionales bacterium | reverse complement strand
TTTACTTCCTCAAGCGCATAACGTTTCGTGCCTTCTTCCATCGGGTGTTCTCCTCCTCACACACTTTGCCCCGATGGTAACCGATTTCAAGCCATCTTTTCACGCAGGCTTGCCGGAAGGACACGATGTTTCGGGGCGACGCCGATGCGCCGCTGCCCCGGCGGCAGGAATAAAAACGGAGTGACCGGCGGGAATACGCCGCGAATTGCTTTCAACTAAAGACCACCTGTTTTTTTCGACCGTAAAAGCTTACGCGGAGGAATGGATCCGAACCCCGGGCGGGCAAAAAAAACCCCCGGCACCCTTTGCCGGGGATTTTTTGTTCAGCTGACAGAGATTTTTCTGGTCTTGCCCTGCGCCTCTGCAGTCCTCGGAAGCTTTACCTCGAGGACACCGTCTTCCAGGTGAGCCTTAATATGCTCCGAATCGATATCATACGGCAGTTCGAATCTCCTGAAGAACGAACCGTGCGAGCGTTCATACCTGTAATAGTTTTCTTTTTCCACCTTCTCTTCCTGCTTCTTCTCGCCGGATATTGTCAGAACGTTGTCGGCGAGGTGAATTTCGTTGTCGTCTCTCTTCATTCCGGGAAGGTCCGCCCTGAGTACAAGTTCATTCCCCCTGTCGTATATATCGACAGTCGGCGAAATCGTTTCGAATTCGCTCACCGCGCTCTGAGGCCACATCATCGACCTCATCAACGAGAACGGCCTTTGCCATGTCTCCTCGAACCATCTTTCCATGTCTTCAAAAGGCGCAAGATAAGCGGGTCTCTCAGCCCTTACGAGCTCTTTTGATCCTTTCGTTGCCATAAATCTCGCCTCCTTCCGGTTTCCATGACAGGAAACCCTGACCTCAGTTTCAATATAGGTCGGTATTGTAATATTTGCAAATCTGTCGAGGCTGGAAAAACCATAAAAATGACCCCGGTACCGCCTGAAACTGCCTGTATAATGGAATTGCGCAGGATTTCTTTGCCTGTTTCAGCCTTCTTCCGTTCCGACCCCGAAGACAGCCGCGTCGGGCTGTCGACCCGGTTTTTTTCGGGAACCGGTTTGAATGCCGGCGTCCTTGCTCTATAATTTATTCAGGCGATCAGGACAACAAAAAAGGAGATCTCTTATGACAGAGTATTACAGCGACGATGACCTGGAGAGATTCGGGGAAATAGGGAAGTTCAGTCCGGGACTGTTCAGAAAGTTCATGGACTGGTACAACGCGGCCCTGGAGCCGGGGACACTGACAAAGCGGGAGAAAGTGCTTATCGGGCTGGCGGTGGCACATGCTGTCCAGTGTCCGTACTGCATAGACTCTTACTCAAAAAGCTGCCTGGAAGAGGGCATGGGCCTCGACCATATCACGGAGGCGTTACATGTCGCCTCTGCGGTGAGAGGCGGCGCCTCGCTTATCCACGGCATCCAGGCGCATAACGCGGTGGACAGGCTGTCTCTCTGAGAGAAAAAGAAATGGAGTTCAGCGACAGGATTCGTGAGGTCGCCGGAGAACCTCTTGCCGCCCGCGGCGTGGAGGTCCTCCAGGTCAATCTCGGATACAGGTGCAACATGTCCTGCCTGCACTGCCACGTGGCGGCTGGCCCCGGAAGGGACGAAGCAATAGGCGATGGACACGTCGAAGCCGTTCTCTCGGCGCTCGGAAAAAGTCACATCCCCGTTCTCGATATCACGGGGGGGGCGCCTGAAATGAACCCTCACTTCAGGTATCTCGTCGAAGAGGCGGGAAAGGCGGGTGTCCATGTGATCGTTCGTTCCAACCTCACGATCTTTTTTGAAGAGCGGATGAGGGACCTGCCGGAATTCTTTGCCGCCAACTCGCTGGAGGTGATCGCCTCGCTGCCCTACTACCTCGAAAGCGGCGTGGACCGGGTAAGGGGGAAAGAGACATTTCAAAAAAGCATCATGGCGCTTGAGAAGCTCAATAGTCTCGGCTATGGGAACGGCCTGCCCGGGAAAAAGCTCAATCTTGTTTACAATCCTTCGGGCGCTTTCCTGCCGCCTCCTCAATGTACGCTGGAGGAAGAGTACAGGAAAGAACTGCGGCAGCGGTTCGGCGTATCCTTCGACAAGCTTTACACATTCGCCAATATGCCGCTTGGAAGGTTCAAGGACTTCCTCTGCCGCGCGAACTTTTTCCAAAAGTACATGGAAAAACTCTCGTCTTCCTTCAACCCTCAAACCCTCGACGGCCTCATGTGCAGGCATCTGATCAGCGTCGGCTGGAACGGCATGCTTTACGACTGCGATTTCAACCAGAGTATCGGACTGAATGTCGACGTAGCGTGTCCCGGGCGGATTGAGGATTTCGATCACGAAAAGCTGGCTGACAGGAAAATAATGACAGCGGACCACTGTTACGGGTGCACCGCGGGTCAGGGGTCGACCTGACTGGGCGCGGTGGAAAAGCGGGCGGTCGGCCCGCAATAAATGACGGATGATATAATACCGGAATGCAGATCGTCACCGCAAAAGGGCTGACAAAGGATTACGGGAGCCTGCGCGCCGTGGACGCGATAGATTTCGACATCGAAGCCGGAGAGTGCTTCGGCTTTCTCGGCCCTAACGGCGCGGGCAAGACAACGGTGATGGGCGTTGTCCACTGTTTCATGCCGCCGACCTCCGGAGAGGTGAGGGTCTTCGGCATCGAGGTGAGGGAGAACCCGAGCCTGATAAAATCCAGGATCGGCGTCATGCCCCAGGACGAGAGCCTCGACCCCGACCTGTCGGTCTTCGAAAACCTCGTCGTCTACGCGAGATACTTCGATATCCCCAAAAAGATTGCCGCACCTGCGGCAAGGGAGCTCCTCGAATTCGTGGAGCTTGGCGAAAGGGCGAAGTCGGCGATAAAAGACCTCTCCGGCGGCATGAAACGGAGGCTTCTGCTTGCGCGGGCGCTGATCAACAACCCCGAGCTCCTCATCCTCGATGAGCCGACGGTCGGTCTCGACCCGCACAGCAGGCACGCGGTATGGGAAAAGCTCCGGACGCTCAGGGCAAAGGGAACGACGCTCCTTCTCACCACTCATTATATGGAGGAGGCGGAAAAGATCTGCGACAGGGTGGCGATCATGGATTCCGGAAAGATCGTGGCGATCGACACACCGTCGGGACTGACCGGCGCACACGGCGGCAACCTCGAAGATGTCTACCTGAAGCTGACCGGGAGGACGCTTGCAGATTAAACACGCCTTCAGGAACTGGCAGAGACACGCCAAGGTATATACGAAGCTCTACCTTTCGAGCATCGCGCTGAACTTCGTGGAGCCGGTGCTCTACCTCGCGGCGCTCGGCCTCGGACTGGGCGCCTACGTGAAGGAGATAAACGGCGTGCCCTACATAAACTTCATCGCCCCCGGGATCATCGCCTCTTCCGCCATGTTCGCCGCCACGTATGAATGCACCTACGGCACCTATGTAAGAATGACCTACCAGAAGACCTTCGATGCGATACTCGCCACCCCGGTGAACGTAAACGACCTCATCGCCGGGGAGATGCTCTGGGGCGCCACGAAGAGCGTTCTCTACGGCACTATCATCATGATCGTCATCGCAATCTTCGGGCTCGTGGCATCGCCCTTTCTGATTCTCGTCATCCCGCTGCTGTTTCTATCGGGCCTGATCTTCGCCGAAATATCGCTTATCTTCACGGCGGTCGTCCCGGGCATCGACTCCTTCAACTATTTCTACACCCTTTTCATGACCCCCATGTTCCTCTTTTCAGGGATATTTTTCCCCATCGAAAACCTGCCTGCCGTCGTCGGGAAAATCGCCTTCTTCACGCCCCTCTTCCACCTCGTCAACGTCTGCAGGGCCTTTTCAGGCGGGAAGCCGGCCGCCGCCCTCCGGGACGTGGCGTGGATCATCGTCGTGGTGATTCTCCTTGCGCCCTACTCATTCAGGCTGCTCAGGAGAAGACTGGTAAAGTAGAAGACCGGGGCTTCCGATCTTCAGGCGGCATCTTTTTTTTAACACAATTTTTATGCCCGCACGCCCCTTCTTAGCACCTGTTTTACAACGATGCCTGATATGATCTGATCATGTATCACGTTTGGGCTCTTTCCCCCGGAGGAGGTAATGTAATGGACATCGTTTTCCCTGGTATTCTGGGCGTTTTATTCATCGCCAGCTGGCTCTTCGTGAGACTGGCTGAGAGAGTTTAGAGGGCGGTGCGATGGAAGTATTCTACTGGATCGGTGGCATAATAGCAGCCTGCCTGTTCGTCTATCTCATGGTCGCCCTGCTCAGGCCGGAGATATTCTCATGACCGGAAACGGCATACTGCAGATCATCCTTTATTTCGGCGTTCTGCTTCTGCTTGCAGGGCCGCTCGGCGTTTACATGGCCCGGGTCTACGAGGGTCAGCCCTGCGGCCTTGACCGCGTCATCGGGCCTGTCGAGCGGCTCTTCTACAGGCTTTGCGGCATCGAGCCGGACGAGGAGACGGACTGGAAGAAGTATGCGGCGGCGGTGCTCATTTTCAGCGCTGCCGGGATGTTTTTGCTTTATCTTCTGCAGCGCTTCCAGGGGGTACTCCCGCTGAACCCGCAGAAGTTTCCGGCAGTCGCCCCTGATCTTGCATTCAATACCGCGGTGAGCTTCACCACCAATACCAACTGGCAAAACTACGGCGGAGAAACAACGATGAGCTATCTCACGCAGATGGCCGGACTTACGGTCCAGAATTTCGTCTCGGCCGCGGCAGGGATGGCGGTGCTCGCTGCCCTGATCCGCGGCTTCAAAAGGCACTCAGCCAATACCGTCGGCAATTTTTGGGTCGATCTCACCCGCAGCGTTCTCTATATCCTGATGCCGCTTTCGCTCGTCTTATCCCTTCTCCTTGTTTCCCAGGGAGTTGTCCAGGGCTTCAGCGCATATAAGAGCGTAGGGCTCATCCAGCCCTTCACGTACAACAGTCCGAAGGTCGACGGAAAAGGTAAGGCGATCATGGGCGCAAACGGCAATCCCGTCACCGAAAAAACATGGGTAAAGAAGCAGGTCATACCAATGGGGCCCGCGGCCTCGCAGATCGCGATCAAGCAGCTCGGCACAAACGGCGGAGGGTTTTTCAATGCCAATTCCGCCCATCCACTTGAAAACCCCACGCCTCTTTCGAATTTCCTGGAGCTTCTGGCGATACTCCTGATACCGGCTTCGCTCTGCATGACCTTCGGGAAAATGGTAGGCGATGTGCGGCAGGGACGGGCGCTGATCTCAACGATGCTGATCGTCCTCGTCACATTCACGGCGCTGTGTGTATGGACCGAGCAGCGGGGCAACCCGCATCTCGCCTCTATAGGGGTCGATCAGGCAGCCGGCAGCACGCAGCCGGGCGGCAATATGGAGGGCAAGGAAGCGCGCTTCGGCATCGTGGATTCAGCGCTCTGGGCCACAGCGACCACTGCCGCCTCAAACGGCTCGGTCAATTCCATGCACGATTCCTACACACCCCTCGGCGGCATGTTTCCACTGCTGCTGATTCAGCTTGGCGAGGTGATCTTCGGCGGGGTGGGCTCAGGGCTTTACGGCATGCTGATATTCGCCATCGTCACTGTTTTCGTCGCCGGCCTGATGGTCGGCCGCACGCCCGAGTATCTCGGCAAGAAGATAGAGATGTTCGAGATGAAGATGGCCGCGCTCGTGATCCTGATCGTGAATGCCCTGGTCAAGCTCGGCACGGCTGTCGCGGTCTCGACAAAGGCGGGCACGGCGGGCAGCGCCAATCCCGGACCGCACGGGTTTTCCGAAATCCTGTACGCCTTTTCGTCGGCGGCGAACAACAACGGCAGCGCCTTCGCGGGACTCAACGGCAACTCGGTCTTCTACAACGCCGCCCTCGGGATCGCGATGTTCATGGGCCGCTTCTGGGTGATCATCCCCGTGCTTGCGATCGCAGGGTCCCTTGCTAAAAAGAAGCGTGTGCCGCCCGGACTGGGTACCCTGCCGACGCATACGCCGCTTTTCGTGGCATTTCTGATCGGGGTCATCCTGATCGTCGGGGCGCTGACTTTCATGCCGAGCCTTGCCCTCGGGCCGATTGCGGAACATTTGATGACGGGACGGTGAAGAACATAACCTCTCCCGACCTCCCGGTACCTCAAGGGGAGGGATTAACCCCCTCTTGGGTTAAGAGGGGGACAGGGGGCGTTACCAAGGAGAAATTATGACCAGGAAAAAGGGCAATAAATCCCTTCTCGACCGCGCCATCCTGCAGCGGGCACTCCGGGATTCGGTGAGAAAACTCAATCCCCTCTATCAGCTCGGGAACCCTGTCATGTTCGTTGTCGAGGCGGGCAGCATCCTTACCACCCTTCTTTTCTTTTATACTCTTTCGGGAAGTGGCGGGGAATCGCCGTGGTTCATCCTCCACATCTCCGTCTGGCTCTGGATTACCGTACTCTTCGCCAACTTCGCGGAATCCATGGCGGAAGGAAGAGGCAAGGCCCAGGCCGCTTCATTGCGCAGCTCCCGCAGGGAAATAGAGGCGAAGCTGCTTTCCTCTCCGGACAGGAGCTCGAAGATTTCCCTTGTTCCCTCCTCGCAGCTCAGAAAAGGAGACTATGTCCTCGTGGAGGCAGGCAATGTCATCCCCGGAGACGGCGAGGTGGTGGAAGGCGTTGCATCGGTCAATGAAAGCGCCATAACAGGCGAGAGCGCGCCGGTGATCAGGGAAAGCGGCGGAGACCGGAGCGCCGTCACCGGAGGGACGCAGGTCCTTTCGGACTGGCTGGTTGTCAGGATCACGGCCAATCCCGGAGAGACGTTCCTCGACAGGATGATCTCGATGGTCGAAGGCGCGAAACGCCAGAAGACCCCGAACGAGATCGCCCTCGATATACTGCTGGCGGCCCTCACCATCATATTCCTGCTCGTGACCGTGACACTTCTTCCCTTCTCCGTCTTCAGCGTCAGGGCCGCGGGCCACGGCTCTCCGGTGACGATAACGGTGCTCGTTGCGCTCCTGGTCTGCCTGATACCTACCACCATCGGCGGGCTTCTTTCGGCCATCGGCATAGCCGGCATGGACAGGATGATCCAGGCGAACGTGATCGCCATGTCGGGCAGGGCGGTGGAGGCGGCGGGGGATGTGGATGTGCTCCTTCTCGACAAGACGGGCACGATCACCCTCGGCAACCGGCAGGCCACGACGTTCCTGCCCGCAGCCGGCGTGGAAAGCCATACCCTTGCCGATGCGGCCCAACTTGCGTCTCTCGCGGATGAGACGCCGGAGGGACGTAGCATCGTCATTCTTGCGAAGGAAGAATAC
>JBJKSM010000167.1:0-10774 GCA_046704045.1 Thermodesulfovibrionales bacterium | reverse complement strand
CTTCCAGATCATATGGTTTATCCGGTGGATAAAAATCGCATGGAAGCCGGGGTATGCCAAAACGACCTCCATGCTGCTTCTCGCAGCGGGGTCCCTTTCGAAAACAGCCCTGTAATCTCTCCTTATGTCCCCCCAGAAACCCATTGATCGTTTCTATTTTATAAAGTATGCGCCTTCCATCTGGTATTATTCTAAATGGCCGGTGAAAGGACGGAAAGCGACATTTCATCCATGATAGCCGATTACATGGAAAAGGGCTTTCTCGATAATATCGTCGACATGTTCAAACACGACAGCGCCCTCTATGAGCTGACAGGCGACCTGATCCGTGACGAACGGCTGAGGGTGCGGATCGGAGTCACGGCGCTGGTGGAAGAGCTGAAGGTCAGGGACATGCGGAACATCTCGTTGGCGCTTCCGGGCCTGCTCCCGCTGATAAACCACGGCAATCCTGTCGTAAGAGGCGATGTCTCGAACCTTCTCGGGATCATAGGAGACAGGGAAGCCGTCCCCTTCCTTGAGAAGCTCCTTGCCGATGAAGACGCGAATGTCAGACTTATCACGAGGGAAGCGATCGAGGAGATAAAGCGGTCCTGATTTATCGTGCAGAGGGTTCCTCAAAGTCCTCTGCAATCTTCTTTCAGTTCCTGCCCGAGTATGTCCCCGGGATAGTGAAGCGCTCTTCGAAAATCCTGCGCAGCCGCGGGGCGTATACGAGGTCGTATACGAATTCCTTGTCCGGGAAAAGGGATAGCGCAGTCTTTTTCGTATTCTTCATGAGATCGAGTGATTCCTGAAGCGTCAGATCGGACTGCATGAGCACCGCCTGGGCAAGGTCGACGACAAACCTCAGTCGCCGCACTTTTTTTTCCTCCTGCAGCAGGTCTTCTTCGTTAAACATATTTTTAATTATACCATAGGGTATGAAACGAAAACGTACCGTACTATACTTTAACAGGAGGCGTCCTTTACCCTGTCGAGGGAATGACGAACATTTCAGCGGCGTTGGAAGAAGCGGCCGTAGAGTTTTTCTTGACAAATAATAATTATCAACTTAATCTTATTAGAAGCTGCACATGCTTAATCAAAGCAGATCAGGAAAAGAAAACCGGGGAGGGAGAACACATGATGAAAACAGAGCAGAATCTCAAGGACGCCTTTGCGGGCGAGTCGCAGGCAAACAGGAAATACCTGGCCTTTGCGAAAAAGGCCGAACAGGAGGGCTACCGTCAGGTCGCCAGGCTGTTCAGGGCCGCCGCCGAGGCCGAGACGATCCACGCCCATAACCATTTGAGGACACTGGGTGGAATCGGGGGAACCAAGGAAAACCTGGAGGCGGCTATCAGGGGGGAGACATTTGAATTCCAGAAGATGTATCCGGGAATGATCGAAGACGCGATAAGCGAGGGGCACAAGGCGGCGTTGAACAGCTTCAATTACGCCAATGAAGTGGAAAAGGTCCACGCAGAACTCTACAAGAGAGCGCTCGATACACTCGGCAGGAACGAAGACGTTGACTACTATGTCTGTAAGGTGTGCGGTTACACCGCCGAAGGCGGGGCACCGGATGAGTGTCCGGTCTGCAGGGCGAAGAAACAGGCGTTCGAAAAAATAGACTGACAGGTTCTGCCGGATTGCCTGGCGGGATCTCCGGGACATCCTGCCAGGCGTATCTCTAACGGAATAGCCTGTGATCCGCGTTCGGAAAGATGTTATCTATCTGTTCTACCGCCTGAAGGGATTCCTCGCTGACGGAGTAGTTTTCAATCGCGTCTGCCAGAAAGCGGAACCTCGAGAGGTGGTCTTTGACGCGCCTGACCGCATACCCCTCCGAGGTGCCGTTGTTGATAATAAAGGGCCAGTCCGACCCTTGGGCCAGGAAAAGCTCTCTCACGCACTGATTAAGCGCCCGCTGCGTCAGCCGCGACGCTTTCCCGTCGGCATACCTCGCCGCAAGCGCCTCCATACGGCGGCAACAGTCATAGAGCTGCGGATAGATCCAGTCAGTCTTGCCGTTCAGCCATGCCTCGAAGTACCCCTTGTGTCCCCAGCTCGATGTGCACGGAATGCCTGCCTGATGAACAGGATGTTCGTCGAGATAAGCCGAGGGCGTCGTCAGCTCCAGCACATCCTGATCGAACACCGCTTTGCGCGTAACAAAGTCGAGCCACTGCGGCCCCTCAAACCACCAGTGGCCGAAGAGCTCCGCGTCAAAGGGCGCTACGACTATGGGTGCCGTCTCCATGATCGAGGAAAGATAATCGATATGCGCCATCCTCCTGCGAAGGAAGTCCGCTGCATGCTGGGCTGCCCTCTCCCTCGCATGTTCGGGAGAATAGGGCTCTTTCAAGTGTATCGGACCCGTGATCCTGTAATACTTTATTCCGGTATCACACCTGACGTCTCCCGAAAGGTATGGCCGAATGTAGTTGAAATCAAGATCGTAGCCGATGTCGCGATAAAATTCCCTGTACGCCGGGTCGCCAGGGAAGCCCTCGCGCGCCGACCAGACCTGCTTTGTGCTCCCCCTGTCCCGCCCGAATGCGGCCACCCCCGACGGCGTATATAGGGGCGCGTGGACACCATAGAAAGGGGTAGTGCCCGCATGCTCGATGCCGTGTGATTCGAGGATGAAAAACCTTACCCCCTCTTCTGCCAGCAGTTCATCCAGCCCGGTGTAATAACCGCACTCCGGAAGCCACAAACCCTGAGGACGGAAACCGAAGATCTCATCAAAATAGTCCAGGCCGGCCGCAACCTGGGCACTGACCGCCTTCGGATGAGAGGTGAACAAAGGAAGCAGGGCGTGGGTCGCAGCGGTAGTGATCAGCTCGACCGCACCCTTAGTGTGCAATTCTTTCAACGGGGTGCAGAGTCTCCTGTTCCATTTCCCGTAAAGGTCCCGCGCCTCCGCGAAGAGGTTCCGGTACATGCCTGCCAGGTAATGGAAATGAGGTTCGCGCGAGGTGCGTTCCAGCTCTCTTTCGCTGAGGTCGATCAGCCGGGAGATGTGCGCCTCGTATCGGTCCTGGAGCAACTCGTCTTCCATCATCGCCAGCAGGCTCGGTGAAACAGAGATGGTCAGCCTGGACCGCACCCCTTCTTCGGCAAGACGCGAGAGGAATCCGATGAGCGGGATGTACGTTTCGGTAATCGCCTCGAAGAGCCACCTCTCTTCGAGAAACGTGTCATGTTCGGGGTGGCGCACGTACGGAAGATGGGCATGGAGGACAAAGGCGAGATACCCCTTAGGCACTGTCGCCCCCGCAGGCGCCTTTCACCGTCATGCCGTAATACGTGTAGTGCTGTGCTGCGATGTTTTCGATCGTGGGCGTCTCGTTCGCCTTTTTCCTCGCCGCGATCCTCATCATGTTTCCCTGAAGCGGGTTGAAGAGGAGTTCCTGAATCCCCCAGACGATTGAACCGGGGTTATCGAAAGTGACAAGCCCGTTTTGCCCGTGGACGACGCAGTTTATTCCCGCCTGTCTTGTCGTGAGCACCGGCCTTCCCGTGGATATCGCAAGCTGGGCCAGACCCTCGTCCTGCCATGTGCGGGCTGGAA
Organism: Thermodesulfovibrionales bacterium; assembly: GCA_046704045.1. Classification (GTDB taxonomy): domain Bacteria; phylum Nitrospirota; class Thermodesulfovibrionia; order Thermodesulfovibrionales; family UBA6898; genus JAWOKY01. The sequence goes on along the minus strand of JBJKSM010000167.1, from coordinate 7,212 downwards.
TCACGACAAAGTCTGAGGCGACGAGGACGGCCTCGAAGGTCTCTTTCTGAACATCTCCGAGAAACCGGCATCGATGACCGACACCCATCCGGCCTGTGCGGGATTCGAGCTCTCTCTTGAGCGGTCCGTCGCCCGCGAATACGAACTGCACGCTCCTGTGATTGCAACAGACAGTCCCGAGCGCCTCGACAAGTATGTCGGCGCCGGTGGCGTGGGACATCTCACCCGAAAAAAGGACCGTGGGAGCCCCCGGGTCCAGCCCGAACCGGCTTTTTACCTCCGACGCTTCATTGGGGACGCGGGAAGTCTCATGCAGGACATCCGGGATGATCACAACCTTCTCGGGAGCGGCCGAGTATAGGCTTATCGCCTGCTGCCGGGTCGATGAATGGGGCACTATGACGAGATCCGAGAAGCGGACCGCCTCTCTTTCGAAAGCGCAGATCGCGGATGACGATCCGGTCATCTCGTTGCCCTGCCGACGCTCGTACTCCGTGGAGTGCAGTGAGAAGATCATCGGGATGTGCAGCATCTTCGCAGCCTTGATCCCCGCGATGGAGGAACGCCAGTCGTGGCAGTGAATGAGATGAAACGGCCTTTCGCCGTGCGCCCTGCAGACCTCCCCTGCCGCCGCCTCCGAAAGCTCATGCAACGTCTCGGGCGGAGACACACCCGCATCATATCCCTCCACAGATGAAAATAACCGCACGGCCCCGCCGAATTTTTCGAACTTCCCGGAAAGACCGCCGATGAAAGTCCCGAGAGGCCCCTCAAGTCCCGTCCCTCCGTTTGCACCGAGAAACACTACGGCCACAAAAAGCGCCGACCTCTCGACCCCTGACAGCTCACGGTTCATCCTCTCGTAAACCCGGGCATCGAAGATGTTTTCGACAGGGAATATCCTCTCCATTCCCCTTCCGACAAAAAGCCCGCCGGCCTGGTAGTTTCCCGAAGGGCGGTCTCGGTCGAAAAAGGCGGTCCCGGACCGCGCCAGGGGGTGAAAGAGCCCGCTGCCGCTTCTGAGACCCGCCTCGGCGAGGTAGTTCCTGCCTGTCCTGTCAACAGGGAAATAATAACTTCCCTCGGGACTGCCCGCCTCGATATCGAAAAACATATGGGCATTGCGGCCGTTGAAGAGGATGTCCGTGACATCGTAAATCCGCACAATCACCCTCGCATCGTGAAAGGCGTCTTCCGCCTGCTGTCTCAGCACCGCGATTGATTCTGCGGCGACATGCCAGCAGATATATCCCAGATGCGGACGGACCATGGAAATGCTGACCTGGTCTGCCCGGAGCGGAACCGGGTAATAATGGCCGAGTTCCCAGACGATCCGGCCGAGACGTTCCCCGGAAATCCGCGGCCCTCCCTCAGTCATCTTTTTCCCCGGATTTTTCAGGTGCGCTCAATGACCTTTTCTTGAAATATTTTCGCACCGAAGCAAGATACGCGATGATCCAGGCGATCAGGATCCCCGCAATAACGGAGAGGAATACGACAATGGCGACGGACGCCTCGAATTTCCAGAAGAAAAAGGTAATGACGACAGGGGCGGCGTTCTGGATGGAAAAGACAACTACAATAGTTATAATGACCGCGGCAACCAGCAGCAGAACCATTTTTTTCTCCGTAACGATCAGCGCGTCGTTGGATGACCACAGATCAATTCACTTTAAGTATACAGGCCCCAAGGGGGATGTCAAGCGCCGCGGGGCTCCCTCTTCTCTCTGCCATCGCGGCTGAAAATGCAGGGTTGGCTGCCGCGCAACAGATGAAAGAGAAAGTACTGTTTCCGGAATGGGGACATGCCCGGCACGCGGGATCGGACAGGCACTTTTATGGTGCCGAAGGGGGGACTCGAACCCCCACGGCGTTTCCACCACCAGACCCTGAACCTGGCGCGTCTGCCAGTTCCGCCACTTCGGCACGGAGTTATATTATCTTCAGAAGGAAAACCTTGTCAACAGAAGTCCGTAATCCGGCAGGCACGGTTCTCCCATCAATGTTGAGCTATCGCTGTAAATGCGGATTATTTTTTCTCGACGTTCTTTATGATCTGGTCCGCGCTCATCGCCCCGGGGACGAGCCTGCCGTCGGGAAAGATAATGGCGGGTGTACCGCTGATGCCAAGTTTCTTGCCAAGCTTGATATTGTCGTCTATCGCGGTCGTCTGGCACTTGGCAGCAGGTATCTTCTTCCCTGCTACGGCATCGTCGAGAAGTGCAAGGGAGAAATGTGCGCATGCGATAGCCTTTGACTTCGGGTATGACTCCTTATGCATCGGAAGAGGGAAAAGCTTTATATAAAAAGCGATATTTTTTCTCTCCGCTACTACCTTCTTCATCTCCTGATGAAGTCTCTTGCAGAATGGTCATTCGGGGTCGTCGAAGACGATGATCTTGTACTTGGCGTCCTTGTCGCCCATCACGACGGAATCGGCCAGGGGGATTGAGGCGACATCGACTTTATTGATCTCCTGAAGGCTTTCCTGAGTATAGCTCGTTTTTGTCTTTACGTCGATAATATTGCCGGCGATCACCTTCTTCTTGGCAAAGTCGAGATAGACCACGTTCTTTCTTGCGCCTGACTCGATATCGACCTCCCAGAGTCCCTTGATCGGACCGGCGTGGACGCCGAGAACCTTAATGTTGGGCGCCAGCGCCTTGAAGACCTCCTTCGCCTGATCAGCGCTCAATGTATGACACTTGTTGCAGTCCTCATCGCACTTGTCAAAAGCCGATGCATTGCCCCGGGCCGAAATCACCAGCGCGGCGATGAAACAGATGAACAGTAATCTTCGCATGCCGACAGTATACCACAATAATTTCAGAAAATGGAGGGCGATTTCTTCCCGGTGAAAAAAAAATATTGCGGCGCCTATTAATGTCCATGCCGCGGGTCGCTGACTCGTGAGGGAAGCTCCCGCTTGCCCATAAAAAGTTGCCCGCTTTTGCAAGCTGCAGGACTCTTCACCCCTTTTCCGTCTTTTTCTTCCGGAGGACGGCAGGGAGGGACTGTCTTCAGGCGCGTGAATGTCCGAATCATAAAAAATACTTATTTATCTATAGGTTCTGACTATGATTGCCACGAATTTTATATTGACAAAATAAGACCTTAACTGTTAAAAAATAATGCTTTCCCAAAATTCAAAATACAGGAGGTGCGATATGAAATTAGGTGTTTTGATGAGCGATTTCAAAACAGGCGCCGATGTCATAGACAGGGTGAGTGCTGAAAAACTCGGCATCATCTTTGTCGGCAACGGCGTCTACCATGCAGCGGTAAAGGAAAACGGCAAGCCGTCTTCCGTCCTTGACAAATCCCCGAATCTCTACGTGCTAACCGAGGACTTAGAAAGTCGGGGATTCACCGCGGCGAACCTCGACAGCCGCGTAAAGTCGGTGACTTACAGCGACCTCGTCGATGTCATTTTCAACGACTACGAAAAAATTATCTGGATATAAAGAGAAAGGGGACTGATATGGGAAAATTAACGATCGGTGTATTTTCATCACTCGTCGGTTCGGTTTCCCTCGACTTTGCCGTGAAGCTTGCCGACGCGGCGGTCAAGAAGGGACACAAGGTGGACCTCTGGATGTCGGGAAACGCGACGATGATGTCGAAGAAGGGCGCGAAGGCGTTCAAGGATTATTCCTTCCTCGCCAAAACACTTCAGGAAATGCTTGCCACCGGCAATTTCAAGATGACCGCCTGCGAGGCATGTGCAGAGGCAAGAGGCTATCACAAGGAGGACACGGTCGAAGGATGCGTCAGGAAAAGTATGGACTGGTATCTTGCGAGCACCTTCGATGCGGACAGGGTCCTTCATATAGGAGGAGATTAATATGGCTACGACAAGACTTGGCTTTGTTGTGAGGACCCTTCCTTATAAGATAGAAGGATCGAGGCTTGCGATGACCCATGCAATCGCCAGCCAGACCGTCGAGATATACCTCGAGGACGGGGACCTGGTTGAGGGGTCAATCTCTTTTATCGGAGACGGCGTGCTCAACTGCGTGAAGAACCAGCAGGCGATGAAGCACTACGGTATAACAAGCCTGGAAGGGCATATCAAGAATTCGCTTCTTCTCGACATGAAGGTCCTGATCTGCAAGGAAGACCTCGACAGGCTCGGCATCAAGGAAGCCGACCTTATCATGGACGCCGAAGATATCGGCGGAGAGACAAGGGCACAGATCGTTCCGTACAGCGAAATCCAGAAGGAGATGGAAGAAGTAAACCATCTTCTTTTCTGCTAACCAACAGGAGGAAAACATGGCAGATTTGAAGTCACAGACACCGGCACAGGTTCTCGATGTTCTGGGCAGGGTATGCCCCTATCCGCTCGTCCTCACGAAGAAGGCGATTGAAAAGATGCCGAGCGGCGGCATTCTGAAGGTCCTCTGCGATGCGCCCGCATCGGCCGAGGATTCGATCCCGAGGTTCGCGGAAAGCAAGGGCTGGCCCATCGAGGTCGTGAAACTCGACAGCAGCTGGGAACTCTACATCCAGAAGACCTGAGTAAGTCACAAAGGGGAGAGGCGGAACCCTCTCCCCTTGCACTTCCCGTCAGTTCGTTTCAGTCCTCTTTTTTTGTGTTCCTCTTTTTGCTTCTGTTCTCTTCAGAAACTGGCCTATCGGAGCGAAGCTGAGCGCTATAATGTCTATTACATTCCTCCTCTCACGCAGACACTGAAAGAACTGAAGGCACAGTTCGCCACCCACATATTCCTGAAAGCTGTCTCGGGCGCAAAAATCATCGGGACGGTGCGGGCGCATGAAGAGAAAGGAACATGCCATGTCGGCAGATTGGCTGTTCATCCGGCACTGCAGAATAGAGGCATCGGAGCAGCCCTCATGCAGAAAATTGAAAAAATACTGTAAGCCTGAGCGTTTTGAACTGTCCGCTGGATCAAAAAGTGATAACAATATCCATCTTTATAAGAAATTGGGCTATCATATCTTCAGGAAAACAAAATATGAATGCGGCGATATTGAAATCTACTATATGGAAAAGATTATAAAGGTGTGAACAATAGACAGGCGATGAGTAAAATATCCTTTATGGAGGAACCATGAAAAAAATCCTGGGCACCCTGGTAGTATTCGGTCTTTTGCTTTCTTCCGCGGCTTATGCCGATGAAGTCTCTCACCGGGCCGCAGCCGAAGAATTGCTGAAGCTGATGAAGACCGATCAGATGATGAAGCCCCTGTTTGAGCAGATGAGCTCGATGATGGATCAGCAGTATAAATCAATGGGCCTTCCGGAGGCCGACCGGTCGGTACTGGAAAAATATAACGCCAAGTTGATGAAAGTACTTCAGGAGCAGCTGGGCTGGGACAAAATAAAAGATGATTATATTTCAATCTATGCCGAGACGTTTACCGAGGACGAGCTAAGGGCCGTTTCGGCATTCTACAGGACGCCGGCGGGCCGGACATATATCAGGAAGATGCCGGTGCTCATGAAAAAATCCTTAGCATTGTCTCAGAGGAAGATGCCCGAAATCCTCGGCAGGATGCAGCAGCTTACAGCCGGGATGCTGCGTGAAATGAAGGACGACATCGCGAAGAAGGCCCGGCAGGACAACGGCAAAAAACCACAAAAAGGGCTTTAGACTCGGCAACGAAATCGAAGCGCGGGTAACAGCCCCGGCTGCCCGGAACTGCGAGGAGAAAATGAAGCCGACAGACAGCAGAGGTTATGTACTGCATCCCATAGGATTCGTCCGGTCTTCGCTCAAGTCCCTCGTCGAATGTCCCAAACAGGGCCGCGAAGGCGGCGCTGAAGCCCGGCTGGAGATCGATCCTGCCTTTGCCGCTGCTCTCGACGGTCTCGTCGCCGGGCAGGAGGTCCTCGTTTTGACGTGGCTCGACAGGGGAAGGCGCGACCTCCTCAAGGTCCACCCGCGGGGGAATCCAGACACACCCATCCGTGGAGTGTTTGCAACGCGCTCACCCGACCGGCCCAATCCCGTAGGTCTGCACCGGGTGGAAGTGCTGGAGATCGACAACAAGGGACTTCTCAGGGTCCGTCCGCTCGAGGCCCTCGACGGAACGCCCCTTATCGACATCAAGCCTGTTCTCGACGGCCCGGAAGAAAGATAGAAAACCGTGAGTTTCCGGCAATAACAGGGGGCTGCGTAGCTGCAGGCCCCTGTTATCAGGCAGTAAGGACCGGTCGGCTTCAGTAGCGGTCGGACTGAGGAGCCGGCGGCGGATAGTCGGCCGGGGGCGGTGGAGGAGATGACGACCTCTGCGAAGAAGATCGCTCCCTTTGGTAGCCGGGGATCTGGTTGCCCTTGGCGTACATGCACTGCAGATACGCATTGTCATAACGGCGTTGAGCCTCGTAATAGGAACCCGACGCGTAGCCTGCTCCCGCTGCGCTGCCTACGAGCAAACCGCCTCCGGCCCCTATCGCCGCTCCTGCGCCCATGTTGCCTGATGCGCTTCCGATAGCGGCGCCTGCTACGGCGCCCACAGCCGTGCCGACAACCGCGCTCGACACCGCTGATCTCTGCGCGGCCCGTTGACCGGTCGCTCCGCCCACCTGCTCGTACGCGTACTGACGGCACGAGTAGTCGTCCATACGGAACTGGTCAAAACTCTTGCCCTGCCCGGGAAGAGCCATGACGCTTGGCCCGGTCGGGATCGTCGCACATGCAGAGATGGCTACTGCAATGACGACGAGAAGTGGAAACTTAAACAAGTGACGCATAACATTACCTCCCGATGATCGGCTCTGCTTGCCTCTATCTCCTATTTTACAGCAATATTTCCTGAATTGGGGTTAAAGATTTCAAAATAAAGGCAAAGTTTTGTAAAATTGTTGCGACGGCGCTTCCTCCCCTGCAAACTACTTCTTCAGAAGTGCAAACAAAACTCCGTCGATTTCATCGATAAGCTCCTTGAACAATCCGCCGTGGCTCTTTGAATTCGAAAAGAGCCTTGTCCTGATCTCCTTTATCCCGGGATCATCGCATCTGTCGTAAGTAATATGTCCGTTCTGCATGGCAAGCCGCTCCATGACAAGAAGACGCATCGCGTCATCCACAAATGGTTTGAGCAGCGCTCCGATGCGGTCGAGGCGGTCCCCGAGGTCATCGGCCGGGGCCCCGCTCCTCACCAGCCCGGCGATCTCTTTCACCAAAACGTGGAGCGTGCAGTATTCGAGTCCCCTCACCCCGCGCCGCCACTGAAGGAGCATCG
>JBJKSM010000166.1:0-13917 GCA_046704045.1 Thermodesulfovibrionales bacterium | reverse complement strand
GCCTTCCGCTCTGCATCGCGGGAATGGACGGGGACGAAAAGGTGATGGTCCTCGAAATGGGCTCGAACGCGGCAGGTGATATAAGCGCGTTATGCGATGTCGCCCTCCCCGGCTTTGCGGTTGTGACGAACGTCGGCCCCGCGCACCTCGAAGGCTTCGGAAGCATCGAGACGGTGAGAAAGACCGACCTCGAGATCCTCGACTACGCGAAGACCCTCTGCGTGAATGCCGACGACTCTTTCCTCTTCGAGGGGACAAGAGGGTTCAACGGAAAGGTAATAACCTACGGGATAGAAAGCGACGCCGGTGTCCGGGCCCTTGATGTCGCCCCGCAAGAAAGGGGCTCATATTTCAGGCTCTGCCTGCCCGGCGGAAGGGAAATCGGCATTCACCTTTCGCTGCCGGGAAGGTTCAATATCCTGAACGCCCTTGCTGCTTCGGCGATCGCCGATGAATGCGGCATAGGGATGGAGAGCATAAGACGCGGGATCGAGTCGTTCGGCGGTGTCCCGATGAGACTCGAAATAAAGGAAATCGACGGCGTGCTCGTCATCAGCGACGTCTACAATGCAAACCCCGCCTCCATGGAAGAGGCGATAAAAGAACTTGTGCGGCTCGGGAAGACGCGGAAGATCGCGGTGCTCGGCGACATGCTCGAACTGGGTGCCTATTCCGAACGGGCACACAGGGAGACCGTCAGCAGGATGTCGGAGTCGGGGATAGACGTCTTCATAGCCGCAGGGCCGGACATGACCTCTGCTTCGAAGGAGTTCACCGGCGTCCGCCACGCGGCTGAGGATTCCGCCTCCGCCGGCGCCGTCCTTTCAGGAATATGGAAGAAGGGCGACACGGTGCTCATAAAGGGCTCAAGGGGCATGAAAATGGAAAGGGTCCTCGACGTCGCCCTTGCAACAAAGGAGGGAAGAGATGCTCTATAGGCTCCTCTTCGACCTCCACACATATTTTTCACCCCTGAACGTCTTCAGGTACATAACCTTCCGGACCGCCCTCGCCATCATCACGGCAATGCTTTTCTCCCTTGCCGTGGGGCCTGAGCTCATCGCCTGGCTGAAGAGGATCAGCATCACGCAGCAGATAAGGGACGACGGCCCCAGGACGCATCTCAAAAAATCGGGGACGCCGACGATGGGCGGCGTCATTATCATCTCATCCATCCTCTCCGCCCTGCTCCTCTGGGGAGATCTCGAAAACATGTATGTATGGGCGATGATCGTCGCCCTCGTCGGTTACGGGGCTATAGGGCTTCTCGACGATTACCTGAAGGTGATAAGGAAAAATCCGAAGGGGCTGCGGGCATGCTATAAGTTCGGCGCCCAGATCGTCCTTGCCCTCGCGATCGGATGTCTTCTCTATATCAACCCCAAGGATCCGTACAGCGACGTCCTCAGCATCCCCTTTTTCAAGAAGTGGCTCTTTGACATCGGCATCTTCTACATACCCTTCTCCGTCGTCGTAATCGTGGGGTCCTCCAATGCGGTAAACCTCACTGACGGGATCGACGGCCTCGCTATAGGGCTCGTGGGCATCGCGCTCTTCGCCAACATGATCCTGGTCTACATATCGGGAAACGCCAGGTTCGCCCAGTACCTGCAGGTGCTTTACATCACCGGGACCGGCGAGCTCACTGTGGTCTGCGGCGCGATGCTCGGGGCGGCGCTCGGCTTCCTCTGGTTCAATTCATACCCGGCTGACATATTCATGGGCGATGTCGGTTCGCTCAGTCTCGGCGGCGCCCTCGGCACACTGGCCATAATAACAAAGCATGAAATCGTCCTTGCCCTTGTGGGAGGGATATTCGTGATAGAAACGCTCTCAGTCGTTTTCCAGGTGGCTTCTTTTAAATTGACGGGAAAAAGGATCTTCAGGATGGCCCCGATCCACCATCACTTCGAGCTCAAGGGCTGGCATGAGTCAAAGGTGATCGTGAGGTTCTGGATTGTAGGAATAATGCTTGCGTTGCTCAGCCTTGCAACGCTGAAATTGAGGTGATCATATGAAAAAAACAGGCGAGGAGTCGGGAGTGAGGAGTCGGGAAGCAGCGGAAAGAATACAAAGACCTGATAAACGACCCGAGATAATAAGAGGTGTTGCCCTGCATTCTCTGTTCAGTATTATTGGTCTCGTCCTCCTCCTCACTTTTCACCCTCCGCTGCTCCCTTCGGCGTCGGCCGGCGTCGATGACATAAAGTCGAAGGCCGCGGTGGTTATGGATGCCTCGACGGGAAGGGTACTTTACGCGAAGAACCCTGATCTCAGGCTCCTGCCCGCAAGCACAACGAAGCTCATGACCGCCCTCGTGGTTATCGAAAGGGCTAACTTGAGCGATGTCGCCACGGTGAGCAAGAGGGCTGCCGGGCAGCCCGCCTCCCGCGTCGGCCTGAGGGCCGGCGAGAAGTTCACGCTTGAAAACCTCCTTTATGGGGCGCTGATGAAGTCCGGAAATGACGCCGCCGTCGCACTGGCGGAGGCGGTAGGCGGTACTGAAGAGCACTTTGTGGAGCTGATGAACCAGAAGGCGGCGGCCATAGGGGCCTACGAGACGCATTTCGTCAATGCCAACGGCCTTCCGGAACCGGGGCAGTATATCACAGCCTATGACCTGGCCAAGATAATGCGGCAGGCGATCAAATACCCTATCCTGAAGGCGATCCTGGGGACAAGGGTCACGGATGTCTCGACAGAGACAGGCAAACAGATACGCGTCAGAAACACCAACAAGCTCCTCTGGTCGGACGACGACGTGCTTGGAGGCAAGACCGGCTATACCCGCGCGGCGCGCCACTGCTTTGTCTGCGCCGGAGAACGGGAAAATGACACTATCATCGTCGCGCTTCTGGGCGAGCCCTACAGGGACCTTCTGTGGAAGGAGAGCGAGCAGTTGATGACCTTCGGCGCCAAGGTGCTGAACAAGACGGAAGAGCCGGTCGTCTACCTCTCAAGAAACGCATACAACGGCGCGACCGCAAGCACAGTGTCGTATACGGAGGCAAAAGAGCCCGTAGCAGACGGCGCAAAGTGCTCGAAAAAGACAAAGCGCGGCAGGAGAGTGCGGGCGAAGCACAGGATCAGACACAGGAGGCACAGGAAGGCGGTCAGCGCACTCGCAAGACACCGGAGAGCGAGGCGCAAGGTGCTCGCCCGCAAAAGGGCGGAGGAAAACGGCGGGCATCATAAGGCTTTGAAGCACAGGACGAAGAAAAGAAAAACAGGAAAAATGATCGCGAAGAAGGAAGATGGAGTTCAGGGATAGAAAGATAACAGTAGTCGGTCTCGCCAGAAGCGGCGTCGGCGCTGCCAACCTCCTTTCCATATGCGGGGCCGCGGTGACCGTCACCGACATGAAGACCGAAAAGGATTTATCGGGTCAGATAAAGAGACTTGCCCCGTCGGTGAGGCTTGCGCTGGGAGGTCATCCCGCCGATGTCTTCACGTCAGCCGACCTGATCGTGATCAGCCCGGGTGTTCCCCTTGAGATCGGCCCTGTGGCGGAGGCAAGGACAAGAGGGGTCCCTGTCATCGGCGAGCTTGAACTGGCCTACCGTATGCTCGGAGATGGCTATCGGGGAGCCGGAAAGGGAATGCCGTTTCTCGCCGTGACAGGCAGTAACGGCAAATCCACTACCACGACACTCCTCGACCTGATGGTGAAGAAGGCCGGATTTCGCTCGATCCTCGGCGGCAATATCGGGAATGCGCTTACGGAAGAGATACTGAAAGCGTCAGGAGTGAGGTGTGAGGAGTCAGGAGCAGCCGGCCATGTAAAGGACCCCTCACACCTCACCCTTCATTCCTCACCTGACTTTATTGTCGCCGAAGTGTCGAGCTTCCAGCTGGAAGCAGTCGAGACCTTCAGACCGCGCGTTGCAGCCATTCTCAACGTCACGCCCGACCACATGGACAGGTATCGTTCGCTGTCCGAATATGCGGAGGCTAAGGCGAAGATATTCGCACACCAGGGGGACGGCGATTTTCTCGTCCTCAATGCCGACGACCCCGGAACGGCTGCAATCGCAAAAGAGAAACTGGAGGGAAAAACCGGGGGTCCCGGGGTATTTTATTTCAGCCGAAGAGAGAAGGTAAAGGGCATCTACTGCACCGGGGAAAAGGTCCTCTGCAATATTCCGCATCTCGCAGGGCTTAATCCGGCCGCACCGCTTATCGATGCCGGGGAGATCGGCATCAAGGGTGTCCACAACCTGGAGAATGCCATGGCCGCTTCGGCCATGGCTCTCCTTGCAGGCTGCCCCGCAGCGGCGGTCATTGAGTCGCTGAGGGGATTCAGCGGACTTGAGCACAGACTCGAGTTCGTGCGCACGCTCGACGGAGTGCGTTACTTCAACGACTCGAAGGGAACGAACGTCGGGGCGGTCCTGAAGTCTATGGAAAGCTTCAGCGAGCCCCTCATCGTGATCGCCGGCGGCAGGGACAAGGCAGGCGATTTCTCCGGGTTGAGAGAGCTTGTATCAAGGAAGGTGAAAGCGCTCGTCCTCATCGGGGAAGCGGCGGGAAAGATAAGGTCCGCGCTGGCAGGCGCTGCCGAGACGATCATGGCGCGGGATTTAAAGGAGGCGGTGACGATCTCCAGGACAAAGGCGGAAAGAGGGGACGTCGTGCTGCTTTCCCCTGCCTGCGCAAGCTTCGACATGTTCGCAGATTTCGAAGACAGGGGGAGGCAGTTCAAGAAAATCGTGATGGGGCTCGAAGGAAATGAATAGCCGTATGGCCGACATGAAGGCGCCGGCTGTCAGGACCGCCGACAGGCTTCTGCTTATAGTCATGTTGCTTCTTCTTGCATTCGGCTCGCTCATGATCTACAGCTCGACATCGGTCATCACCCCCTTGCTCGCCAAGAAAAAGATCACCGAATTCTACTACTTCAAGCGCCATCTCTTCACAGTGCTGCTCGGGGCAGCGGCGATGATCTTTACGTACAGGCTGAACCCCTCCTCCCTCAAGAAGTACGCCGTTGCGCTGCTCGCGTTTTCCTTCGTCCTCCTCCTCCTGGTTTTCGTGCCCCACATCGGGATAACCGCCGGGGGCGCAAGGAGATGGATACGCCTCTGGCCGACGACCTTCCAGCCCTCCGAGCTGGTCAAACTGGCGATGGTGATATTCCTGGCGAAATACCTTTCAATGCCGGACTACAATACGGAGAGTTTCGTCTCCTTCGTAAAGCCGCTCGGCGTAATGGTGCTCTTCCAGGTGGTCTTCCTGAGACAGCCCGATTTCGGCTCGACGATGAGCCTCGCCTTTCTCACCTTCGCACTGCTCTTCGTATCGGGAATACGACTGAGGTATATCGGCTCCGTCCTGCTGATCGCGGTGCCGATCCTGATCAAACTTGTCAGGGAGCCCTACCGCATGCGGAGAATAACGTCGTTCCTCGACCCGTGGAAGGACCCGCTCGGAAGCGGGTTCCAGCTTGTGCAGTCCTTCATCTCCCTCGGAAGCGGCGGGATCACGGGCCTGGGGCTCGGCGAATCGAGACAGAAGCTCTCCTTCCTTCCGGCGTCCCACACGGATTTCATCTTCTGCCTGGTGGGTGAGGAGCTGGGGCTGATCGGCGCCACGGTGCTGATCGCCCTTTTCGTCCTCCTTTTCGTAAGGGGGATATCGATCGCCCAGCGCTCCAGGGACAGATTCGTCTTTTATCTCGCCTACGGGCTGACCCTCATGGTAGCTCTCCAGGCCCTCGTGAATTTCGCCGTCGTTACCGGGCTCGTCCCCACGAAGGGGCTGCCCCTTCCCTTCATGAGTTACGGAGGCTCGGCGCTGCTGGTGAACATGGCGGCAGTGGGCATCCTCCTGAAGATCTCGAAGGGCGAAACAGAGCCCGACACGACGGAGATGGACAACATAAAGGCAAGGAAGATCGCCCGCCGCAACATCTACAGCAGGAGAGGGTGCTCACGATGAAGATCATCATCGCGGGGGGAGGAACGGGCGGACATCTCTTCCCGGGGCTTGCACTGGCGGAGGAACTTAAGAGGAGAGACTGTGAAAACGAAATCATATTCGTGGGGACCGGGCGCGGCATCGAGGCCCGGATCATCCCGAGGGAGGGATACCCGATAAAATTCGTGAGGTCGGAGGGGTTTGTCGGCAAGTCACCCCTTCAAAAGATAAAGGCAGCCGCGAAAACCGTGCTCTCGGTGATCGATTCATACGGGATACTCGACGCAGTCCGGCCGGACATCGTGATAGGCGTGGGCGGCTATGCCTCCGGCGCGATTGTGCTGATCGCGGCCATGAAGTCTGTCCCGACGATGATCCATGAGCAGAATTCGGTGCCGGGACTCACAAACAGGATGCTCGCCAGGGTCGTAAAAAGGGCGTGCGTCACCTATCACGAAAGTCTCTCATTCTTCCCTCTCGGCAAGACGTTTCTCACCGGAAACCCGATCCGCCTGAAGATCATGAAGGGCGACCGCCAGGCCGCGTGCCGGCTTTTTTCGCTCGATAAAGACCTGTTCACCGTCTTTGTCTTCGGCGGCAGCTCGGGCGCGCGCTCCATAAACAGGGTGATGGTCGACGCCCTGAACCATCTTTCCGACCTGAAGGAGAAGGTCCAGTTCCTCCACCAGACCGGCGACAGGGACTTTGAGAACATCCGCGAAGCATACAGGAAAGCGGGCGTAAAGGGGACGGTCGCCCCCTTCATCTACCAGATGGCAGAGGCGTATGCGGCAGCCGACGTAGTCGTTTCGAGGGCTGGAGCCACGACCCTTGCGGAGATCACGGCCCTCGGGAAACCGGCCATACTCATCCCCTACCCTTATGCGGCGGGACGACACCAGGAATTCAACGCGATGAAACTGGGGGAGATGGGCGCGGCATACGTGATGCTCGAAGACGAGATGACCGGCGATGGCCTCGCGAAAAACATCCGGGCGTTGTACGAAAACGATACGGCGCGCCTTGAGATGGCGAATGCAAGCCGGGGCCTCGGAAGACCCGACGCATGCGGCAGGATCGCGGACATCGCGGTAAGTCTGATGAAGGAAAAACGCAATTCAAAGATAACCAGGGGAGCCCGTGTTTGAGAAATACAAGGTAATTCATTTCGTCGGCATCGGCGGTGTGGGAATGTCAGGCATCGCCGAGGTGCTTGCGAACCTCGGTTACGACGTGACCGGTTCGGATCTGAAAGAATCGGAGACGACAAGGAGGCTTCGCGGCATGGGGATAAAGATCTACATAGGCCACAGGGAAGAAAACATAGACAGCGCCCATGTCGTCGTGGTCTCATCGGCCGTAAGACCCGGCAACCCGGAAATTGCTGCTGCCCGGGGACTGTCGATTCCGGTGATACCGCGTGCAGAGATGCTGGCTGAGCTGGCGAGGCTCAAATACGGCGTTCTCGTTGCGGGCGCTCACGGAAAGACAACGACAACGTCACTGATCTCGACTGTTTTAGGCGTCGGCGGCTTCGACCCGACTATCATAATCGGCGGAAAACTGAAGGGTATCGGGAGCAACGCCAGGCTCGGCCGGGGGCAGTTCCTCGTTGCCGAGGCGGATGAGAGCGACGGATCATTCCTCAAGCTCTCGCCGACGATCGCGGTGGTAACGAACATCGACAGGGAGCACATGGACTTCTTCAGGAGCATGGACAGGCTGAAAGAGGCGTTTCTGTCGTTCATTAACAAGGTGCCCTTTTACGGCGTCTCCTTTATCTGCAACGAAAACGAGCATGTCAGGGAGCTTGTCCCCGACATCCACAGACGGTATATGACCTACGGTTTTTCAGGGTCCCCGGACATCTGCGCTGCCGACGTCGAGAAAAGGTTCATGGGCACGAGCTTCGACGTGATTTACAGAAACGCCTCGATCGGGAGGTTCTCTATCCCGATACCGGGAATGCACAATGTCCTGAACGCTCTCGCCTGCATCGGCGTCGCACTCGAACTGAAGATGGAGGTCGGCGCGATAAGGGAGGCCCTCGATTCCTTCAGCGGAATCCAGAGGAGGTTCGAATTCAAGGGCGAATCGAAGGGGATAAAGGTCTATGACGATTACGGACATCATCCCACCGAGATCAGGGCGACGATCGCGGCGGCAAAGGAGAACATGAAGTATCTCGGCGGCGAGGCAAGACTCTATGTCATGTTCCAGCCGCACCGGTTTACGAGGACCGCCGACCTTATGGACGAATTCGGCTGCTCTTTCGAAGGCGCCGACACGCTCGTTCTCCTCGACATCTATCCGGCAGGGGAAAGGCCGATTGAGGGAATAACCTCGCGGGCGCTGCTCGAAAAGATAACCAGGGGCGGACATGCAGATGTTGTATACCCGGCCGGCAGTAACGAAGCCCTGAGGTACGTGCTGGCGCGGATGAGAAGCGGGGACCTTCTGCTAACCCTGGGGGCCGGCGACGTCTGGAAACTCGGCGAAAAAGTTCTGGAGGGTCTCAATGCTTCTTGAAGAAAAGGTCTGGAACGAGACGTTCAGGGGCGGATTCCAGGGAGAGGTCCGGTTTAACGTCCCGATGAAATGCCATACCAGCCTTGCGATAGGCGGAGAGGCCGACGTGCTGGCGCAGCCCGGAGACCCGCTGTCGCTGAGGAACGTCGTTGCAGTGCTCAGGCAGGAAGGGACCCCCTTTTTTACGCTCGGCGGCGGATCGAACGTCCTCGTGAGCGACAGGGGAATGGAGGGAGTGGTCATTTCCCTGAAGGCGTTCGGCAGGATAGAGGTGATTCGCGATAAGAAAGACGGCGTCGAACTCTTTGTTGAGGCCGGGACGCCGCTTCAGAAGCTGGTGAACTTCTGCCGGGAAAAGGGATATTCCGGCATCGAGGGGCTCACCGGCATCCCGGGCACGGTGGGCGGCGCGGTCTGCGGAAACGCCGGATCCTTCGGCTGCGAGATAAAGG
Source organism: Thermodesulfovibrionales bacterium (assembly GCA_046704045.1). Classification (GTDB taxonomy): domain Bacteria; phylum Nitrospirota; class Thermodesulfovibrionia; order Thermodesulfovibrionales; family UBA6898; genus JAWOKY01. Next base: position 5,020 of record JBJKSM010000166.1, on the reverse strand, counting down.
ACGTAGTCGTTTCGGTCGCGATCATGGATTCCGGTGCGAAACTCGACAGGCTGAATGCCGAAGGGCTCGGCTTCGGTTACAGGACATCGGCTGTTTCACCGTCGGACATCGTCCTGAGTGCAAATCTCAGGATGATGAAAGACGATCAGGAGGCGGTGTCTTCCCGGACCGAAGGCTTCTTCCGGGAGAAGGCGGGAAGACAGCCGATTTCCGGGAAGTCGGCCGGCTGCGTCTTCAAAAACCCCGAAGGCGCGCCGGCAGGCAGGCTCATCGAGGAGGCGGGGTGCAAGGGGATGCGCGTCGGGGACATCGAGGTGAGTCCTCTACACGCGAATTTTTTCATCAACAGGGGCGGGGGGACAGCTGCGGATTATCTCGCCCTGATGAATGAAGTCGCCGGCATCGTGCAGAAGAGATTCGGCATCTCCCTTCAGCCGGAGATAAAAATGGTGGGCAGGAAGTGAAAACGAGGAGGCGGGAGTTGAACCTGAAAGGTCTTAAGCGGAAAAAGATAGGCGTGCTCATGGGCGGCAGCTCGTCCGAAAGGGAGGTATCGCTCAGAAGCGGCGGTGCAATATACAACGCGCTGAAATCCGCGCGTTACAAAGTGGTCTCAATCGACGCCAGGGGAGACCTCTGCGAGGTCCTGAAAAAAGAGAACATCGATATCGCATTCATCGCGCTGCACGGAGGTCACGGGGAAAACGGTGCGATCCAGGGGATGCTTGAGATAATCGGCATCCCCTATACCGGATCGGGGATACTCGCGTCGGCACTTGCGATGGACAAGGAGGCGTCGAAGAAGGCGTTCGTTTTCGGCGGCGTGCCTGTAACTCCCTTCACGATAGTGAGGCGTGGGGAGTCAGCAGCAGGTAACCTGAGCGGGGCGACCACGCGTGCAAAAAAGACGGTCGCTGTCTCCTCACCCCTCACTCCTCACTCCTCGCCGACCTTCCCGCTCCCCTGGGTGGTCAAACCCGCGGCCGAAGGCTCCAGTGTCGGCGTGGAGATCGTCAGGAAAAGCGCCGACCTCGGCAAATCGCTTACACAGGCATTTTCTTACGGCGACCGGGTGGTCCTCGAAAAGTATATCGGGGGGAAGGAAGTGCAGATAGGCATTCTTAACGACAGGGTCCTCGGCGGCGTGGAAGTAAAGCCATCCCTCGAATTTTACAATTACGAGGCGAAATACACCTCCGGCCTTACGGAATACATCTTTCCCCCCGGGCTCGACAGGAAAACATACGTAAAAGTGAAGGAGGCCGCCCTGGCCGCGCACAGGTCACTGGGCTGCTGCGGCGCTACGAGAGTGGACCTTATCGTCGACGACGGCGGAAACTCTTATGTCCTTGAGGTTAATACCATTCCCGGCATGACCGAAACAAGCCTCCTGCCGAAGATAGCGGCGAATGCCGGCATCGATTTCCTCTCCCTCATCGAGGAGATACTTGGGGGCGCGATCGGGTGAAAAACAAAAGGGGAAGAAAAAACGGCGCCATGAAGAAAAACCGCTTCGCCGATCCCCTCAGGAAGGTGAGAAATACCTTCTTTGTCGTTGCGGCAGTGGCCGCTGTCGCAGGCGCCGCCTATCTCTTCGACACGGCCTTCAGGTCGGCCTTCGTCGTCCGCACGATCGTCTTTTCCGGAAACACCCGCTTGTCGGACGAAGAACTCAAGACCGCCTCGGGCCTCAAAGCCGGCGAGAACATACTGACACTTTCAGGCCGCAGGTTGGCCGCGAAGATGGCCGAATCGCGCTGGATCCGGGCCGTCTCGATACGGAAGGACCTGCCGGACAGGATCATTGTGCGGATAAAGGAAGCAAAGCCTTTTGCGCTTCTCGACATGAAGGGACGCCTCTTTCTCGTCGACGACAACGGTACGATGCTCGAAGAACTGAAGGAAAGCGCGGTACCATTCCTCCCGGTCATTACCGGCGACCCCTTCAGGGAAAAGGACGTCTTTTCGGAGGCGATACGCCTCGCGAGGGCGATCAGGGAGACAGGGATACTGGCAAGGAAAGACCACGTGGAAATAATCGCCCACAGCCTGGATGAACTGTCTGCAAACCTCGACGGCGTCCTGGTGAAGGTAGGGACCGGCGACTACGAGGAAAAGCTCGACAGGCTGATCCAGGTCGAAAACGAGATCCGGAAGCGGCATATCCCTGTCGATTACATAGACCTGAGATTCGCCAACAGGGTGGTGGTAAAACCCGTCAACGAGGTGATCCGCTGATGAGACCGCAAATCGCTGTCGGGCTCGATGCAGGCACGACAAAGGTCTGCGTAGTGGCCGCGGAACTGGGCGCACGAGGGACACGATTGCTCGGCGCGGGTGTGGCGCCTTCCTCAGGCATGAGAAAAGGCGTCGTCATCAACATGGACGCGGCGGTCGATTCGATAAAGAAGGCGTTGAAAGAGGCCGAGGTGTCCTCGGGTATAAGGATCAGATCGGCTGCGGTCGGCATTTCCGGTGCGCACATAAAAGGCTTCGACAGCACCGGCGCCGTGGGGATCAGAAGAAAAGAGGTAACGGAGACCGACAGGGATGGCGCGGTCGATTCCGCAAAGGCGGTGTATATACCGCTCGACAGGGAGGTCCTCCACGTAATACCGACTGAATTTCTGCTTGACGGCCAGGGGGGCATCACCGACCCAATGGGCATGTCCGGGGTACGGCTGGAGGCGCGGGTGCATATCATCACCTGTGCGGTTTCCCCCATGCAGAACATGATCAGGTGCTGCGAGAGGGCCGGGATCGAGGTCGCGGATGTCGTCTTTTCGCCTGTCGCATCGGCCCGTTCGGTGCTGACAAAGGAGGAAAGGGAGTCCGGGGTCATGCTCGTCGACATAGGAGGGGGCACCACCGACGTCGCGCTGTTCAAGGACGGGGCGGTCCGCCGGGTCGCGTCCTTCGGGATGGGCGGAAGCCACATCACGAGCGACCTTGCGGTAGGATTGAGGGTGAACCTCGCAGAGGCGGAGCGACTAAAGAAGGCCGATGGAAGCGCAGTCGCCGCCATCGTCGGGTCTTCCGAGGAGACGAGGTTGGCGCACCCCGGCGAAGAGGGAGTCGTCGTTCCCCGAAGATATCTGGCGGAGATCATCCAGCCGCGGTGCGAGGAAATACTCGAGCTCGTCAGGGATGAGCTGCTGCGAAATGCCGGCTGCGAGGCCGCGGTATGCGGCGTGGTAATAACCGGCGGGACCTCACTGCTCCGCGGATTCGAAAGGATCGCCGGCACCATGCTCGGGCTCCCCGTGAGAACGGGCTCGCCGATGGGCATGGGCTTTACGGACCCGACGGTGAGGACCCCCTTTTTTGCTGCCGCCGTCGGCCTCATCTCCACGGAGGCGGATACGGTGACAGAAGGAGCGGCCGGCGATGAGGCATCCGGCGGCATCGCCTGGAAGATGAAGGAATGGGCCAAATACATATTCAGATACGCGGAAAATTTCAAATTCCATTACAGAAAGGAAGGGAAAGCACTATGTTTGAAATCGAAGAAGTAAGGGGGCAGAAGGCGCGGATCAAGGTTGTCGGGGTCGGTGGCGCAGGGGGCAACGCGGTGAACAACATGATCGCATCGAACCTTCACGGCGTCGAGTTCGTGGCGATGAACACAGACCTCCAGGTGCTCGAGACGTCACTGGCGCCCGTGAAGATCCAGGTCGGGAAGGAGCTGACAAGAGGGCTCGGCGCAGGCTCCAATCCCGAAATCGGGCGGCAGGCCGCACTCGAAGACAAAACGTCGATCATGGACAGCCTCGACGGCTGCGATTTGGTCTTCATCACCGCCGGCATGGGCGGCGGGACCGGGACCGGGGCCGCGCCGGTCGTCGCAGGCATCGCCAGAGAACTGGGCATTCTGACCGTCGGCGTAGTTACGCGTCCCTTTTTTTATGAGGGCAAGAAGAGGCTGATGAACGCCGAAGAGGGGATCAAGGAACTCACGAAAAATGTCGATACGATAATTGTCATCCCGAACGACCGCATCAGTCTCGTGGTGGAGAAGGGCACCCCGATGCTCAAGTCCTTTTCGATGGCGAACGACGTGCTCCGGCAGGCGGTCCAGGGCATATCGGACATTATCCTCGTGCCGGGACTGATCAACGTCGACTTCGCCGATGTAAAGACGATCATGGAGAACATGGGCCGGGCTGTTATGGGCACGGGAACCGGCAGGGGCGAAGGAGGGGCCTTCGAGGCCGCCAAGAAGGCGATATCGAACCCCCTTCTCGAAGATTCCTCCATAGAAGGCGCAAGGGGCATCCTTATCAACATCACCGGAGGGCTCGAACTCTCGCTCAGCGAAATGCAGGAGGCAACGGCGCTAATATACGATTCTGCCCACGAAGACGTAAACGTCATATTCGGCGCCGTCATCGACCCGGATATAAACGACGAGGTGCGGGTCACCGTTATCGCGACGGGCTTCGAAGAAAGACGGGAGAAGACGGAGCTGCCGCAGATCAAGAAATGGACACCCGTAAAGGAGCCGGCAAGCTTCAAGGGGTCTGAAAAAATACTTGCAAAAAGCCTCGGCAGCAGTATCGGGGCGGCCGCGCTGAAAAGCGATGCGTTCAATTACGAGGACGCGATCGATCTTCCGGCGTTCCTGAGAAGATCTTCCCAGAAAGAGTTCTGATTTTCCCCATGAGGGGCTTCCTCCCCCACCCCACCACGGAAGCCCCTCCCCCCCCTTTCTTGGGTGCCTGTGATTGATCTGTATCGCGGTGGCATTGTATCATTCTTAAGACATGCGGAAACATCTCTATGCCTTGCTTCTCATCATATCGGTCGGTCTAATCGCCTACTCAAACGCGTTCACTGTTCCCTTCCAGTTTGACGACTATCCGAATATCGTTGACAATCCCTTATTAAAACATTTGGCGAACTTCTTTCTGTCCCCCGAGGGGTATTCCTACAACCCGCGGCGGTTCGTCGGCTATCTGACGTTTGCGCTGAACTATCGTTTCGGCGGCCTCGACGTATTCGGCTATCACCTCGTAAACCT
>JBJKSM010000165.1:0-8339 GCA_046704045.1 Thermodesulfovibrionales bacterium | reverse complement strand
ATTTTCATCTCGCCTCCAAAATAGTCCCGAAGCGCGGTAGCGCGGAAGTCAGAAGTCGCTAAAATCCGTACATTTCATCCTTCCGCTCTTCCGAACTTCCGAGCTTCTGCACTCTTAGTAGATTCCCATGTGCGGCTTCGCGGCCTTCTCGATCTCGCGGCGCGCTGCCATATCCATGAGCACCCTCTCCGCGCCGAACTTGCCCGGCTCGTACTTCCTGAGCTTCAGCCTGTCCCTCGCCGCGTCGATGTAATTCAACGCCATGGCAAGGATATTTTCAGGATCGGGCTCGAAGTGAAGCGCGCCCATGAACCTCTCGAACCAGACCTCCGTCATGATCTTCGTCACCTCATCGCTCGCCCCGACCGGCGACTCGCCGCCGAAGATGACCGGAACGCCCGAGGCCGCGAAGTAGACGCCGATTGCGATAGCCTTTTCGCTCATCCATTCAGGGGCGATACCGACGGCAGGCATTCCGCCGATCTCGTCGGAGAGCCCGCCCTCTGCAGCCATCGCGCTTGCGATCGTGAGGATCCTCGAATTGTCGACGCATGCCCCGAGATGGAGGATCGGCGGGATTCCTATCGCCTCGCAGACTTCCCTCAACCCGGGGCCCGCGTTTTCGAGAGCCATCTCCGGAGTCAGGTACCCGGAGGTGCCGCATGCCGCGGAGCCGCAGCCGGTCGACACGATAAGTACGTCGTTTTTTATCAGCTCGGTGGCAAGGAACCTGTGCAGCCCCGTCGACGGCACCCTCGGGTTGTCGCACCCGGCCAGTCCCACAACGCCGCGCACCCTTCCGGCCATTATCGCGTCGTTGAGCGGTCTGAAGGAGGCCCTCCACCTTCCGCCCTGCATGTATTCGATATATTCCTGCGAGAAGCCGGCGATCACCGGGAACTTGTCGGTAATGTGGCTTCCGGTGGCCTTCCTGTTGGGGAAGTTGTCGATCGCCATTTTGACAATCACCCGCGCTATCTCCTTCGCCCTGTGCTCGTCGAACTCCACGTGCTCGGCGCCCTGGATCTTCGCCTTCTCGGAGGTAGTCACGACCTTCGTATGGAATTTCTTCGACAGCTCCGTGATGGCAGGCATGATGCACTGCACATCGACGGACATGAGGTCCACCAGCCCGGTCATGATGCCCAGCTCCTGGTTCGTGAACCCGCCGGCGGTCGGTATCCCGTGCCTCATCAGGACCTCGTTCGCCGTACAGCACATGCCCCCGAGGTTAATTCCCTTTGCGCCCTTGGACTGTGCATAGGCGATCATTTCCGGCTCCGCCACTACGTCGACCATCGTCTCGGCAAGCAAAGGCTCGTGGCCGTGGACGACGAGGTTCACCTCGTCTTCCTTGAAGATGCCGAAGCTAGCCTCGGCCTTAACCGGGGCGGGTGTGCCGAAGAGGATATCGGTAACGTCAGTTGAGATCATGCTGCCTGCCCATCCGTCGGCAAGCGACGTTCTCAGCCCGTGTAGGAGTAGATGGTCCGGGTCGTGGTCCACGCCCACGTTCGTGCGATGCATCGCCTCGCAGACTTCCCTGTCGACGCCTCGCGGCACGATACCCCATTTCTTCCACCGCTCCTGGGTCTTCTTCGGCGCGCGGGAGAGGTAGTTGATCTCGCCCTTCTGCCGTCCGAAGTCATCGATCAATTTAGTGGCGACGTCCCTCGCAACGTCGTTTACCGGCCTGCCCTCGAACTCGATATTGAGGTAGCCGGCGACCCGGTAGAGCTTTCTTACGTCGGTGATCCTGTAATCCTTTGTCTCGCCGTTGGCGACCGCGAGAAGCGCAAATGCCATGCCCCTCGCATGGTCGGAGTGCGCCGCCGTGCCTGCCGCTATCATGCGGAGGAGGTTCCTCGCAGCGACCGTCGGAAGGGTGGCGCCGCATACGCCCCTTGCATCCTCCTCGGCGTTCTTCCCGACGAGCCTGCAGGGCCCCATATGGCATGCCTTGCAGCAGGCGCCGGACGCGCCGATCGGGCAGGGTTTCAGCTTCTCCGCCCTCTCGAAGCAGGTCTCGATTCCGCTGGCTTCGCCCCACTCGATTACTTTTTCCGCAGCCTCGTTAGCGCTTTTTATGTGTTCTGACATGTCTCCTCCTGTTTAAAACATCGGATCCATTTCGAGTGCGGGATGCCCCACGCTCGAAAGGTATTCGAGAAGTTTCTCCGAATCCTCTGCGTTCGTCTCGTCCGCGATCTTGTCCAGAAGGCCCGGCGTGCCCTCTTCGGCCGCCCTCTGGTTGAACGCATCCTTAAGGCTTTCCTTGAGGTTCTTCGTCATCCATACGATCCTCTTCAGTCCGCCGTCGGCATAGAGGAACTTTTTGGACGTGATGAAGTTCCTCCCTATCCCCATGAATCCCGGCGTCTGCATGCCTCCGCCGACGCTTCCCGCGAGAGTCGAGAACTTCATGCCGGCAGGTGTCATTCCCGTATGCCCCCTCTGGACGATCATCACGCCGTTTGCCTCGGGCACGATCGCCACGATGCACTCGAAGCAGCCGCATGAGGTCATCGGGTTGTCCATTATGGTATAAGCGTTCAGTGTTTCGATAGCCCCGCCCGATGCCTGTTTGAGGTAATCGTCGACGCCGGTCCATCTGCCCTTCACGGCATCGACCACCTCGCCCTTGGTTATCGGCTGGTTTCCGCCGGTGGGGTCGATCTCGTAGGCTGCCTTTCCGTCGAGCCAGTTGTAAGCGCCGCAGAGTCCCAGCCTCTCGGGGGTGATGACACAGGTATGGCTCGGCGCGAAGGACTGGCAGAGGAGGCATGAATAGAAGGTGTCCACCGACTCGTCGGTCATGCTTCCGAGCCGCTGGTCGCGCTCCCTGTATGCCTTTCTCGCCTCTTCCTGCATCGAAAGCACGTCCTTTTCGTCGACGTAGAGCGTCACCTGCACCTTGTCTACGATCGACTTGAACCGCGCATGGGTCATCGTCGCCTGGATGACGCCGATATGTTCGAGGGTAAGGCCGTCCTTCCTGGCCTGGTTGTTTATCCTCACCCAGTTGATGTCGCGCTGCCCCATATGCCAGAGACCCTGGGCCTCGTTGAGGTTGTGGTGGATTTTTCTTTCTATGACCGACTCGAAGTCCTTCTGCATCTTTCTGCCGGCCACGTCGATGACGATGCCGAGAGGCATCTTGCCGCCCTGCTCGAACCGCTCCTGCCAGTTCTCGCCGACGATGACGACCTTGTTGTCCTCTATCTCTTCGAGCTCCTTCGTCCTGACCCACTCAAACGCCGGGGTCCTCTGGCCGCCGAACTCGATGAACATGTCCTCTTTCCTGATCCTCTCGCCCTCGAAGGCCGGGCCATAAGCGACAGGTATAGGCGGTTTTTCGACAACGATCTTGAGGCCCCTCACCTCTATCGCCTTCTGAACGATCCTGCTGTGGTCGAACTCCTTGTCGACCTCCTCGTAGGTGCAGACGCCGGTGGGGTGAATAACCGGGACGTCTGTATCGCAGACCGCCGGGAATCCCATGTTGATCGCTCCTGCGCCTGTGGACCACTTGATCTCGTCAAGAGGGCCGAGGGCAAGGGCGAAGGCAAAGACCCTGTCCTTCTGATACTTCAGATGCTCCTTGAAATCGCCGCCCTTCTTGCCGCCGAAGATGAGCGACGCCCTGATCGCCCAGTCGAGCGCGTAAAGGGTATGCTCGGTATCCGGGCCGAGCGGCACGATCCTCGTGTCCCATCCGAGCTCGACACCCTGCTTGAGAAGCTGCTTTGTGACGCTGTCTCCGTTGCTCTGGCCTGAAAGGAAGGTGAGGATGTTCTTTTCCTGAAGTTCCCGCACGATCCTGAGCGCGGTCTCGCCGTCCGGCGCGGCCCCGATGATCGCGGCGAAGCCGGGCATCGTGCCGTCTACGAGCTGGATGCCGAGGTTACGCTGGATTGTGTCGGTGATGAAGCCGTTGTATACGAACCCGGTTTCGGGGTCCTTCGCCGGTTCAAGACCTTCGATGTACCGCAGGGCCAGCAGTATCTCCTCGGCAAAGAGGGTCGCCATTCCCGAATCAAGGGCCTCCCCGAGATAGGGTTTCCATAAGCTTTTTTCGGGCTCGTCGTGAAGAAGCTCCGTTGCAAACCCGAGACCGACCTTCATATCTCCGAGGGTCTTTACCGCAAAACCCGTCATCGCGTAGATCATCGGGAGATAAAATGCAGTATCAGGAAATTCGAAGGCAAAATCTTCGCCCTTCTCCGCGGTCACCTTCCGCAGCATCTCATCCGCACGCTTTACGAGGGTATGCGATCCTCTTATAGCCGCCGTGGCTATCAATTTTGACATCCTGACCTCCTCCGATTATGGACAGAGAATTCCGAAGTGAGAATTGCCCATCCTAACTTGCCGATATTATATTTTTCAATTTTACGCTATATAAAATCAACTCGAAACAAATAGTGAAAGGTGAAAAGTGAAAAGTGAAGGATACGGAATTCTTCAACCTTCACCCTCATTTCTTCACATTTCAACTTCACTTTTCATGCCGCCCTTGTCTTCAGGAAGGCCGGCAGCGCGTTGGCCTCGCGGGGTCCGACGGTGATCTTCCACCCGGGCAGTTTGTCTTCGATCGAGCCGCTCAGGATGGCGACATATCCCGGGATGATAAGCTCCTTGTGGGCGATCTCCTTTTCGACGCCGCTTTCCTGGATGAACTGGGCGATCTTCGAGGCGGTGAACTTTCCGGCCGCCCAGGCGGTCAGGACCGAAAGCCCCTCGCAGTCCATGACCGCAAGCCTGCTGGCCACCTTGCTGTTTTCTATCTCGCCCGAGACGATGAAGTAGGTGAGCGAGAAATTGGTCGTTATGAACAGCGGCGATTCCGCCTTCGGGTCGCCGATGTTGTACACCTTCTGCTCGACCTGCATCGGTACCTGGGGATCGGTGTAGATGTTCTGTCTCAGGGTAAACAGGGCGAGGTTCTTCCATTTCTCGATGCTGCTCACCACGACAATGGACGCATACTTCGTGACGCCCGTGACGGCTACGAGCGCCTCGTGCAGGCTGTCTTCCCTCTGCATGAAATTGATGATCGGGAACCCGAGGGGCTTGAAGTACTTCTTGACGGCGGCCCTTCTGATCAGGGTGTTGTGTTCCAGTATGTCCTTGGCCTTCCTCGCACCCGAATCGATGACAAGGTCCTCGACGCCGAGGGCCTTCGCCTTTTCGGTGAGGTCGGCAAGTTCCTCGATGCTGGTTGCTGCTATGCCGAGGATCGCCTTGTTCGTTTTTGCGACGTTCGCCATCGCTTCGAGGTTGGAGGCGTTTGCGCCGTAGAGGATCGGCCTTTTGCCGGCATAGACCTTCATAGCCGCCTCGGCAGCCTGGGGGCTGGCCGCGTTTATTATGACCGGGACTGCCGGCGCCTTTGCCGCCACCGTCTTTGCAGCAGCTTCGAGCTTCGCGGCGTCGCCGGATGCGTTCGTCAGCACGATCGCGTCGACCCTCAGTTTCTGGCCCACCCTGTCGATCTCGGAATTCACCACCTGCCCTGCGGTCTTCGCTATTTCGTCCTCGGAAAGCGTATCCTTTATCTCTACCGCAAGGGCACAGGGGTTCACGAATTTCTTGTCGTGCCTGAAGAGGACCGTTTCCTCTCCCATCTTTAACGCCTTGTCTCCCGCGCCGAAGGTTATCGGCCTGACCGGCGGGGCGGATGCCTCGCCGAGGATCTTCTTTGCCTCCTCGGATACGTCAGGGCATGCATCAAGGGACGCCTGCCTCTGGGCAAGCTTCATCGCAAAGGCAAGACATGTCGGATGCCCGCACTTCTTGCAATTCGTCTTCGGTAAGAGTTTGAATATTTCAACGCCTGATAAAGCCATATCAAAACCTCCGGTTTTAAGAGTTAAAAGTGAACAGTAAAAAGTGAAAAGTTAACGGAAAACTGCGAGGGACGCCGCATTCACTTTTCACCTTTTCACTTTTCACGTCTCACGTTATACCAGTTCCTCGACCGTCTTTCGGACCGCTTCTATCGCCTTGGGGTGCCTCATGATCAGAAGCTCGGCTCCGGCCGTCAAAAGCGCCGTTGCAGTCATCGCCTCCCACGCGATGCCCCTTTCCTCAGTGGCGCCCCACTGCGGAAGGTCGGCCTCCGGGGCCTGGGTCTCTTTCACCTTCCAGACGTACATGCCGACGTCTCCGAGCATCGGCGGCTGCATCGTTGCGTCGTTTTGGGAGAGCGCTGCAAGCCTTATCCTTTCCATGACAGAATATGTATACTCAAGGCCGTATCCGAGCGCCGAGCACATCGGGTCGGTGATCAGCCGCTCCTTCTCGAAACCCATCTGGGTGATCAGGATGTTGAGCTGTTTCGACAGGTTGATGTCGAGTTCGGACATCGCGATAAGCTTATGGTTATTGGCCATCGCCGCTGCTGCAATGGTTTTGTAGTTGGCCTCCTGGGCCTTCCCTATGACGCAGTTTTTGTCCTTCCCGGCCTCCGCAGCTGCGACAAGGACCGAAGAGTCTTTTTCAGGGTGGTTGCTGCCGATGATGACGAGAGGCACATTGATTGCAGCGAGCACATCCTTCACCGTCTTCGCCGCTTCTTCGGCCGAGCGGTTTTCCCTGTCCGGGTGCGTCCCTATCAGTCTCAGGGCGATCACCTTCGCCTTCAGCTCATCCTGGCAGTATTTCGCCCATTTCACCGGATCGCCGGAGACGGCCTCGTAGGGTTTCCTTACGTTTTCGGGCCAATCTGCGGGCGGCACGTCCTGTATCTCGTATGCGATGACAGGGCTGTTCGGCGTCGCTCCCTCGAAGGAATGAAAGGGGAGGACGTTCTCCCCGCCGAAGGTGACCGCAGACTCACCCGTCCCGATGGTTACGGGATAAACTTTCCCCGAATAGGTTTCCTTGGTTGGTGTAAAAGCCATATATCCTCCTCTTTTATCATGCCGGCATCCGTATACTGCCGGGCGGGGTGAACCCCGCCCCTGCAGGAGACCGACAACGATTATTTACATTTCCAGATATGAGTGGGCATAGAGCGTTCTGCCCATTACCACGTCGATCGTCTTTCTGATCTCTGTCATTTTGGCGGCGTCATCGATCTCTTTCCCGGCCAGCACGTCGTCGAAAAGTTTTTTCTCTTCCAGGGCCTCCGCCATCTCGCGGGCGTCGGCTATCGCCGAGGTCAGACCGGCGTTCATGAGCATCAGGAAATAGTATTTGTTCAGTATCGGTCTTACGTGCCTGGGGCAGCCGTTTGATATATTGCTCAGGCCGACAACGGTCTTCATCGGCGGATCGTTCATCTCCTGGAACATCCTTATAGCATCGATCACCTTGACGGCGTGGTCCTGGGAGGTCGCGATCTGGAGGACCAGGGGGTCGAGATACAGGTCCTCCAGGGGCACCCCGTATTCCATAGCCCTTGCCATTATATCGGCAGCAATACCTGCCCTCTCTTCGGCGTCTGCGGGAAGCCCACCCTTGCCCACGGTAAGTCCGATAACCAACGCCTTGTATTTGGCTCCCAGTTCGAGGATCGGGAATCTCTCGGGGTCGTTCGACGTGGAGTTGATCAACGGCCTGCCCCATTGACTGTTGTGTATCTTCAGTCCCGCCTCTATCGCACTTGCATTCGTCGTGTCGAGACATACCGGAAGAGGAACGACCTCCTGGATCGTCGTGACCATCCACTGCATCAGGTCCTCTCCGCCGTCTTCTGAGGGACCGATATTGGCGTCGATAATGCCCGCGCCTTCCTTCCACTGCCGCGTTGCGATCTCCTGGATCGGGCCCTTGTCCCTCTTCAGCATCGCTTCCCTCACCCTCTTTGCTATGATGCTCAATTTCTCGCCTATGATAAGCATCCGGAGACTCCTTTCCTGCTGCCGTATTTTCGTCTGAAGATGCTGCGGTCCCGGCTGTTCTTCACATGACGCCCAAGCCGATGTCTCGGCGGGGCCTGAATCTTCATTCACATAAAACCGGGTAGCTCCGGGACCGACAAATTTTGCTTAAGTTAGAAAAAATAACATATTTTGGCTTTTAAATAAAGAGGTTGGACGATTGTAATAATTTATAAAGGCATAAGCAGGCTTGTTGAGCAGAGTTTATTTTGTGCCGCAGCCACAAACGGATAACACGCCTCCCTATCAAATCCCCTGCAAAAAGTACTATTATATATTTATTATAAAATTGAGGTAACTACTCAGGTCAAATTGGAGGTTAACGGTGGCATAAAGGGGTCACCGCTGAGAGCAGAGACGATTGCTGGAAATACCTGAAGCCCATTCTTACGCAGAGTAGATATATAACTGCGGACCGAAAGAAAGCGTTGGGCTCCTTCCATTGTCCTGAAG
>JBJKSM010000164.1:0-10720 GCA_046704045.1 Thermodesulfovibrionales bacterium | reverse complement strand
GTTGAGACCTCCGATGACAAGCACCTTCATGCCACTCGTACCGCTCGCCTCCCAGGGCCGCCGGGGGGTATTGATCCACAGATCCAAACCCAGCAAGAGCTGCTCCGTCAGAAGCATGTCGTAATCGCTAAGGAACACCACATGCCTCTGCGCCTCCGCCGCGCGGATGAACAACATCCACTCACGGATCATGGCCTGACCCGCTGCGTCGGCGGGATGGGCCTTTCCTGCGAGGATGAGCTGCACGGGCCGGCGGGTGTCGGTGAGTATGCGAAGAAGCCTCTCGGGATCATGGAGCAGGAGGTTCGGGCGTTTGTATGTCGCAAAACGGCGTGCAAAGCCGAGCGTCAGCGTATTGGTATCGAAGATATTTTTCGCGCTTTCAACCCTCAGGGGAGAAGCCCCCGAGACCGCCAACTGGCGGGACAGCTGCGACCTGATGAATTCGACAAGGGACTTGCGGGCCGAGGAGCGGCACTCCCACAGCATTGAATCGGGGATATTGCGGATCTTTTCCTCCAGGGTCTCCACCGTCCCCATCCAGCGCTCCTTTCCGCAGCTTTGGGTCCAGAGCTCGTCGGCCTCTTCCGAATCCCAGGAAGGCATGTGGACCCCGTTGGTGACATGGCCGACCGGGACTTCCGCCTCGGGCCAGCGCGGAAAGAGAGATCTGAAGATGCGGCGGCTCACCTGGCCGTGCAGGCGGCTCACCCCGTTGACCGCGCCGCTGCCCCGTATAGCCAGATAGGCCATATTGAAGTTTTCCGAGGGATTGTTCGGGTTCTCCCGGCCGAGGGCGAGCAGGTCCCCGAGCGGGACTCCGAGCCTCTCCGTCGCATACCAGCCGAGGTACTGTTCGATGAGGGCCGGGGGATAACGATCGAAACCGGCGGCCACGGGCGTATGGGTGGTGAAGAGATTGCCCGAGCGTGTAACGGCGAGCGCGACTTCGAAGGGCTGACCCGTCTCTTTCATAAAGGTCCGGGCACGCTCCAGCACGGCGAAGGCCGCGTGGCCTTCGTTTAGGTGGCAGACCTCCGGCTTGATGCCGAGCAGCCGGAGAAGCCGCCATCCCCCTATCCCGAGAATGATTTCCTGCTGCAGCCTCTGCTCCGGCCCGCCTCCGTAAAGCTCACTCGTGATACCTCGATGGGCCGGAAAGTTTGCCGCGTCATTGCTGTCGAGGAGGTAGAGCTTTACCCTGCCCACCTCCACCTGCCAGGCGCGCAGCCAGAGCGAGTAGCCGGGCAGCCTCATCTCCTGCCTCATCCACTCGCCGTTGGGCTCGCGCAGGGGAGTGATCGGCAGCTGTCCGGGATCGTTGTAGGGGAAGAGGGCCTGCTGTGAGCCGGTTCTGTCTATCACCTGCCTGAAATAGCCCTGCTGATAGAGCAGCCCCACCCCTATGACCGGCACACCGAGGTCGTTTGCGGCCTTCAACTGATCGCCGGCCACGTTGCCGAGTCCCCCGGAATAGATGGGAAGGGCCTCGCTCAGCATGAACTCCATACTGAAGTATGCCGCGGCGGTCAATGGGGCGTCCGCATGTTTCTGCTGAAACCAGGCTGCCGATGCGTCGGAGTCATGTTTTGCCTGAACGAGATCATCGACCTTCTTGCGGAAAGAGGGGTCTGCCAGCACGCTTTCGAGCCGGTCCCGCGAGACGGTCTGCAGCACAACCCAGGGGTTGCGGGTGAGGTCCCAGAGCAGGGGATCGAGCCGTCTCCACACTTCGTCTGCGGCATGATTCCATGCCCAGCGCATATCAAGGGCGAGCTCTGCGAGGGAATCGAATCCCTCGACTTCGGCCGGCAGAAAGGTGTATATCGGGCTGTGCGTTCTTTGCCTGTCGCTCATTTTGCATCTCCTCCTTTGAGTCTGCGATAGAGCCGGATCAGCGCATTCGTAGAACTGTCATGCCCCGGTTCCGGCTCTGCTGCGCTTTCCAGTTCGGGAACGATATTTTTGGCGAGCGCCTTTCCGAGCTCGACGCCCCACTGGTCGAAGGGATCGATCTGCCAGAGCGTCCCCTGCGTGAATACGCTGTGCTCGTAGAGCGCCACGAGTTTGCCGAGCGTCCCGGGCGTCAGGAGGTCGCAGAGGATCGTGTTAGACGGCCGGTTGCCTTCGCAGACGCGGTGTTTCGCGAGACGGTCCGGCGTCCCCCCGGCCTTCACCTCCGCCTCTGTCCTGCCGAAGGCAAGGGCCTCGGCCTGTGCAAAGACGTTTGCCATCAGGATGTCGTGATGGTTTCCGACCGGGTTCAACGTGCGGCAAAAACCGATGAAGTCGCAGGGGACCAGCTTTGTCCCCTGGTGGATGAGCTGGTAAAAGGAGTGCTGGCCGTTGGTGCCGGGCTCTCCCCAGAAGATGGGGCCTGTCTCGTAATCCACGCGCGCGCCGCCGAGCGTCACGTGTTTGCCGTTGCTCTCCATGGTGAGCTGCTGGAGGTAGGCCGGGAAACGCTTCAGATACTGGTTGTAAGGGAGCACGGCGACCGTCTGGGCCCCGAAGAAGTTGTTGTACCAGACGCAGAGCAGACCCATGATCACAGGCAGGTTCCGGTCGAAGGGCGCGGTCCGGAAGTGCTCGTCCATCTCATGGAAGCCGGCGAGCATCGCGCGAAAGTTTTCGGGTCCGACAGCGATCATGGTCGAAAGGCCGATCGCCGAATCCATCGAGTAGCGGCCCCCGACCCAGTCCCAGAACCCGAACATGTTGGCGGTATCGATGCCGAACTTTGTGACCTCCTCCGCATTGGTCGAGACGGCAGCGAAGTGACTCGCCACTGATTTCTCGTCTCCCAGGGCATCGAGCATCCAGCGGCGGGCGGTGTGGGCGTTGGTCATCGTTTCAAGTGTCGTAAAGGTCTTCGACGAGACGATGAAGAGTGTTTCATCGGGGCTCAGGTCCCGTGTCGCCTCGGCGAAGTCGGTACCGTCCACATTCGAGATGAAACGGAAGGTCATGTCGCGCCTGCTGTAGTGGCGGAGCGCCTCGTATGCCATGACCGGGCCGAGGTCCGAGCCGCCTATGCCGATGTTGACGACGTTTCGTACGGGTTTGCCGGTATGCCCTTTCCATTGTCCGCCCCTGACCCTGTCGGCGAAGCCGGTCATACGGTCGAGCACCTCGTGTACCTCCTGGACAACGTTCTTGCCGTCGACGAGAATCTCTTGATCGCGCGGCGCGCGAAGCGCAACGTGGAGCGCGGCGCGTCCCTCCGTGGAATTGATCTTCTCCCCGCTGAACATCGCATCGATGCGCTGACGCAGTCCGCAGTCATCCGCGAGTTTCAGGAGGAGCCGCATCGTTTCGGAGGTGATGCGGTTCTTCGAGTAATCGAGGTAGATTCCCACGGCCCCGGCAGACAACTCTTCGCCCCGCCCGGGGTCTTCGGCGAAGAGTTGTATCAGGTGTATATCCTTGATCTTCCGGTAATGGTCCTCAAGCGCCTGCCATGCAGGCAGACTGGTGAGAAACGGCGTGCCTTCTGTAGCGGTCATAGTGTCTCTCCCTTTGGTCGGGATTTTTGTTGTCAAGGAACGGGGTACGACAGCCGGCGTTCCCCGTTTATGGTGCGCTGAAATCGATATCGAATACATATTCAGGATAGCAAAAATAGTGCGAAAAGCAAAGCGGCTGCATATTCGGGCCCCTCCTGCTCTCATTCAGGATCACCCCGGCAACCCCGGGAGGGGACAAACCGGTTTTCGGGAGGGACAGGGACTGAGATTTCCTTCCTCTTCTAAGCAGATGCCCTCTCTGTTCCGGCGGCGCTTCTGACTGTTACGTGTAGATCTTCCCATCCTTCCCGGGCCGCTTGATTATTTATGATATGATTCATTAGAGTAATCGTAGTTTTTTGTTGAGAGGTATATGGAAGAGCGAGTGCACGCGGAGGCAGATGAGAGAGTCTCTGAAAAGGTTGCGAGAAGAGCCTCGGTCAGCAAGGCATGCATCGTCAATGCCATTAACCATCTCCATTCTCAAAATAGGCCTGTCAACGTTGTATTCAAACATGTGCAGTACAATACCTTCGAGACTGTTGAGGCATTTCCTTCCCCGTGCTACGAAAACTACCTGCATCTTTCCTGGAAAAATCACCGGAAGCTGAGGGACAGAATTATCTCGTATGAACTCCATCAGGTCCTTGTCGAAACGGGCAGGTTCATCTTCTCTTTGAAGCCTCAGATTGTGACCATTGATGATAAGACGATAAGCCTCGATATCAGCCAGGTCGTCGGGACTGAAATCTCGCAGAGAAGGGTGGAGCGGCGGTCCTGCTGCGGGGTGGATGTCGAGATGATACAGAACGGCCTCTCTTTTAAGGGGACGCTTAAAGACTGCAGCGGCATTTCCTTTTCGGCTGTTATATCATGCGGAAGCATGTCTTCATTTACATACGTTAATCCGGAAATCAGCGTTATGGTCCTTCTAAAGAAACAGGAGGAGCTCCTCTATTCGGGAGAATGCCGCATCATACGCAGCGACGGCGGTGCCGAAGAGAAAACCTTTGTTTTTGAGCCGTCCGTCCGTACATTTTGCAGATTCAGACGAAAAACACACAGAAGTCGGCGCCACCGGCTCCATCCTTCCCCCAATGTCATTTTCACACATCCATTAACGGGAAGGACCACTTCGCGCAGGATTGACGAATTGTCCGGTTCGGGGTTCTCGGTCATTGAGCGGTATGAGTCCTGTACCCTCATCCCCGGCATGATCCTGCCGCAGGTGGAGATTGAATTCGCCTATGGGGTCAATGTGCGCTGCAAGGCCCAAGTGATCACTCGCTCCATAGTCAAGGAAACATCCACGCCGCCGGATTCTGCAACATTAGTGCGTTCCGGTGTTGCGATACTTGACATGGACCAGTCAAGCCAGACCCTTGTTGCGAGCGTGCTGCACCAAGCGGCGGACAAGAACTCGTATGTGTGTAACAGGGTGGACATCGACGAGCTGCTGAATTTTTTTTTCAAGACGGGTTTTATTTACCCCAAGAAATACCTATCATTGTTTCCGGATATTGAGAGGCTCAGGGAGACTTACAGAAAATTATATATGGAGACCCCCGACATAGCGCGCCACTTTATTTATCAAGACAACGGTCAGATCCTGGGCCATATCTCAATGATACGTTATTTCGAGAACACCTGGCTATTTCACCATCACGCATCAGTCGGCATCTCAAAAGCGGGTCTCGTAGTTCTTGACCAGATCGGCCGCTATCTCAACGACGTCTTCAACATACATTCATCCCATTTGCAGTATGCACTTTGTTATTTCCGGCCGGAGAACCGATTCCCCAACCGTGTATTCGGGGCTTTCGCCAGGCATCTCGCCAATCCAAGGCTATGTTCCCTTGACGACTTCGCTCACGTCCTCGTAAGGAAAAACCAGCGCCTTCCCTCCCTGCCGGCTTCCACAACACTGGAGCAGTCTACCGCGTCTGATCTGTTTGAACTGGAGGATTATTACTCTTACTCTTCGGGAGGACTCATGACAACCGCCTTTGAACTCGACCCCTCATCCCTTGCAAATATGCCGATTAAAGACGTATACAAAAAAAATGGGCTGAAGAGAGACCGTCACCTTTACTCGCTGAAGGAGGGCAAGAAGCTTAAAGCGCTCTTCATCGCCAACGTGTCTGACACGGGCCTGAACATGTCTAACCTCACAAACTGTGTCACAGCCTTCGTTCTTGACGGAGACAATCTTCCCGCTGACTATTTTCTCTCGGCCTGCAACAGGGTGGCACAGTCCTATGCCGAGGATGAAATTCCATTTCTCGTGAGTCCTACCGCCTATGCCGAAAAGAATGCGCTGGGCCATAACAAAATATACAGACTCTGGTCGTTTGACATTCAGCAGCTTGACCATTACCTTGACTTCGTTTCACATCTGGTAAGGAAGGCATAAGCAGATGGCGAACATAAGGCTGACGCTCCGGGAAATCGCGCCCCGATTTTCTCGGTGGTGCGCGGGCGGGCGATGCCGGAAGGATGTCGATGAGTAAAAGGCCTCTTTACAACAGCCGCATAATTGATACTTTCATCAAGTATTTGAAGAAGAAATATCCCCATATTAACACCGGCGAAATTCTTTCAAATTCCGGAATAATGCCTTACCAGGTCGCTGATCAAGGTCATTGGTTCACACAGGAAGAGGTGAACAGGTTCTATGATGAGATCCTGAAAAAGACGGGCGATAAGGACATCGCGAGGGAGGCCGGACGATTTGCCGCGTCGTCGGAGTCACTTGGTCTTATAAGGCAGTACGTTCTCGGATACGTGGGACCCGGACGGGCTTATGAAATGATAGGCAAATTTGCCCCGCATATCACGAAATCATCCCAGTACGCTGCAAAGAGGATGGGAAGACACAAAGTCGAAATAACTGTCACCCCTCACAGTGACGTTCATGAAAGGCCCTTTCAGTGTGAGAACAGGATGGGCCATTTTGAGGCTGTCGCCAAGATGTTTAATTACCGCCTTCCGGTCATTGAACACCCCGAGTGCATATTCAGGGGCGGCTCATCGTGCAGGTACATTGTAACGTGGCAGGAGTCTCACTCCGCCCTGTGGAGGAACATCAGGGCTTTTTTCTCGGCCTTTCTCTTTATCGTCTTCGGTTTCGTCCTTTTTAGCGGCCACCGTGATGTTGCTTTCGCTGTACTCCTCCCGCTTTCCATAGTAGCGCTTCTGGCCTTGACCATCTACGCAATGCATCTCGAAAACAGCGAACTGACCGCGGCCCTTTCGAACCTGCAGGACTCATCCGGCAAGCTCCTGGAGCAGCTGAACTCCAGGTATAACGACGGCCTGCTCCTGTACGAACTCGGACTTGCCTTCAACAAAACGAGCGATCTTGACGGCATCTTCCACGAAGTTATTCAGGCGTTCCAGAACCGCCTCGACTACGACCGGGGGCTTATCCTTCTCCCGAACAGGGAGAGGACAGTGCTTGCTTTCCACTCCGGGTTCGGTTACACCTCCGAACAGTATTCCTTGCTGAAAAAGTCCCGGTTCCATCTCAATAAGGCGGGTTCGAAGGGAGCCTTCGTTGTCTGCTTCAAAGACCAGAAACCGCTCCTCATCGACAACGTGGAGTCCATCAGGGAGGACCTGTCGCCTTTCAGCATTGAATTCGCAAAAAAAATGGGGGCAAAGTCCTTTGTCTGCTGTCCTATTGTCTACGAGAAACAATCCCTTGGTATCATTGCAGTAGACAATATCCGGTCCAAGAGGCCGTTGCTTCAGAGCGACCTCAATCTTCTGATGAGCATAATGCCCGAGATAGCCGTCAGCATGCATACCATCATGCTCTTTGAGAACAAGGAGCAGCAGTTCAGGTCCATCATTCAAACCCTTGCGGCGACCATCGACGCGAGGGACTTCTTGACTGCCGGTCACTCCGAACGCGTTACAAAGTACGCTGTCGGAATTTGTAACGAACTCGGCATGTCCAGGGAATTTACGGAGATGATCCGCGTTGCGGCCCTGCTCCATGACTACGGCAAGATCGGCATCAGGGATTCTGTTCTCAAGAAGCAGGGACCGCTCGACGAAACAGAGTTTGAGGAGATAAAAACCCACGCGGCCAAGACACAGCAGATACTCGAAAAGATCAACTTCGAAGGAATATACAGGCAGGTCCCGATTATCGTGGGATGCCACCATGAGAAGTGGGACGGCACAGGCTATCCGCTGGGCCTCAGGGAAGATGCAATACCTCTTGGCTCGAGGATCATAGCGGTTGCCGACTACTTCGAAGCGATAACTTCCAAACGTCATTACAGGGAAGCCATGTCTCTCGAGGTTGCACTGAAACTCATTTACAGGATAAGGGGAACACATCTGGATCCTGAAGTGACCGATGCCTTTCTCGGATATTGCGACAAGAATTTCAGCGGCCTCTTGAATCTTGACACAAAAAAAGTTCTCTCGTCAGAGTTTTCTGACCCCTCTGCACAGCACTAAGGGCGAGTAAATAAACCTCCTCGGATCGCTCAAAAATCTCCCAATCTCTTCGTGAAAGCTGTGGTAACTGCTGAACTCGGAAAAATCCAGATAGCCCTTCCGGGCGACTGTCTCCACTTTGGTGAGCCAATTCAGGCTGTCTCTTTCATCGAGGGTGCCGTACGTGACATGGTGAGAGGATACCTCCACGCGGATGTCCCCGTACTTGAGATCAAAGAGGTAGCTGTATAGTTTTCTGCCGACAAAGGGATCGAAATTACCGCGGTCCTGCAAAGATTCCATGACCTTGTAAAATGCCGTTTCCAGCCGTGGCGGGGCCCCGTAAAAATTCATGCAGTTGCAGTCGAGGTCTATGAGGCAGAGTATGCCGCCTTTCTTCAGCAGTCGTGTAAGTTGTTTCACGATCTCGAAACTCTCGCGCCGGAAATATTCAAGAAGGAACCTGACCCAGATAAAAAAGAACTTCCCGAGATCCCTCAAGTCTCCGCGAACATCTCTCACGTGATAGGAAATTGTCGGCGACGCGTATTTCTCATGCGCCGTTTTTATCCGGGAATCGGAAAAATCGACCCCCACAGTTTCGCCTCCCGGCTGAACGAGCTCGTTCAGGATGAAGGCGGTCTTGCCAATCCCGCAGCCTATATCGGCGACCCGCATCCCCGGCCTTATCCCCGCCCATAGCGCTTGGTTTTTTACCCGCTCCGGATCGGTCTTCAGGTCGAGCCTGACCGCTTCACGCTCGTTTTCCATGAGATAGTCACCGTCTCCGTTCAAATTAGCTTCTGCTTTCTCGCTTTCTCTTTTTTTTCTCATGGGCGTTATTGAAAGAGGATGCGCCTTGCAGTAATTATAACTTTTACCTTGACAAAAAAGTAAAGCAAAGCTTATAAAAAACACCAGTGCAAAAAAGGAGGTGACATGAAAACTGTCCGACTGGTTGTTATGGCGGTATTTTTTGTTTCGCTTGCCGTTTGTACGGTGTACGGGGCAGGCTTTTCGGTGAACACCCAGGGTGCGACCCCTCTTGGGCAGGGAAATGCGGTGATAGCTCACACGAACGATCCTTCTTCGGTGTTCTTCAACCCGGCGCTTATAAACAGCCTGCCCGGAACGCAGATAGAGGTCGGGACTTCGCTGCTCATCCCCGGCAATGAGTTCGAGAGCTCCTTTTCCGGCAGAAGTTTCGAGACGGAGAGGGACGTTTTTTTCCCGTCGACATTCTATGCGACCCGCAAAGTATCTCAGAAGTTTTCCGCCGGTTTCGGTTTCTTCAGCAACTTCGGTCTTGCCACCAATTGGCCTGATAACTGGGAGGGAAGGTATATAGCTACCAAATCGGAACTTACAACGTATACGCTCAACCCTGTTGTTTCATACCGGCTCACACCGAATATCAGCGTGGCTGCCGGGGTTCCGTTCGTCTTCCTCAGCGCGAAGCTCAATAAAATGCTCAATCTCGACCCCCTGCCTGATGTCAGGCAGACACTCAAAGGCGATGCTTTCTCCGCGGGATTCAACACCGGTATCCTCATCGATATCACCAGGGATATCTCGGTCGGACTTGCGTACAGATCCGGCATCAGAATGCGAATTAACGGAAATATTACACACGCTTTTCCTGCCGGGATTCCGGCGGCGGTGACTTCCCTGTTTCCGGACACCGGTGCGCATACAACGCTGAAACTTCCGGCCATGGCAAACATCGGCATCGCATACAGGGGCCTTCCCCGCACGACTATCGAATTGGGCGGCAGGTGGGAAGGCTGGTCTTCCTACGATCAGCTCGGCATAATCACGGACAGGCCGATTGCGGGATTTCAGGAAATAACCTATCCCAAAAAATGGAAAGACATCTATTCGCTCAATATGGGCGCCCGATATCAGGCGAATGATGCCGTGGCAGTCATGGCAGGGTATATTTACGAGGGCACCCCGGTCCCGGATGCGACATTCGACCCCGTCGTGCCCTCAGGGACATCCCACGTGTACTGTATCGGAACGGACATCAGGTTCAGCAGATTCCTGCTGGGCATTTCATACGCATATCAGAAAGTAAATGGCAGGACCAAGAATAACGCCATTGATGACAACCCGTCTGACGGAATCGTGAACCCAGCCGCCTCCGCCAATGGCGTCTACAGGACCGACCTGCACATGGTGGGTATCAGCGTTACGTACCGGTTCTAGATCGTTCACGCATCCGAACAAAAAACTATTCTTTGCGATCCTCTGCGGAGGGTGGCAGCGACATCACCCACTGCTCAAACTTGTCGCCGGGAAGCGGCTTGCTGAACAGGTATCCCTGTATCTCATCACACCCTATCGATCGCAGAAACGTGAGCTGATCTTCTGTTACACCACCTTCGGCAACCACCCTCACTTTCATTTTGTGTGCGACTTCGATTATTGCGTTGACGATGGTCTGGAGGACATGGTCTTCTTTGAGTTCGCTTATGAATGACCTGTCGATCTTGAGTTTTCGAACGGGTAATCTCCTGAGGGAGCTTAAACAGGAAAACCCCGAGCCGAAGTCATCGAGGGTAATGCCGATGCCGATATCTACCAGGCTTCCGAGGCCGGCAATGCTGGATTCGATGTTGTTCATCAGGGCGCTTTCGGCGATCTCGACTTCCAGCAGTTCGGGGTCCAAACCCGTCTCATTCAATATCTGTGAAATTATTTTCGGGAGATTCCGCCGCCGGACTTGCCGGGAGGATAGATTCACCGTAACGCAAAAAGGG
>JBJKSM010000163.1:0-5629 GCA_046704045.1 Thermodesulfovibrionales bacterium | reverse complement strand
AAAGGTGAGTTATGCGATCTTTTCGGACAAAGCCGGCAAGCAGGATGTCTACAGGGTCGGCGATTCCGTCTTCGGGCTCGGCAAACTGATCAGGGTGGAGAAATACCGCGTTTTTGTCGGCACAGGCGGCGGGATGGAGATCCCCCTGGCTGATGTGGCCACGATAAAGGAGATACAGGCCCCCGGCGGTCCGGGAAACTTTGCAACGAGGACAGGGGCCGAGACATATCAGATAGACATGCAAAGCGTCCAGCAGGCCATCGCAAAGCCGACACAGATCATGACCGACGCCCGTTTCATGCCTAATATGGTCAACGGCAGGCAGGAGGGGTTTGTGCTCTCGGAAGTCAAGCCGGGCGGCGTGTATGCAAGTCTCGGCCTCAGGAACGGCGATGTCCTCCTCCGGATCAACCAGTTCAACATATCGAGCCCGGAGGCGGCGCTCCAGGCCCTGACGGCCCTCAGGAGCATCGACAGGGCGGAACTGGACATCGTTCGGGGCGGCGAGAAAATGACGATGACCTACCAGCTCCGCTAGTCCGTTGGGGAAAAAGAATTTACCCCAGAGGACGCAGGGGGATCCGTTTTCAACCCATTCACTATTCACATTCATTGTTCACCATTCACGTTCTTTCCCTGTTGACGCCACCGTCAATTTCTAATAATATACTTAGGACATGAAACAAACTCCCGATCTCCCGTCCGCCGGCTGTCGTGCCTTATCTCTTTTCCTCATGGGCATTTCTCTCCTGTTTCTCGTTTCCGGCGTGGCAGCGGCAGCGCCGAAAAAAGCGGAGGTCACCTTCAATTTCGTGGACGTCGAACTCCCGACAGTTACCAAATTCATCAGCGACGTCACCGGCAAGAACTTCATCTTTGACGAAAAGGTCAAGGGGAAGGTCACCATTATCGCGCCCACGAAGCTCTCCATCGATGATGCCTATAACCTTTTTACTTCGGTCCTCGAACTCAAGGGGTTCACTGTTGTCCCGTCGGGCGTCGACATCTACAAGATAGTCCCGGCAGCCGAGGCAAAACACCAGGGGATGAGGATAACAACCGAGGGGCAGCCGATCAATGAAAGCTATATCGCAAGGCTTATCGCCCTCAAGTATGTCCCTGTTGAGGAGGCCCTCAAATTCTGCCAGCCCCTCGTATCGAAAGACGGGTTCATTTCGGTCTTCGGCCCCGGCAACCTGCTTCTCGTGGTCGACTCCGGGCTGAATATCGAAAAGATCCTGTCGCTCGTGGACCTCATCGACAGGCCTTCGACCACGGATATCCCCGAGGTGGTCCCCCTGAAACATGCGAGCGCCGACGCGGTTGCAAAGATCCTCAATGAAGGTATGGCCAAGGGCAGACCGAGAGGCTTTGCGGGACAGCCCGGCGCTGCCGCGGTAACCACCACCGCTGTCCCCGATCCGAGACTGAACGCCGTCATTCTCTTCGGCGACAAGGCCGCAAGGGAATCGATGAAGAGCCTCATCGACCTCATCGACATTCCTGCGCCGGAGGCCCAGGGAAGAGTGAATGTCTATTTCCTCGAAAACGCGGATGCGACCGACCTTGCCAAGGTACTCGAAGGGATGATCAAGGGGGCCCAGGCGGCGCGGCCCGCGCAGGCAGGGGCACAGGGCGCGCAGATCACGCCTTTCGAGGCTGCGGGAGGCATCACGGTCACGCCGGACAAGGCTTCGAACTCCCTGGTGGTTGTCGCCTCGCCTGCCGATTACCAGAACCTGATCCAGGTGATAAAGAGCCTCGACAGGAGAAGGCGGCAGGAGTATGTCGAGGCGATGATCATCGAGGCGTCCATGGACAAGCTGCGCAGTCTGGGCGTTCAGTGGAGGGCCACCGCAACAAAGGGCGGAAAGCCCATCGTGGTCGGAGGCTTCGGCACCATCGATCAGACCTCGTTTCAGAATATCCTTCAGGGGCTCGCCGGTGCAAGCGTAGGGGGCCTGGGGAATTTTCTCAATGTACCTCTGACAACGGTCGGCAGCGACGGTACGGTCGCCACGAACACCCTCACTGTTCCGGGATTCGCCGCGCTGTTCAGCCTGAACGATTTCAGGGACGCGGTAAACGTCCTGTCCACGCCCCAGATACTCACCTCCGACAACAAGGAGGCCGAGATCATCGTGGGAGAGAATGTGCCGTTCATAACGCAGAGCCAAACGAGCGTTTCTACCGCCATTACCAGCGGCGGCGCTGCGATCCCCGGGGTCCTCAACTCGATCGTGAGACAGGACGTCGGCATCATACTGAGGCTTACCCCGCAGATTACCGAGGGAGACCACGTCAAACTCGATATCTACGAGGAAATCTCCTCGGTGAAGAACCAGTCCGATCAGCTCACGGTCAGCGTCGGTCCCACCATAACGAAGCGCTCCACAAAGACATCGGTGGTGGTAAAGGACAACCAGATCGTGGTCATCGGCGGACTGATGCAGGAAAATGACGAGGAGACGGTCACAAAGATGCCGGTCCTTGGAGATATCCCTCTCCTGGGCTGGCTTTTCAAGACAAAGAGCATCACGAAGAACAAGACGAACCTGATCGTCTTCCTCGATCCGCATATCATCAAGGGGCCGGAAAGGCTCGCCGAGATCACGAGGGCCAAGGAGAAAGAGTTCGCTGCATCCAACAACCAGTATACCGAGGGAGAACTTCTCGTGAAATTCAAAGAGGACGTCTCTGCGGAGAAGGCAAAAACCCTCATCGTACAGCAGGGGGCCGCGGAAATAAGTGTCTTCGGCACTCCTCCCGTATACCTCGTACGGCTGAAGAAAGGCCAATCGGTCAAGGAGGCGCTGGAGGCGTTCCTCGCCCTGCCCGAGGTGGATCTTGCGGAGCCGAACTACTCGATACACATGAAGTAGGCTGCAGTGGAACCAATCGAGGCAATCCGTGAAGAAGACGTCGAGCACTCCCTCATCAGGGAAATCCCGCTCTCCTTTGCAAAGGGCAACATGCTCATGCCTCTCAGGAGGGAGGGCGACTCTCTCATCGCTGCGGTGGCGGATGAAAAGGGCGTGCTCGCGCTGCGCGAACTCTCGGTGCACTTCGGTCTCTCTCCTCTTCCGTTGTCCGCCCCCGCCGGCGTCGTCATCGATGCGATAAACCGTTTCTACGGGCAGGTGGGCTCTGCCGAGGAGGTGATGGACAACATCACCGGCGAAGACCTTTCGTCCGTTGCCACCGAATTCACGAAACCGAAGGACATCCTCGAACTCACCGAAGAGGCGCCGATCATACGGCTCCTGAATGCGATTCTCCAGCAGGCGGTGAAGGAGAGGGCGAGCGATATCCATATAGAGCCCTACGAGAAGGAACTCGACGTGAGGATGCGCGTGGACGGCATCCTGCACCGGGTCCTGGCCCCGCCGAAGATCATCCAGGACGCGCTGATCAGCAGGGTAAAGATAATGGCGAACCTCGATATCGCCGAGAAGCGTCTTCCCCAGGACGGCCGCATAAGGCTTCTCATCGGGGGAGGTGACGTCGACATCAGGGTCTCGATCGTGCCGACGACATACGGCGAGAGGGCGGTGCTCAGGCTCCTCGACAGAAAGCAGGGACTCATCGGCCTCTGGGAGGTGGGCCTGAACAGCCATGACGAGGCGCGCATCGAAGACCTCCTGAGAAGGACGAACGGGATCGTCCTTGTGACCGGGCCCACCGGAAGCGGCAAGACGACCACGCTGTACGCGGCGCTCAACAGGATCCATACCGAGGAAAAGAACATCATCACCGTCGAAGACCCGGTCGAATACCAGCTGAAGGGGATAGGACAGATCCAGGTGAACCCGAAGATCGGCCTCACCTTCGCGTCCGGCCTGCGTTCGATCCTGCGGCAGGACCCCGACGTGATCATGGTCGGCGAGATAAGGGACGTTGACACCGCGGAGATCGCGATCCAGGCATCGCTCACGGGCCACCTCGTTCTCAGCACGCTCCATACCAACGACGCGCCGTCGGCGATCGTCAGGCTGATCGACATGGGAATAGAGCCCTTCCTTGTTGCCTCATCGCTCATAGGTGTGCTCGCGCAGAGGCTCGTCCGGACAGTGTGTCCGCACTGCAAAGAAGAATACGTCCCTTCCGAAACCGAGAAGGGTTATTTCCCGGACCTCTCTCGTTCGGCAGCCGTATCGTTTCGTCTGTACAGGGGCAAGGGCTGCGAAAAATGCAAAGGCGCCGGCTACCTTGGAAGAAACGGCATCTTCGAGTTCCTCCCGGTGAGCGATGAGATCAGGCAGATGATCTCCGGCAGGATCGACGCCCAGAGCATCCGGAATACAGCGATCGCAAAGGGCATGATGACGCTCAGGACGGACGGCTTCGAAAAGGCGGCAAAGGGGATCACGACCATTGAAGAAGTCCTGAGGGTGACCCAGAAAGACATCGCGGACATATGACGGGTCCGGGACCGACAGAATCATGCCACGACTGGTAATGCGCCATGCCGATATTTCACTATAAGGGATACAGGCCCGACGGATCGGGCGCTTCGGGCACCATCGAAGCTGACGGCCTCCAGGACGCCCTCGCCGGCATCAAGGCCCTCGGGATCTATCCGAAGAAGGTCGGCGAATTCAGGCATGAGGAAAAGAAATGGTCCCGCGGCGGCGCTGATGACGCGATCCTTCCGCATATCACGAGGCAGCTGTCGATCCTCCTTTCATCGGGCGTCCCGCTGATCGACGCGCTGCGTTCCCTGTCCGAGGAAAAGACCGGTTTCTGGAAGGGAGTGCTTGTGCGCATACGCGAAGGCGTCGCGGGCGGCGCAAGCCTCTCACGCGCACTGGAATCCGAAAAAAAGGTCTTCCCCGAGTTCTATGTGAACATGGTCGCAGCCGGCGAACAGAGCGGCGCGCTCGACAAGGTGCTCATACGCGTGGCCGACTTCCTTGAAAGACAGGCGGCGGTGAGGGCGAAGATACGCATGTCCATGGTCTATCCCCTCTTCATGGCGGCAGTCGGCTTTGTCGTCATGTCGTTTCTCTTCACCTTTGTGGTCCCCAAGATCGTGAAGATATTCGAAAACACAAAGAGCGCCCTTCCCTTCATCACCGTGGCGCTGATATGGATAAGCAACCTCTTCGTCCACTACTGGTGGGTACTCGCACTGCTTGCCGCCGCAGGCGGCTTCGGATGGAGAAGGGCGGCCGAGAAATACAGGCGCAGGATCGACGCACTGAAACTGCGGGTCCCCGGCGGCATCATGCAGAGTCTCTATTACGGCCGGTTCGCGAGGACCCTCGGGTTTCTGCTCAGCGGCGGGCTCCCGATGCTGCGTTCCCTGGAACTCGCTGCAAAGTCGACGGGCAACGTCATCGTCGAAGAGAGGGTGACCGGAGCGGCCAAGCGGGTTGCCGAGGGCGCCCGTCTTTCCGCCTCCCTCGAAGGGTTCCCCTCGGTCCTCCTTCAACTGATCGCCACAGGAGAAAAAAGCGGGACCCTCGCAGAGATACTGGAGAAGGCCGCACACTCCTACGAGGAGGATTTCGAACGAAAGGTGCAGAAGGCACTGTCCCTTCTCGAACCCTCGATGATCCTGGCAATGGGGCTCATGGTCGGGTTCATCGTGCTCGCCGTGCTCCTCCCGATATTCCAGCTGAACCAG